>CAZWTB010000118.1:0-20691 GCA_964636875.1 uncultured Thermodesulfatator sp.
AATTATATAAATCTTGAGGTCTTTTAAAACAATGGTAAAATTTCAATTATCAATAAGGAATCATTTACAGAAAAATCCTTCTAAAATGCAGGAGGAAAAAATATGAAAATAGCAATAATGAGTGACAGTCACGATGCTATACCCAATCTTAAAAAAGCAGTAAAATTAGCTATAGAAAAGCAGGCAGAAATACTTTTCCATTGTGGAGATTTAATATCTCCTTTTATGATACCTGTTCTTGCTGAATTTGGCAGAGAAACCCACCTTATTTTGGGAAACAATCGTGGTGACATTTATCTTATGTCTCAACATTTAAAAAAATATCCTTATATTCACTTTCATGGAGAATCTGCAGAAGTTGAAATTAAAGGTTATAAAATAGCAATGGTTCATTATCCCAAGATAGCTTATGCTCTTGCTCTTACAGGAGAATATAATTTTGTTTTTTGTGGACATAATCACACTTATGAAGTAAAAGAAATCAAGGGGTGTCTGGTAGTGAATCCAGGAGAACTTCTTGGGAAAGATGAAGATCCTGGTTTTGTTATTCTGGAACTGGAAAGTAAAACTGTAGAAAGAATAAAGATTTAAAAAATCGGAATAAGCATTTCTGGGGGATGGTTGAATTTTAAAAAAGTTAAAAAAAGGATTGCAATATTTTAAAAATGTATTAAAATTTAGAAAGGTAGAGGTTGGGGACTGGGGCTGTAGCTCAGCACGGTTAGAGCGCCTGCCTGTCACGCAGGAGGCCGCGGGTTCAAGTCCCGTCAGCCCCGCCATTTTTTTATTATTCTGTTCAGCTCCTATATATGCCTGATTTTACTTTTTTTCTTAAAAAAATCCTGCTCTATCTTTTTTATCCCACATCTTTAATCTTCTTTTTCCTCTTCATTGTCTCAATATATGTAGTTCTCGGAAAAAGACGAGGAAGAAGAAGATTTCTTCTCTTTGTAGCTATACTCGTATATTATTTCTCTTCCACCCCATTTTTACCTTACCTTTTACTTAAACACCTTGAAAGTAAATATACAATTCCATCCTCAGAAAAAATAAAAGAAACAAATTACATCGTAGTGCTCACTGCCAGGGTTTATCATCAACCGGATCTCTCCCTCGAAGAAAGATTTAATCGCGAATCCTACATAAGACTTATTAAAGCAATTGAATTGAAAAAAAAATATCCAGATAAAAAAATACTTATTGTAGGAGGTAATTTTAAAGATAAAAAACATTTTGGAGCCACCTATTATAAAAAACTGGCTGAAAAACTGGGAATAGAAGTTCAGGCAATAGATGAACCTTTTGATACCATTACCAGTGCCAGAGTATTAAAAAAATATATCCCTGATCCAAAACAACCAATACTTTTACTAACTTCTGCATATCACTTGGAAAGATCTGTCCTCCTATTTAAAAAAGAAGGATTTAAACCCATCCCCTATCCTACGAATTACGATTATAAAATATGTAAACCAGAATTCAGTATATGGGACTTTTTTCCGGATCCTACCTATTTAGAAATGACAACACTTGCAGTTCATGAATATCTTGGATTAACTTTTTATAAAATAAAATTTTTATTTAAAAAATTTTTTTAAAACTTTTGCAGGAGGAGGAAAAATGAAAGACAGAATTAAAATCTTTCTGGTTATTTTTATGATAGTTATTTTGGGAATGGGGAGTTTTGTTTATGGACAGACTGTAAAAGAACAAACTTCCCGGGTAAAGAAAAATACCCCTGCTCAACCTCTGATAGTATTCCCTCTGCCCGATGTTCCAGTTTTAAAAGATATGGAACTTCAGGAAGATAAAAGTGCTATTTTAGAAACAAAACAACTTATAATTAAACTGCTGGATTATCGTTGTAATTACAAAACAAGTGCTCTGGTAAAATTTTTCAGAACTCAAATGAAACTCAGAGGATGGCAGGAAGTAGGAGTTTTAAGTTCTAAAATTACTTTACTTGTTTTTAAAAAGGATTCCAATGTTGTATTTATCACAATCTCTGAAGGCACTTTTTCAACCGACGTTAAAATTTATGGAATGATAAAAAGATAAAAGTTTACCTGAATTTTTTATGGATAAAAAAATACTTCTTGGTATTTGTGGCAGTATAAGCATATATAAAGTATGCGAATTAATAAGGCGATTGAAAAATGAAGGTTATCAGGTTCGTGCAATTCTTTCAACCGGAGCAGAAAAGTTTATTACACCTCTTACATTTTCTGCTTTAATAGGTGATAAAGTTTTCACCAATCAGGACTTTTTTACTTATCAGGGAAGGGCTCTTCATATAGAACTTGCAAATTATCCTGATTTAATACTTATTGTGCCTGCAACAGCATCATTTTTAGCAAAACTCTCTTCAGGACAGGCTGACGAACTTTTACTTGCAACTCTTCTTGCTTCTACTTCTCCTGTTTATATTTTTCCTGCAATGAACACAAATATGTGGACACATCCCGCGACTCAGGAAAATGTGCAGAAGTTAAAAAAATACGGATACCGGATTTACGAGCCTTCTGAAGGAATTCTCCTCTGTGGAACATCAGGAAAAGGAAGACTGCCAGAAATTGAAGAAATATTTGAAACAGTAAAAGCACATTTTAAACCAAAAGATTTTAAAGGAAAAAAAATTCTCATCACAGGAGGACCAACAAGAGAACCCATTGATTCTGTTAGATTCATTACCAACTCCTCCTCAGGAAAAATGGCTCTAAGTCTTCTTAAAGAAGGTTACTATAGAGGTGCAGAAGTTTTTCTGGTATGGGGAAAAAGTAGCACCAATTTTCTTATTCCTGATTTATCTTTTATAAATATCCCGTTTCCAAAAATTTATTCTGTGGAAACTACAAAGGATATGTTGGAAGTATCTTCAAAGATTTTTCCAGAATGTGATATAGCTATATTTGCAGGTGCTCCGTGTGATTTTAGACCTGTAAATGTGTTTAAAGGTAAAATTAAAAAAGAAAATCTAAAAAAATTCAATCTTGAACTTGAAATAACTGAAGACATAGCCAGAACACTTTCTTTAAAAAAAGAGAAACAGATTATAGTAGGTTTTGCTCTTGAAGAAAGAGAAACACTTAAAGAAAATGCAATAAAAAAACTAAAAGAAAAAAACTTTGATATTTTAATTGCCAATCCTCTTGAAACCATGGGAAAAGACACTTCAGACTTCTGGATTTTTACTTCTTCTGAAACCTTAGCTTATAACAATCTGACAAAAACAGGTCTTGCCCAAATTGTATTCGACTTAATAAAAAATTTTATTAATTAAATTCTGTAACTCAGGATTTTAGCTCCATTAAGGTCGCTCCACACATTTACAGAAGTTCTTATCATGTCAAGAAATCTATCTATGGCAATAATTATACCTATTCCCTGTAGAGGAAGTCCTACAGAATTTAAAACCAGGGTTAGCATAACCAGTCCTGCTCCAGGAATTGCTGCTGCTCCAATAGAAGCAAGGGTGGCGGTAAGAAAAATCGTGATCATCTGAAAAAAGGTAAGCTTTATTCCAAAAAGATTAGCAATAAAAACCGCTGCAACTGCTTCATAAAGAGCAGTTCCATCCATATTTATGGTTGCTCCTAAGGGAAGTATAAAACCTGCAACAGACTTCTTTACCCCTCCTTTTTCCTGAGAGACTTTTAAAGATACAGGCAAAGTTGCAGCACTCGAAGCAGTAGAAAAAGCAAGAAGAAGAGCCTCTTTTACCTGAATAAAATATTTATATGCATTGTATCTCCCTAAAATAAAACCAAGAAAAGGAAGATTTAAAAAAGCATGAATAAACAACCCCAGAATAACGGTTAAAGCATATTTCCATAAAGAAAAAATTACACTTATTCCAAACCTCGCCACTGCATATCCTACAAGAGAAAATACTCCCACAGGAGTAAGAGCTATTATCCACCTGGTAAGAACAATAAGAGCTTCATTAAAAGTATCAAAAAAGGAATAAAAAGTTTTTAATTTTTCCTTAGAAAGCGCTATAGCAGAAAGTCCAAGAAGTATCGCAAAAAATATTATCTGTAAGACTTTACCATTTACAAAACTTTTTACTGGATTAACCGGTATAAAACTCCAGATCAATCCTCCAATTCCTATGTTTTTTACTTCTACATGTTTGGGAACCACGGTTTTTATTATTTCTCCTTTACCTGGTTCAATAAGACTTACCAGAACAAGCCCGGTAATTACTGCTAATCCCGTGCTAAAAAGGTAATAAATCATTGTTTTTATACCAAGTCCGCCAAATCTTGCTATATCTTCAAGCTCAAGCACTGCAACCAGCACAGAGGTAAATACAAGAGGCACAATTATCATCTTTAAAAGTGCAAGAAATATATCTCCCAGTATCTTCGTCTTTTCAATAAAATGTGGATAATAAATCCCCGTCAAAATCCCCAGAATTACTCCTATCAGAGTTAAATTTTCTATTCTAAAAAATTTCCTCATTGCTTATCAGCGCAATTTTTTTAAATCTCTACAGGCTCTCCTCCCACTTCTCTTATAAGTTTTTGTATTTCTCTGGGAGGAAGTTTAACATTTTTTATACCTTTCATGGACTCACTTATTTTTTCTTCAAACACAGTGCCGTGAAAATGATCTGCTCCCCATAAAAGAGCAACCTGAGCAAGTTTTACCCCCAGAAAAACCCAGTATGCCTTAATATGAGGAAAATTGTCCAGAATTAAACGAGAAATTGCTATGGTTCGTAAAATTTTCTGAGCGGAGGGACCTTTTAAATAGGCTAAAGGATTGTTTTCTGGAATAAAAGCAAGAGGAATAAAACAATAAAAACCCCCTGTTTCATCCTGAATATCTCTGAGTCTAAAAAGATGATCTATTATTTCCTCGTCTGTTTCAATGTGCCCAAAAAGAATAGTTGCATTGGTGTTTATACCCAGACCATGAGCTGTTCTGGCTATTTCTATCCACCTCTCTGACGAAATCTTGGCTGGATAAAGTTCCTTCCTTATCCTCTCTGAAAAAACCTCTGCTCCTCCTCCTGGAATAGAATTTAAACCTGCTTCCTTTAGTTCTTTTAAAACTTCTTCAACAGGTTTTCCAGAAATACGACTGAGCCAGTCTATTTCAACACAGGTAAAAGCTCTTATTCTTAAATTTTTAAAATTTTTTCTTATTTTTCTTATAAGTTCTACATAATATTCATATTTCAATTCTGGATTTAATCCTCCAACTATATGCACTTCTTTAATTTCCGGAGTTTTTCTTAAGGTCTCTATAACTTCTTCAATTTTTAAAACATAACCACCACTTTCCCCGGGTTTTTTGTGATAACCGCAAAATTTGCAATTTATAACACATATATTTGTGTAATTAATATGTCGATTGAGAGTGTAGTAATACTTATTACCATGCAATTTCGTTTTAACATAATTTGCAAGTGCAGAAAGAAGGTATGTATTTCCTTCTCTGTAAAGTTTTAAAGCAAGGGCTTTATCAAGTCTTTCACCTGCAAGGACTCTTTTAACAGCTTCTTTTTCAGTTGGATTTTTAATCTCAAAATCCAGCATTTTAATCCCCCTTCCCATTTTAGAAATATTTAAAATTTTTGCAAGTTTCCTCATAAGGGCAGAACCTACAGTTTTCTTCGTTCTGAGCAAAGAAAAATTTTGAACTTAAAAGCAGGTGATCCAGAATCCAGCTTAAAATTTTCGCAAACTTCTTTTCAAAAAAATCATAAATCTTTGCCCAGTCCCCTCTTTTTTTTACATTAAAAACAAACTTTTCCGGTTTTTTAAAATCTGAAGGTGTTACAAACCCGGCATTTATAATGTAATCCCTCTCTCTATCCAGAAATTGGGTTTTCTTGGAGTAAAAAAGATAATAATAAAAAAGTAATTGAAAATTTGAGAGAGACCTCCCGAAAAATTGAGCAACTTCATAAATAGCCTTTTGATCATATTCTTCAGGAAGCCGAAGTCTTTCAACCATATTCATAGCAATCTGAGGATAGGTGGAAATGTATGGATTGCTTTTAAAGTCAAGAACAAGATACTTATTTATTCTCCCCTTTCTTTTTACTATATAATCCACTTTCCCTAAAAGTTCCAATTTATATGTTTTCTCTTCTTTACTTCTAAATAATAACGGAACCCTCAGCTCTTTTTCCACACCTATTATTTTGGTTTCCTCTACCTCACCTTTTTCTTCAAGAGAAACAAGATAATTAAAATATCTATTTATACTTTCGAAAGCTATTTTTTTAGAAAAAAAGTGCGATAGTGCATCAAGTTTTCTTTCAAATTCGTATTTATTCCAGAAAGTTTCAACTTTTTTCAAAAACTCTGTTTTCTGATAAATTTCTTTAAATTTAACAGCATTTCCTTCAAAGAATTTAAAAAAATTTTCAAAAAATTCATGAAGAAAGTTTCCTACATCTGTATTTTCCAGCCCTATTTTTTCAGCTTCCTTGAGTTTCAGCACATACTTAAAATAAAACTTTACACCACAGCTGAGATAGGTTTCAATAAAATATCTGCTTATTCCTCTGCTGTTCTCAATAAACTTTTCCAGATAAACTTTTATATCTTCTGATTTTGGAATACCGTCTTTTTTTTGAAAAATTAAAACATCAAGTCCCTTTGTTTCTTCATACAGCTCTTTTTTATTTTTTTCAACATCCCAGCGCAATTTCTGTATAAATCTGGAAGGTTCTTTAAACTCTCCTGAAAATTCTCCTGTTCGTGTTTTTTCAAGAAATACATAACACAGATACACTTCTTCTGCACTTTTTAAAAGCCTTTCAAAATAGTAATTCCAGAGTTCATTTTTATACACAGGAATACCAAAATAATTTTTTATTTCATCTGTAAGAAGGGGATTCATTGGTGTGGAAGGAGGTAAAGTCCCTTCGTTTACATCAAGAACAACGAGTTTTTTAAAAGACAACAATCTCGTTTCAAGAAAACCCATTATTTGTAGTCCTCTTAGAGGATCTCCTGCAAAAGGTATTTTTTCCTGTTTTAAAAGATGTTCGAGAATTTCAAAAAGCATCTGCCTGGAAAAAACTCTGTCTCCCGAGTAAAACTTTTCCTCAAATATAGGTAAAATCCTGTTTTCAAGAATATAAAGATAATTCTTTAAAAGAATACCCTGCCAGTTTTTAGATTCTTTTAAATTTTCAAGCACAGGGGAAAGAAAATTTAAAACCTCTTTTATAGCACCGGCTATGTCTTCTGGAATACTTGTTTTTTCCCAGTTTATAAAAAAAGTCTGATGGAATTTTTCAATAAATTTACGATATTCCTCTGGAAAAAGCGAAAGAACTTCTTCAAGGGATACCCAGAGATAGCCTTTTTTTCTTAAAATAGATTCTATTTCCTTTGCAATTACATTCCATCTTAGACCGGTTTCAAATCTAAGAAGCTGTAAAAGCGGATGTCTTACGAGTTTTAAATAATTTTGCGTTGAATAATAAATTTTCTTTTCCTGAATTTTTACTTCTTTCTGATTCTTTATAAGAAGAAGAAACAGACCATTTAGAAGAATTTTTGAAGAGGGGTATTGAAGTGTAACATTTACTTCGAGTTCTTGAGGAAGTTCTTCAAGAGAAAAAAGAAGAGGGAAAATCATTTTGGGTTCTGGAACAACTATAGCAATTTCATCAGGATTTTTCACTTTCTCAGGAAGAACCTCCATTATTTTTTCAACCTCGAGATGAGGATCAGAAACCTCGCAAAGAAACAAACTGGTTTTGGTATGTTTTTTTTCAAAATAGCAGGAAGGTAAAGGCTCTGGTTCAAGATTTAGATTTTTAATGGTTTCTGAAATAACTGAAGGAGGAGGTTCCTCTGTTTCAAAAAAATACAAAGTTTTAATTCTACCTGAAGATAAATTTTTAAAAACTTCAAGTTCAGCTTTTCTTAAAGCACAAAATCCTGCAATCCAGATTTCTTTTACTTCTTTTAAATTTACCTGCCCTGTTTTTAATCTTTCTACAACTTTTTTTAATTTAAAAGTTGGATAAGAAATACACTTTTTTTCAATGAGGGAAGTAAATAATTCGTAATTTTCTTTAAGTTCCTCAAAAAGTTTTTTAGCTTCTTCAGGAAGGCTCTCAGGGGGATAGAGCAAATTTTCCGGAAGCTTCATTTCTTTTTCAAACTCTTCAAAAACTTCAAGAAATTTAAGTCCCCAGTTGAAGTATTTAGAAAATTCCTTTTCCCATGCAATACCTCTTTTTTCAAGTGTTTCAAAAAAAACAAAAAGTCTAAAAATTTCCGGTGCAGAGGGAAAAGGAGCATCTTCAAAAAGAATGTAGAGGTGATTTATAAATTCTTCAAATGAAAAAGTTCTCGGTAAAAAACCGATATTTTGTTTACTTTTAATTTTTAAATAATGTTTAAAAAAAAGGCATGCTCTTTTAGTAGGAAACACAAGCCAGATGCGGGTAATATCTGGTGAACCAAGATTTTTATTAGCAAGAAAAAAATTAACCAAAGTTTTTAAAAAGTTGGAGCTGGGTGGGATGAGGTAAGCTTTCATAAGAACTACCTTCAGAAAGATTTATCCGGAGCTTCCATTCACCCTTTTTCTCTATTTTAAAAGGTTCAAAATATACAAGATACGCCTTAATGGTAGCATCAGGAAATAATTTTTGCAAGAGAGAAACATATTTTTCTATTTGCTTGCCTTTTTCTTCGTGCAGTTTAAATTCAAAAAGAAACAAATTTTTTTTCTTTTTAAGAATAAGATCAGGACGAAATTCACAAACTTCTGTAGCGGTTTTTTCAAAAATAGAAACCTCTGGAAAAGGTTCTGAATCCTGACACAATTGTTGTAAAAATTGAAAATCTTTTGAGAAAATATGTTCCTTAAGAAGGGAAAAAGCAGAATCAAAAATTTTTTTCCTTTGTGGCAGAGGTTCCTGATAATAAGCAAGGGCTTTTTTAAGAAGGTTTTGAAAAAGACTTAATAAATCTTCTTCTGAACGAGTAATAAAGGAGGAAAGTTCTGTTAAAAAAGTTTCATATACAAAGTGCAGGATTTCTCCGAGAATAATTTTTTCGTCTTTTTCTTTAAAGAGTTTTAAACTAACTTTTGACTGATGGAAGATTATGGACATAAAAAAATAAACTCAAAAATCCAGCACAAAGTCTTGTCAAAATTTTAAAAAAGTATTAAGTTTCATTTTAGTTTTAAAGGAAAAACAGAAAAAGTCAAGTAGAGGGGTGAGGCTATGGAGATAGAACTTAACCTTATTCCACTGGAAAAAAGACAGACTCCGGATTTTGAAAAACTTCCTTTTGGTAAGATTTTTACTGATCACATGTTTATTATGAAATATGAGTGTGGGAAGGGATGGCATTCTCCCAAAATTGTTCCTTTTTCCAACATAGAGATTCATCCTGGGGCAATAGTTCTTCATTATTCTCAGACTATATTTGAAGGGATGAAGGCTTATTACGGAGTGGATGGCAGGATCAGGCTTTTCAGACCCTGGGATCACATTGCCAGACTCAATCGTTCAGCAGAAAGGATGTGTATTCCTCAGGTAGATCCTGAACTTGTTTTTAAAGCAATAAAAACTCTTGTTCTGGTAGATAAACACTGGATTCCTAAAAAGAAAGGAGCAGCTCTTTACATAAGACCTTTTATTTTTGCTACAGAAGGAAGCCTTGGAGTAAAACCGAGTCACGAATACCTTTTTATGATAATTCTTTCTCCGGTTGGAGCTTATTACGAAGAGGGTTTTAATCCTATAAAAATTTATGTAACTAAAGAATATGTAAGAGCTTTTCCAGGAGGAACCGGGGATATAAAAGCCGGAGGTAATTACGCAGGAGGACTTAAAGCTCAGGAACTTGCTAAAAAAAGAGGATATACACAGATACTCTGGCTTGATGGTATAGAAAAAAAATATGTAGAAGAAGTTGGAACCATGAACATTTTCTTTTATTTTGAAGACGAATTAACCACTCCTGCTTTAAACGGATCCATTCTTCCTGGAATAACCAGAGATTCTGTATTAAAACTTGCTCCAAAACTTGGTTTTACAGCTACTGAAAGAAAAATTTCCATTCAGGAAGTTATTGAAGGAATAGAAAAGGGAACTTTAAAAGAATGTTTTGGAACAGGAACTGCTGCAGTGATTTCTCCTGTAGGAGAAATTTGTTATGAGGATAGGAAATTTCTTATAAATAATGGAGAAACAGGTCCTGTTGCAAAACAGTTTTTTCAATACATTACAGGCATACAATACGGTGAGATAGAGGATCTTTTTAACTGGACGGTGGTTCTTGATGAAGATTAAAAATCAACTACTTTTCTAACTTTTGCGAGTTCTCTCTGAACAGCCACTGCTTTATCGAGTTCGAGATCTGCTGCTTCTTCCATTCCTTTTTCTCTTAAAATTTGACTTCTTGCCATGTAAGCTGCAGGATAAACTGGCTCAAGATCTATTGCCTGAGTAAAGAGCTCAAGAGCTTTGTCGAGATCTTTTTTTCTATAATAAATCTGTCCGAGTCTATAATAAAGTCTCGGATTCTTGGGTTCGAGTTCCAGAGCTTTTCTTATATCTTCTTCGGCAAGATCTATTTGATCTTTTTGCATATAAATTACAGCCCTTGCTTCAAGAGCCTTTACATGTTCTGGATCCAGTTCAAGAACCTGGTTGAATATTTCCAGGGCTTTATCAAACTGTTTTAAAGTAAGAATCTGTGCACCTTCTAAAAACAATTCTTCTATTTTTTCTTTATTTTTCTCCTCCATTGTTCCTCCTGTTTTAATAAGTTTTTTTCTATTTTAAACTAAATTTTAAACTTCTCAACCTTCTTTTTCAGAGAATCCAGAATTATTTTTAGGTAAAATTTATGATTGGGTGAAGAGGGTTGACATAATCAAAAAATTTATTAAAATTAGGTGATGAAGGTGGCGGCGTAGCTCAACTGGTTAGAGCATGTGGCTCATATCCACAGGGTTGGGGGTTCGAGTCCCTCCGCCGCCACCACTTAGGAAGGCGGCGTAGCCAAGCGGTAAGGCGACGGCCTGCAAAGCCGTGAATCCGGGGTTCGAATCCCCGCGCCGCCTCTTATAACCCCACTTCTATAAAATATGTTTGAAATCACCATAGAAGATAATTTCTCCTCTGCTCATTACCTCAGAAATTACAACGGAGCCTGCGAAAATCTCCACGGACATAACTGGAAAGTTATCGTAACTGTAGAAGGAGAAAAACTTGATGAAACAGGTCTTCTTATAGATTTTAAAGAACTTAAAAAAATCCTTAAACACATCCTTCAAGAACTTGACCATAAACTCTTAAATGACATCCCCTTTTTTCAAAAAAACAATCCCTCTTCCGAAAATATAGCCCGCTATATATTTGAAAATCTAAAAAAAGCCCTGAAGCAAAAATCTGAGTTAAAAGTTAAAAAAGTAACGGTTTTTGAAAACGAAAAAACTTCTGCAAGTTACTATGAAAAATAAACCAGAAGTTGGATAAATTAAAAATTTCCGAAATCTTTTACAGCATTCAGGGAGAGGGTCCTTTTGCAGGATTTCCTTCTTTTTTTATACGACTCTTTGGGTGCAATCTGAATTGTAGCTGGTGTGATACAGAGTATGCTAAAACCGGCGTTTTCCAATTAAAAAATATTTCTTATGTATTAAGTCTATGGAAAAAAAATTATCCAGAAATCCCTTATATAACCATTACAGGTGGAGAACCACTTCTCCAGAAATCAGTGTATAAACTTATGAAAGTTCTTTTGCAGAACAATGCCACAATCATTCTGGAAACCAATGGTTCTTTAAGTCTTAAAGAAGTTCCTGAAGAAGTAATTAAAGTTATGGACTTAAAAACCCCTTCTTCTGGAATGCACATTCACAATTTTTATGAAAATTTAAAATATCTCGGGAAAAAAGATGTAATAAAGTTTGTGGTTATGAATAAAATAGACTTTAACTGGGCGCTTGAAATTATAGAAAAGTTTGATATTTTATCCCGTTGCCAGATTTATTTTTCTCCTGTGTATAATAAACTTTCTCCTCAAGAACTTGCATTCTGGATAATGGAAACAAAAAAACCTTTTAAAATTCAAATACAGCTCCACAAATTTCTGGGTTTGAAATAAAAGGGGGTTTGAAAATAAAAAAAATCTGTGCTAAAATGGATGTATGAGTAAACTTGAAATAGAAAACAAAACCGAAGAACTTACTCCATTACCTCCTTCTGTAGAAGAAGAAAAAGGTAATAAAGGACTTGTTAGATTTGATCCTCTTCAGAAATACCTTCAGGAAATAAGTAAATATCCTGTTCTTTCCAGGGAAGAAGAAGAAAGGATAGCCAAAGAATATTATAAAACAAAGGATCCCAGACTTGCTTATAAACTTGTGGTTTCCAATCTCAGACTCGTGGTTAAAATAGCTCTGGAATTTCAAAAATTCTGGGCTTACAACTTTCTTGATCTTATTCAGGAAGGTAATCTGGGACTTCTTCAGGCTGTAAAAAAGTTTGATCCTTATAAAGGTGTTAAGTTTTCTTATTATGCTTCTTTCTGGATCAAAGCATACATTTTAAAGTATATAATGGACAACTGGAAGCTGGTAAAGATGGGGACAACTCAGGCTCAAAGAAAGCTTTTTTACAAGTTAAGAAAGGAAAAAGAGCGTCTTTCTGCTCTTGGATTTGAACCAACTCCCAAAGAAATAGCAAAAAGACTCGGGGTAAAGGAAAAAGAAGTAGAAGAAATGGAACAGAGAATGTTTTCTCAGGATCTCAGTCTGGAAGCCCCTGTTTCCCACGATTCAGATGACACCCTTGCCAATTTTTTGAAAGATGATAGACTTACTCCCGAAGATCAATATGCAAGAGAAGAAATTCTTCACAATTTTAAAAGAATATTAAAAGAATTTGCCCAGACTTTAAAAGGTAAAGATTATGTAATATTTCACGAGAGACTCATAGCTGAGAAACCAAAAACCCTTAATGAATTATCTCAAAAACTTGGAATATCTAAGGAAAGAGTAAGACAGATAGAGGAAAAAATAGTCAAAAATTTAAGAAAATATTTTCAGGAGAAATTGCCGGATGCTTACTATTATCCACTTGCCCTGCCCTATAAAGAATAAAATATCCAGATCTCTAATATTTTTTCTCTTTTTAAGTATTTTCTTTGCAAGTATAAGTTATTCTAAAGCCAGAGCAGATTCTTTGCAAAAAGCTTATTATTACTTTTTACTATACCTGCAGGAAGCCCCTTATTCTTTTAAAAAAGCAGAGTTCTATTTGAAAAAAGCTATCCACTACGACAAAAAAAGTCTTTATTTAAAAAAGTCCCTGGCACTTCTCTATTTAGAAAATGGGAAATTTAACAAAGCAGAAAAAATTTTAAAAAAAATTTACAGAAAAGAATTTCAAAATCCGGAATTCGTTCTTCTTCTTGTAAAACTTTATATTCTTAAAAATCAGCCTTATAAAGCTATTTTAACTCTTGAGAAAGCCCTTAAGGAACATCCTAAAAATGTAACTTTTCTCAGCCTTCTTGTCAGTCTTTACCTGCAAAAAAATAAACCTGAAAAAGCTTTAAATAGATTAAATAAGTTAATAAAAATAAAACCCGAGGAATATACGAACTGGCTTTTAAAAGCAAGAATTCTTAAAGGATTAAAAAAATACAGAGAAGCAAAAAAAGCCTATTTAAAAGCCCTTGAGCTTTCTCAGGATAACAAACAGGTTCTTATAGAAGTTATTAAATTTCTGGAACAATACTGTAGTTTTAAAGACATAGAACAGCTTTTAAATCACTACCTTCAAAAACATCCTGAAAATACCCAGTTTTTAAAAATTTTACTTGGTTTTTATCTTCAAAAAGAAAAGTGGCACAAAAGTGAAAAAATTTTAAAAAAATATTTAAAAACTCACAAAAACGAACCTCAATTTCTTTTTCTTCTGGGATTTACTCTTGAAAACGAAGGAAAAACAAAAGAAGCACTGGAAATTTACAGAAGCATTCCGGAAAAAAGTGAGTGGTTTGTAGAAGCTCAACGAAGAATTATTGCTATTCTGAAAAAAGAAGACAGAAAAAAAGCAATAACCTATCTTTTTAAACTTTCCAGAAAAAACATAAAAAGTAAGGAATTTATAATTTTCCTTATCTCTACAGCAGAAAATCTTGATATATGTAAAGAAGGGATAAAGTTTGGTAAAAGAGGCATAAAGCTTTTTCCAGAAGATGTGGATGTAACTCTTGCTCTTGCTTCAAATTATGCCTGTATTAACGATTATAAAACCGTTATAAAAATTGTAAAACCTCTTTTGAAAAAACATCCTGAGGATCCTTATGTTCTTAATTTTCTTGGATACAGTTATGTAGAACTTGGAATAAAACTCAATACCGCAGAGAAACTTCTTAAAAAAGCTCTTAAAATAAGACCTCAGGATCCTTACATCCTGGATAGTATTGGCTGGCTTTATTATAAAAAAAGAAATTACAAAAAAGCTCTTTATTACCTTGAAAAAGCAGTTAAAAATCTTGAAGAACCCGAAGCTATAATTTTTGAACATTACGCAGAAATTCTGAAAAAATTTAACAAAATAAAAAAAGCTTGCTTTTATCTTTCCAGGGCTTTAAAATGTGCCATTCATAAAAATGAAATCGAATTGATAGAAAAAAAACTTAAAGAACTCGAATGCAGATAAAAAAACTTTTTATTATTCTCTTTTGTCTGTTTCTTCTTTTAGCTGGTGGATGTGCTGAACATCCTGTTAAAAAAGCAATTAAAAAAACTACGGGTTATTCAGGAAATATCTGGTGGAAATTCGTTGTAAAAACCAGAAAAAAAGAAAAAAAATTCGGAGGAAAAGCTGATTTCAAAATCGGAAAAAATTACCTTATAGTAAAAATAAAAACATTTTTAGGAACCACAGCAGGTATAGTTCTCTGGGAAAAAAGCAAAAGTTCTGAAATAAAGTTTTACGATTATATTCACGACAAGCTGTATGTAATAAAAACTCAAAATCCTGTTGTAAATCGTTTACCTGAAATTTTTCTTGGTAAAGAACCCTCCTGTCTTTTAAAATTTCGTAAACTTTCTTTATTATATACCTTTGATTCAGAAAGAAAATCAGGAAAGTTACAGGGGAAACATCTTGAGTTTATGTGGAAAATAAGAAAAATTAAAAATTCAGAAACTTCTCTTTCAGAAATAAAAAAGATACATACCAGAGACAAAAAGTTTAAAAAAATAATTCTTAATTTTTAAGTGTTATCAAAACTTCTTCTACAGTTTGAGGAGTTGCTTTAAGAATTTTAAATTTTATGTTTTTATACTGTATTTCTTCTCCTTGAGAAGGGATTTTACCGGTGATAGAATATATAAAGCCGTTCAAAGTTTCGTAATCTCCTGAAGGAATGGGAATTCCAAGAGATTGAAGTTTTTCTACTTCTATATGTCCTTTTACAACATAGGTATTTTCAGAAATTTTATGATATTCTGGAACATAATAGTCCAGAGCATCTCTAAATTCTCCCAGAACTTCTTCTATTAGATCTTCTATGGTAATAAGACCTGTGGTTGATCCATATTCATCCACTACTATAGCAACCTCCAGTCCCTGATTCTGTAATCTGGTTAAAACCTCATGAGCAAGGGCTACCTCAGGAACAAAAAGAGGCTGTCTTATAAAAGGTTTTATAGATGCTTCTGGATTTAAAAGAACTTCTCCCATCAGATTTTGAACTTTTAAAATCCCTTTTATATGAGAAAGATCCTTTTCATAAAGAGGAACATAAGAAAAATTATACTTCCTGCTGAATTCAAGAACATCTTTTACTTTAACATTAATAGGTAAACCCTTTACCTGGGTTATGGGAATCATTACCTGAGAAACTTTTTTATTGGAAAATTCCAGAATTTTTTGCATTAATTCTTTTTCTTTGAGATCTATTTCTTCTTCGTAATAAATAAAGTTCAAAAATACTTCTCTAAATCTGGTTAAAAAAAAGGGATTTTCTTTTTTTGATTTTAAAAACACACTGGTAAGTTTTTTGTTTATCCAGATTACCGGCAGAAAAAGGAAGGATGTAATATAAAGGAATGGAGCAACATAAAGGATAAGGGGGTAAGCAAATTTTTTTCCAAGACTTTTGGGAATAATCTGTCCAAAAACCACCATAGAAATGGGGAGCAGGGAAGAGGAAATAAGAACCCCCCATTTTCCAAAGGAATGTATAAGAAAATAGGAAGTAAAAATTCCATTACCTTAAATACAAAGAGTCATTCCAAGAACTGTGGTGGTAAAAAGTCTTTCTGGATCCTGCCAGAATTTTACACACATCCTTGCCAGAAGATTTCTTCTGGCAAGTCTTTGAACCAGAAGCTTTTCAGCTGAAATAAAAGCAATTTCACTTCCTGCAAAAAAAGCCTCTCCTGTAAGAAAAACTATAAAAGAAATAAGAACTTTTATCATCTTTTTCCATTAACTTTTTTTATTTCTACCCAGATAATCTTTCTGCCTTTTATTTTTTTAATAGTAAATTGATATCCCTGATAATACACTGAATCACCTTCTTTTGGTAGTTCCTTGAAAAGAGCAAGAAGAAAACCATTTAAAGTTTTTATATCTGAGAGTTCCTCTTCAGAAATTTCTATTTCAAGAACATTTCTTACTTCTTCAAGAAGAACTTTTCCGTGAATAAGCCAGAGATTTTTTCCTTTTTTTTGAATCGGTTTTATTTTTGCTTCTTTTTCCTCATAAATCTCTCCAAAAAGCTCCTCAAGAATATCCTCCAGAGTAACAAGTCCTTTTAAAATTCCGTATTCATCAACTACAAGGGCTATTTTTGTCTGCTTTTTTTGAAATTCAAAAAGAAGTTCTCTGACTTTAAATGTCTCCGGAATAAAAATCACAGATCTAACAAAATCTGAAAGTTTCTTTTTATTAAGAATATCTGGAGAAAAGTTTTTAATAAGATCCTTTGCATAAAGGATTCCTATTACTTCGTCAAGGGATCCTTTGTAAACAGGAAATTTGTTATAAGGCATAAATCTAAGTTTTGAAAGAAAATCTATAGTAACAAGTTGATCCTCAAAAGCAACTATCTCTGAACGAGGGGTCATTATTGCAGAAACAGGAATTTTTTCTGAAAGAAAAAGACCGTATATAAATTCTTTTTCTTTTTCACTTATTTTTCTTTCTTTATGAGCAATCTCAAGAGTGTGAATAATAATCTGTTCCACAGGAGAAAGAGCTTCTGTGTCTCTTCTTTTAACAGGAAAAACACGGGAAATTCTTTTGTAAAAAAAAGAAAAAGTCTTTCTAAAAGGAAGAAAAAGGTTGTAAAAAAAGTAAGTAAAAAAAACTATTCTGGAAATAAGTTTTATACGCAATTTAAATCCTGCTACTTTGGGAAGAAAGTCGCCAAGCCAGAATCCTGCAATTGCAAAGATTAAAAATGCAATTTCTCTTCCCCATTCTTTTAAAAGAAGTTCGAATCCATTTGAAAAACAAAAACTTGCAAAATAATCCACTATTTCATTACCTGCTATAAGCACTATAAGAAGTTCGTCAGGATTTCTTATCATGTTGAGATATTTTTCTTTAAGTCCAAGACTTCTGAGAGAAGCTATATCAATTCGGGACAGAGAAAATATACTGGCTTCACTTGAAGTGAATAGCATGGAAAGAAGTAATAATACAAGGGTTGCAGAAAAGTAGAAAATTATCATTTTTTAAACAAATTCAAAAAAATAAACTTTTGTATTTTCAGGGAACCCTCCTGGTGTTTCAATTTTAAAAAGTTCTGGCAGAGAAGCTTTTAAAAGATAAATAACGAGAAAATCAGAAAGCATTTGCTTTGAAACTACTTCATAATCTTCAAGCCAGTCCTGAAGAATGGTTCTTTCAGTTACAAGAATACACGGATCTTCAAACAGACTGTTCCATTTTATATAGGGGAATAATTTTTTCCATGCAGATATTCTCAGAGAAGTATTAAGAAGCTGAAAAGTAATTTCTTCAGTTTCCATTACATCTTGAAATTCCTGAAAATCTTCAAGTTCTTCTCCCACGATTTTTTCTTTTATTGTTTTCATATAAAGGTTTTCCACTTTTTTTAAACCTGCTTTTACTTCCAGAAGTTTTTGATCAAGACTTTCTGCAAGACAAAGAATTAACAAAGCCTGTTTAAAATTTAACTTCTGTAATTCTTCCTCTTTTTTAACCTCAATTTTTTTAAGGTGGGGAATTATTTCTTCCAGTGATTCCATAAGAACTTCTCTGTGTTTAGCAAAGTATTTCAAAGTCTCAGGAGTTCTAAAAAAAAGCCCCCAGGTTTCTATATCTTTTATTTCTCTTTTTATCTGTTCCTCAAGCTCCTCATCAATTCCATTTATTTCCAGAAAATTAAAAGGTGTGAGATCTTTGAAAAAAGAAAGTAAATTTTGAAAAGTGGTAGGAAGTTTTAGAACATTGATTTTATTTACAAATCGTTTTAATTCTTCTACAGTTTCGGGAAGGAGGAGAGTTTGAGGATAAAGAATTGGACTATCCTGCATCTTTTTATCCTAAGCTACGATCTTTTTAAATAATTCTTTAAGATAATTAAGATGCTTTTCGTATTCTTCATCCAGTTTTTCTTTTATTTTTCTCCACTCTTCCCGAAACTGAGGATGTTCTTCTATATTAATTTTTACTTCTGCTCCGAGTTGAGCAGAAAGATTTTTTTCAAGTTCTTCCAATCCTCCTTCAAACCTTGACTTCAGTTCATTGTAAATCGCTTCTTTGTGATTATAATATTCTTTCAGCAACCTTTCTATTTCCTGAGTAAGTCTTGAAATTTCAGGAATGTTCTTAAAAATACATGCCAGTCCTTCCAGGGCTTTTTTACTGTCTTCTATCTGATATTCAAACCAGGGTAAATTGATATTTTTTAAAAACACTTCAACTATGTTTTTTATTATTTCTTTTCTTTGAGAAGAACTTTTATTTTGAAGCAGTTCGTTGAGAGCTTCTTCAAAATTTTCAATTTCATTTTTTAAAAACTTTGCTCCAAGTTTTTGAGCTTTTTCTCTAAGTTCCATTAACTCAAGTTCTTCTTTGGAAGCTTTTCCTAAATTTTCAGCCTTTTCCAGAGCAAGTTCAAGGGTGCTCTTTATTTCATCTGCCATTTCATCCTCCTTCTTTTAAATTTTCTTACAAAAAGTTAACATCTATCTATTATTTATCAAGAGATAAGCTGTTTTCTTATTCGTCGGGAAAGGTCTTTTACTTCTTTTATAAGTTCCCAGTCAGGATTTTTCAAGGCTGGAAACACGGTTTTGTTATGAAAAACAGGATCTTCTTCTATAGGATAACGAGAAGTTTGTTTTGCTATTTCAAAAAAACTTGTCCCTGGAATAGGTGAAAATTCTGCAAGATATGGGGGGATCTTTTTTTCTGCAAGAAATAAAAGACCTCTTTTTACTTCTTTAAAATTTTCTCCGGGCACTCCGTAAAGAAAATAAGCTCCAAGCTCTTTTTCTGTAAAACCAGCTTCTTTTAAATAGGAAACCGCCTGAAGAAACTCTTCCAGAGTTACTTTATTATCAAATCGATTTTCCACTCTTTCAAGACCAAGCCTTATAGTAACAAATCCTGCTTTTTTTAACATGGTAGCAATTTCTCTGGTTACAAACCTTGCGTGTATGGCATTGGGGGTATGGAACCTGATTTTTAAACCTTTTTTAAGAACCTCTTCAAGAATAATTCCAAGGTGTTTATCAAAATTAAATAAAAGCGCATCGTCATAAAAAGCAAAATCAATTATCCTGTATTTTTCATACCAGAAAAGAATTTCTTTAAAAACTTCCTCAGGAGGTCTGGTTTTAAATTCAGGAAAAAGCAATTTTGAAGCACAATAAGGACAGGCAAAAGGACAACCTTCACTTGTCATTAAAACCACATAAGGTAATCCCTTTTGCATGTAAAAAATTGGATACTCCTCTTTTTTTGATTCTTTTTCAGAAGGAGGAATTTTTTCTTTTAATTCCAGAAGAAAATCTTCTGCTTTTTTTCTTATTAAAAAGACAGGATAATCTGCAAAGTGTTGTTTGAAAAAATTTTCTAAAAATTCGTAACAGAGTTTTACGCAGATACCTCCTATGAAGATTGGGACATCTTTAAAAGTTTTTATAATAATTTCGACAAGGGAGATAATTCCTGGATACCAGTATGTCATTCCTGAAGTAATAAGGACAGCTTTTACTTTTAAATTTTTGAGAAGTTTTTTTAAAATGTAAGGTGGTATGCCGTAGCGATAAAATTTTCTGGGGACATCAGAAAAAAAATATGGTTTGGGGATTTCTTCTTTGTAGAAGTGTCCGGTTCCAAACTTTTTTCTTTTAGGTTTTCTGGGGAGTTCTGATAAAAAGGGATCAAGCAGATCGAGATAATAAATTTTATAACCTGCTTTTTTAAGTTTTCCTCCGAGGAGAAGGAGTCCATAAGGTTTTAACCAGAAGTCATAGGCAGAGAAGTCAAATATCCAGGGATTTAAAAGAAGAAGATCATATTGAGAACTGTGGGACATAAGGAGAAGCAATGGCGCCCCCAACGGGATTCGAACCCGTGTCTCTGGCGTGAGAGGCCAGTATCCTAGTCCACTAGACGATGGGGGCGCTTTCTCACCTTTTTATCTCGCTTATATAAAATAACTCATTTCTAAAAAATTGCAA
>CAZWTB010000119.1:0-6339 GCA_964636875.1 uncultured Thermodesulfatator sp.
AGCAGTTAGGACAAGCTTTTTATCCTCGAGGTCGAGAAAAAGAAGAAGGGTTCTCCAGTCTTCAGGAAATCCGAATTTTTTAATAAAATCTTTTACAAGTTTTTTAAAATTTTTTGTTCCATAGCTTTTATGAAGTTTTTCAAGAAGCTCCTGTTTTTCAAGTTCTTCTTTATCAACGAAAAGTTTTTCTATTTCTTTGAGATACTTAGCTTTTGCTTTGGGATCTTCTCTTACAGAAGAGCTCTGATCTCTTTCATACTTCTTTCTAATTTTACTGAAACCACTTTTATCTTTAAGTTTATCGATTTCTCTCCAGGAAAGACGTCTTCTGTAGCTGTCATCCCATCCCATATTTCACCCCCTGCAGGTTACTTGAAAGAACTTTTTATCAGGAAGCATAATAGCGGTAAGTTTTCCTCCATAAACACAACCTGTATCTATACCTATTCTATCTTTTTTTACAAAAGGCTCTGGAAATGGGGTATGTCCAAAAATAACAGTTTTTGGAAAACAGTAATCTGCATAATAAAAACTCTGTCTTATCCAGAGAAGATCTTCTTCGTGTTGTTGTTCAAGAGGAACCCCGGGTTTTAATCCCGCGTGAACAAAAATATAATTTTCTGTCTCATAGTAAAGTTTTAATTCTTTTATAAACCGTAAATGTTCTTCTGGAATTTCAAGAAACCCCTGCTTGTAATAATCTCTGAGTGTTACATTTCCACCATTATAAAGAAACACCTCTACATCTATACCCTTTAAAAATCTTTCAAACATCCACTCATGATTTCCTTTAAGGGTTATAATTTTTTCTGGATAATTCTTTTTAAGCTGTAAAACAATTTCTATAACTTTTCTCGGAGAAGGTCCTCTGTCTATATAATCTCCCAGAAAAACGATCCGATCTTTTCCCCAGTTAACAGGAATACTTTCAAGCAGTTCTTCAAGGCTTTTAAAACAGCCGTGAATGTCCCCTATTGCAAAAATTTTGCTGTTTTCTCTGATTTCTTTTTTAATCCCAGAACCTTGCTCTTCTCTCGTCAAGTCTTTTAAGCCCATATCTGTAAGCAAGTTCAAGGGCTTTATTCCATTCTTCCCTGGTAATTTTTCTATCCAGAGGTGGATACTTCCAGGCATCACCACAGGGTCTATACTGATCCATAAGATTAAAATAAGTGTTCTTTGAAATCTCTTCTGCAATAAATTTTACAACTTCTTCTGTCTGAGAAAGATCCTCTGGAAGAACCAGGTGTCTCACAATGAGCCCTTTTTTTGCTATCCCCCCTTCTATTACAAGATCTCCTACCTGAGAATGCATCTCCTTTACCGCTTTCTTTACAACTTCCGGATATTTTTTTACTTTGGAAAGTTTTAAAGCGGTTTTTTCATCCATATATTTTATGTCAGGCATATATATATCAACTATTCCTTTAAGAAGCTGTAAAGTTTCCAGAGATTCGTATCCTCCACAATTGTAAACTATGGGAAGGTTTAATCCGCTTTCTGCAGCCAGTTTTATTGCTTTTACTATAAAAGGAATTTGATGAGTAGGGGTAACCAGGTTTATATTGTGACATCCCCACATCTGTAAAAGTAACATAATAGCTCCGAGGTCTTCAACTTTTATTTCTGTCCCCTCACCAAGGTGACTTATTTCCCAGTTCTGACAATATACACATGCCATATTACAATAGGTAAAAAATATTGCTCCTGAACCATTTTTTCCTACAAGTGGTTTTTCTTCACCGAAGTGCGGTCCATAACTCGCTATAACTGGTTTATCCTTTACTTTACAAAAACCAACTTCTCCTTTCAGTCTATTAACACCGCAGGCATTCGGGCAGAGATTACATGATTCAAGCCTGGCATAAAGTTCTTCTATTCTCTTATCAAGCTCTCCGGTTTCAAGTAAAGCAAGATATGAAGGATATTTTACTTCTCCCTGCATTCCAAAAACTCCAGCCAGTGACACACTCTGGGGGGTTCCCTCAATAAATACTTAAAATTTAAATAACAACCAGTGCAAAAAGTTGCAAGATAAATTTTGCCTCTTAATTGTTTTATCCACCTGTTTTTATATTTTTTTTGAAAACCAGCTTTCCAGAGAGAAAACTTTACAGATCCACAACAAAAACTTCCTTCTTTATTTTTTACCAGATTTGAGGTTTCTGTCAAGTGGCACGGCTGGTGAAAAAGCACATTTTTTTTAAAAATTTTTAACTCTTCAAAGTTTTCAAGATAAGAAATTGCAATTTTTACCCTGCTTGCCACCAATTTTGCCTTTTCTTCAACCTCGGTTCCTTTAAAAACCAAAGGATAGATATTTTTAAAAATCCATGCACATGTAGCACAGAAAAAAAGAAGATCATCCCCTTCTTTTAATTTTTCTGCAATATTTTTGAGATTTTTTAAAGCGCATTTCTCAAAATCTTTAATAGATCCGATATTCAAAAAAGGCGCTCCGCAACACTCAACTCCAAGAAGTTCCACATCTGTTCCTCTTTTTTTCAAAAAATTTTTAAATTTTTCCAGAGCAGAAGGATAAAGGAAAATCAACCCACAGGAGAGAAAAACTTTAACACTTTTTTCTTTTACATGGGTGTTGTTTAAGGCAATAGAAAATTTTTTCTTCTCTCTGTTTCTTGCAAAAGAAAGAAGAGTTAATAACGGAGAAGAAAAGAACTTTTTTACTAAAGCAGTTTTTCTTCTTTTCAATACAAGAAGAAGATAAAGTTCAGGAAAACTGATTCCATGAGGACATACTTCTGAGCATTTTTCACAGAACAGGCAGAAGTCAAAACTTGTGGAAAAAATAAAGTTTTTTAAATAAAAATTTCTTCCTCTTGGAGAAAAACTTTCTTTAAGAAATACCTGATAGGATGGACACACTTTGAGACATTTGCCACACCTTGTGCATAAGGAGAGCTTTTGAAGAGGATTAGGATTTTCTTTGAATTTCATCTTCTTTAATAAAATAATGGAGCCACCAGGAACACCAGTCAGTTTCTAAAATTTTTTCCACGAGTTTTTTACCAATCGGAGTAACAAGCCTTTTTTTTGCATAATAAATCCATTTATCTGCATAAGGATTATTCAAATCTTTTTGTTCTTTTAATTGCAGGATCAGATCAATCACGTCTGCATCGTGCAAAATTTTAGCTTCTATACTTTTTTGTTCTCTATATTCTTTCCACAGAGAAAGGACTTCTTCTTTTATTTCTAAGCCTTCGAATGCATCTTCAAGGGCTTTTTTTTCGTCTGCAGTGTCGTAAAGTTTATTTACCGCGTTAAAATCTCCGGTTCTGGTTTCCGGTAGATCGTGAATAAGTGCCATTTTAAAGAGTTTTTCTTTATTAACTTTTTCCTCACACAATTCTGCAAGAATCCAGGCACAAAAACACACTCCAAAAGAATGAGAAGCTACATTTTCTTTCCCTGTTCCAAGATAGGGATATCCGGTTCTTTCTATTCTTTTTAAAAAGTTTGCTTCAAAAAGTAATTTAGAATAGCGTCCCAGTTCTTTCATACTTCTCACTTAAATAGGCACAGAGTTTAAAAATAAGTCTAACTGCTGTATATTCTGTAATTTGATGGCAGGGAAGGGGCATAACTTCAACCAGATCAAAACCGATTAAAGAGTATTTAACCACCAATTTTAAAATTTGTAAAGCCTGATACCAGGATATTCCTCCGGGTTCTGGAGTTCCAACACCTGGTGCAAGGGCAGGATCAAACACATCCATATCAAAACTTAAATAGATTTTACTGTTTTGCGAAAAATCTTCTATTTTCTTTAATACCTGTGGAAAATTTTGATGCACTTCTTCTGCCCATATTACTTCAAGATTTTCAGCTGAGTTTAAAAATTCATATTCTTCTTTTGAACACGATCTTATTCCTATGCTTAAGACAGGATGTCCTCTTTCAAGAATTCTTCTCATTACTGTGGCATGATTAATTTGGGTGTTAAGGTATTTATCTCTTTGATCAAGGTGGGCATCCAGATGAATAACTTTAAAATTTTCAAAGAAGTTTTCAAGTGCTTTTACTACTGCAAGAGAAACCGTGTGTTCTCCACCGATTACAATAGGAAAGAGTTTTTTAATCAGGGCTGATTTTACAGTATGGGAGATTTCGTCTATAGCCTGTTCAAGAGAATTAGAAAGTTCCTGCACAGGATAAGTATAAAATCCAAGGATTAAAGCTGGTTCTGTCCGGGTTTCTTCGTCAAAAAATTCTATATTCGGACTTACTTTTAAAATTTCAAGGGGGGCTTCTTTTGTTCCCTTTTTCCAGGAAGTTGTGAATTCCAGAGGAGCAGGAATAAGGGCTACCCGTGCATTCTGTTCATCGGGTAGCCCAAGAAAATTTACTTTCATTTTTTACAGGATCAGATCCTTCCTTTCCATTCTGATGAAGTTTTCAACCGCTCTGATAGAACGGGGAAATTCAAGCCCTCTGTCAAGAAATCTTATTTCACTCTTTTTAATTTCAAAAATTTGAGTAATGTCAGCAATTGCTTTGTCCACATTAAAAGGCTTACAGGAAAATACATCCACACTGAGATAAAGTTTCTCCGGAAAGGTGTGAATACTTATATGACTTTCTGCTATAATAACAAATCCTGAAATACCCCAGTCTTCAGGAACAGGAGCATAATACTTAAATACATAGGGAGGCATTATTTTTGTCATTTCTATTTCTTCTGGATACTTACTGAGGAAGTTATAAATGAAATCCAGATCCATGAGCTTTTCTCTGTTAGCACCATATCCATCGATAATAAGGTGTTGACCAAATCCATACTCAAACTTCTCTGTGTTTTTCATTTTTATCCCCCCTTAGAAGAAATTGCTCTCTTAGGGACAGAGCTTAAAAATATAACAGAAAAAATATTTGTCAAGATTTTTAAGAAAAATTTGTTGCATTTAAAATTTAAACTAAATTTTTTGATTTTTCAAGGACATTTTAAAAAATTTTTTGATTTTTCATATTTTTTTAAAGCCCTTTACACTACCTTGATAATTCACTTTTGTAAATTTTTTAATATTTTTTCTTTTAGTTTGGAATTAAGATTAAAAGCCCATGCAAGAACCACTGCAACAGCTTTGTAAAGCTCCGGAGGAATGGGTTCGTTAACCTCGAGTTTGTAAAGTTCCTTTACGAGTTTTGAGTCTTTTTTTATTGGAATGCCGTGCTCCTTTGCTATCTCCAGAATAAGTTCAGCAAGAGAGCCTTTTCCTTTGGCAATAACCTCAGGAATCCCTTTTTCTGGTTCGTATTTTAATGCTACTGCAACTTTTTCTTTTTCTTCCATTTACTTTTTGCCTGTATGTGCTATAATCTTTATTATAAATTAATTTTCGGAAAAAAAAGAATTTTGTAAAGGAGGTGGGGAATGAAATTAACGGTTTCTGTTATCAAAGCTGATATTGGAGGATTTGTTGGGCATTCTTCTGTTCACAAAGAAGTTCTTGATAAAGTAAAAGAAGTTGCAGAGGATGGAAAAGACAAGGGAATAATTAGAGACGTCTCTGTTCTTGTCTGTGGAGACGACATAGCCCTTGTGATGACCCACACAAAAGGAGTGGATTCAACAGAGGTTCACGAACTTGCATGGAATGCCTTTAAAGAAGGAACAGAAGTTTCTAAAAAACTTAAAATGTATGGTGCAGGACAGGACCTTCTTACAGATGCCTTTTCTGGAAATGTTAAAGGAATGGGACCCGGTGTTGCAGAAATGGAATTTGAAGAAAGAAAAAGTGAACCTATTATTGTATTTTTTGCAGATAAAACTTCTCCAAGTGCATGGAACCTTCCTCTCTACGAAATGTTTGCAGATCCCATGAACACAGCAGGACTCGTTATAGACCCCTCAATGCACGAGGGATTTATTTTTGATGTAATGGATGTTTATAGTGGAATGGGTATTCAGCTTAAAGCTCCTGAAGAACTTTACGATCTACTTGTCTTTATTGGAGCAACCAGTAGATATGTTGTAAGAGCTGTTTACAGAAAAAAAGACGGAGAAATTGCAGCAGTAGCTTCAACTCAGAAACTTTCTCTTATGGCAGGAAGGTATGTTGGAAAGGATGATCCGGTTCTTATAGTAAGAGCTCAGAGTGGTTTTCCAGCTGTTGGAGAAATTCTTGAACCTTTTGCTCATCCCTGGCTTGTTGAAGGATGGATGAGAGGCTCTCACACAGGACCTCTTATGCCTGTTTCCTTTAAAACCGCAAAACCAACCAGATTTGACGGTCCTCCAAGAGTAATTGCTGCAGGATACCAGATAAAAGAAGGGTATTTAATCGGTCCTTCTGATCTTTTTGACGATCCTGCATT
>CAZWTB010000120.1:0-8604 GCA_964636875.1 uncultured Thermodesulfatator sp.
AGTCCTTTATACCTCTGAATAAAAATACCTTTTCTTCCTTCATCTCTAAGCCAGTTTAAAATCTCACTAATTGAAAACAGCCAGTCCTCCCAGGCTTTTTTTTCTCCTTTGTAAGAAATTTCCAGTTTGTATGGCACATAATCTTTTATGTTTTTAAAAGTTTTTAAAGCGTCTCTATAATCTCTTTCAAGAATAAGTTCAGGTCCTATTTTTGAAGAAGCAAAGGCTTCTGTTTCTGAAAAAACGAAAAATTCATAATACTTGGGATTGTATTGACTTGGTTTAATTTTTGAGACTTTAAACCCGAGTTTCTGGCACTTTTGAGAAATGTCCTGCATTTTTGAAATGTCTTCAAAAGCAGACAAACTGGCAAAATCGTTTTTAAGAAGCAAAAGAATAATCTTAGGAGGAAAAGTTTTTTTGTAAAGATTTAAGAGGATTCTGTCAAGTTTTGCACAGTTTAAGAAAAAGTTTTTAAATTCTTTTTGATTAAGTTTAATGGGAGATTCGTTAATAAAAGAAGCCTGAGTATTGGCAAGAAGGCGGTTAAGGATGTATTTATCAAGTTCTTCATCGTTTTTAAGATAAACTTCTTTTTTCCCTTCGACTATTCTGTAAAGGGGAGGTTGAGCAATAAAGAGCCATCCTCTTTCTATAAGTTCTGGCATCTGTCTGTAAAAAAATGTAAGAAGGAGTGTTCTTATATGAGCACCGTCAACATCTGCATCCGTCATAATTATGATTTTGTGATATTTACACTTTTCCACATTAAAATTGTCCGGACCGATTCCTGCTCCAAGAGCAGCTATCAGGCTTTTTATTTCTTCTGAAGAAAGCATTTTCTCTACATTTGCTTTTTCTACATTAAGAATTTTACCCCGCAGAGGCAGAATTGCCTGAAATCTTCTGTCTCTTGCCTGTTTTGCAGAACCACCAGCAGAATCTCCTTCAACTATAAAAAGTTCTCTTTTTTCCGGTTTTTTTTCTGAACAATCTGCAAGTTTTCCTGCAACCAGAAAGTCTTCAACCTCACTTCTTTTTCTTACAAGTTCTCTTGCTTTACGAGAAGCTTCTCTTGCCTTGGCAGAAATTACGATTTTTTGTAAAATCTTTTTTGCTTCTCCTGGATTTTCCTGAAGAAATTTAAGAATTCCTTCATAAACAATTGATTCTACTATGGGTTTAACTTCACTGTTTCCGAGTTTCATCTTGGTTTGACCTTCAAACTGAGGGTCAGGCACCTTAAGAGAAATAACGCCACAGAGCCCTTCTCTTACATCTTCACCTTCAACTTTTATTTTTAATTGTTTGGGAAGTTTGTTCTCGGAGATGTATCTATTTATTGCTTTTGTTAAAGCAGAGCGAAAACCCACAACATGTGTTCCACCTTCTTTTGTGTGAATGTTGTTTACATAGCTGTAAATCGTTTCAGTATAACTTGAGTTATATTGAAGGGCAACCTCCACTTTAACCCCGTCTTTTTCTCCGGAAATGTAAATAATTTTTGAGTGAACGGGATTTCTTTTGGTATTGAGATTTTTAACGAGCTCTACGATACCACCTTTAAAGTGATACTTTTCAGAAAAGTCTATCCTTTCGTCTATAAGATAAAATTTTATTTCTGGATTAAGGTAAGCGAGTTCTTTCAGGCGTTTAGCAACTATTTCGAGATCAAATTCAATATTTCCAAAGATTTCTGGATCAGGCTTGAATCTTACAAAAGTTCCTCTTTTTTTCGTAGTGCCTACGACTTTTACAGGAGAATCAGGGACCCCTCTTTTGTAAGTCTGACGATAGACTTTTCCGTCTCTGTAAACTTCTGCAATAAGCCATTCTGAAAGTGCATTAACAACAGATACACCCACTCCGTGAAGTCCACCTGATACCTTATAAACTCCGTGATCAAATTTAGCACCTGCATGAAGTTTTGTCATAACGAGTTCCAGAGCAGAAATTCCCTCTTCTGGATGAATATTGATCGGGATACCTCTTCCGTTGTCTTCACAGCTTGCAGATCCATCTTTGTGAAGAGTAACTTTTATTTCTGTTGCATATCCTGCAAGTGCCTCGTCAACAGCATTATCAAGAACTTCCCAGAGAAGGTGATGAAAACCGCTTATATCTGTAGAACCTATATACATTGCAGGACGGGCTCTAACTCCTTCAAGCCCGGAGAGAACTTTAATACTCTCAGCCTCGTATCCCTTCATCTTTTCTATTACCCTCCTAAATCTTTTTAAAAGAACAAAGACTAATTAGAGAACCATTGGCATCACGAGGTATAAAAATCCTTCGTCTCTATAGCCTGTTAAAAGGGCAGGAGTTCTTTCCTCTCCTATCTTTATTTCTACTTCTTCGGACTTCATAATCTCAAGAGCATCAAGAAGGTATTGAGCATTATAGTTTACTGTAAGAGGAGTTCCTTCGTAAATAGCAGAAAGTTTAATCTGAGCTTTTCCCATTTCGGTTTCTTGAGAAGTAAGAACTATTTCATCTGGTTTTAGCTCAAAAGTTACAGGTTTAAACTTTTCCGGAATCACGAGGGATACTCTTTTTAAGGCACTTATAAGAAGTTTTCTATCAACTTTTAAAGTATTATCATAGGATTGAGGAATTACACTTCTATAATCAGGGAAAGTCCCTTCTATAGTTCTCGTAAAGAATATGGCATTGGGAGTCCACAATACTACATAGTTATTCGTGTAGCCAAGTTTTACAACGAGCTCATCACCTGCTATATCTTCCATTTGTTTTGCAGCTTTTCTTGCTACGATAAAACCTTCCTGAAGATCTGCTTCTTCTATACCAGGGATTTCTCTATCAAGTTTAACGAGTCTGTGTCCGTCTGAGGCAACTGCTCTGAGTTTCCCTTCATCTTTTAAAGGCTCAAAAAAAATACCGCCGAGAACGAAGTGGCTCTCTTCTTTTGAGGTGCAGAAAATAGTGTTTGAAATAAGTTCTTCCAGAGTTTTACCCTGAATTTCTATAGCATTTTCTTCAGAAAATTCTGGAAGGCTTGGAAAATCCTCACTTTCAGTAGTAGCCAGGTTATAAATAATCCTTTCTTCAGCATCTTTTACTATAAGACGATTTTCGTCCTTTATAAAAAGGATTTCCTCTTCTGGGAAATTTTTAACTATTTCATAAAACTTTCTGGCAGGAACACAGAAAGGGATAGCATCCCCTTCAAGTTCTGCAGGAACTTTTGCTTTGTATCCAGTTTCAAGATCAGTTGCAGTAAAGTGTATAGTTCCTTCCTCTGGATCTGGTTCTACAAGCACCATGGATAAAACCGCCATTGAGGCTTTTTTGTCTGCAACTCCTTCAATTTTTTTAAGAACTTTTTCAAGAACAGAAGTATTAACCTTTGCCTGCATAAAAAGAACCTCCCATGAAAATTTGTAGTGATTAAATTATATCACAAAATTTTGCTTTTGCCATTAAGAGAAGGAGCTATTAAAATAGGTAGAAAATAGAATTTTCTATGGGAGATAGATTTTTTATAGTAGATGTGATTTAAATCACTTGACAAAAAGAAGGGTTTATTTTAAAGTTTTAAAAAGATATAATAAAAAAGGATTATAATAAAAAGGAGGTAGGATAGACATGAGGAGAATAGTGTGGTTTATAATGATTATTTTCGTTTTTAGTGTAATTATGTGGGGATGTAATATTTCAGAAGAGGTAGGTATAAGTGACAAAAGTGTTAATAGTGCTGAGGATTGTGAATATAGGGTGAATTCTCTTCTTGATAAAAAAGAGTATGACGAAGCTATCAATTTACTTAATGGTGAATGTAAAGACTTATTAAACAGCACCACAAGAAATATCAACCTTGCAGCAGCATATCTTGGCAAAGCAGGTTTTACCATATTTTCTATAATTAACGATATTTTAAATGCCAAGAACAGCACTCAGGATACATATAGTTATGATTCTTTTCTGTCTGCTATTTCCAGAAGAGCAACTGGAACTGCTTTAAAAAATCTTAATAAAGCCATGGATTATTATAAAAAAGCTACAGGTGGTGTAAATTGCACAGATACTTCCAAAATAAAAGATTCACTTGTAAAGGAAGCCTGTTTTATGAAAGGAGTTGTTCAGGTAGCAACTGCAGGAACAACATTTGCTCTTCTTTTTAAAGAAACCGCCAATGAAACTTCATCTCTTACAGATTTGATTGACTACTGGGTATCTGGTGGTGGAAATAATACTACCTGTGATCTCAGGGATATAAATCAAAATAATGTTCCGGATAGTGCTGATTTTTCTGCATGTGCAATGAACTGGGCAGTAAATAATGGAACTTTAACCATTAATACATGTGACAGTGTAGAACTTCTTAATACCTGTAATTTTGGATATCCAGGTAAAGAATTTAAGATCCTGAGATTTTATATTAATCCTAAGAAAAATTGTATAGGATATGCGAATTCTACTAATGCTACTGAAGTTGTTGAAAATGCAACAGGTAAATATTTTTCAGTTCTTACAGATGGATATTGTTATTGTAATGGGACCCCCTGTGACAGGTTAGATCCTGCAAGTGGATGTTATCCGTGTCCTTTAATTCTTGACGAAGAGACGAACCAAACTGCTACTCAGGTTGGGCTTATTGTGGAAGCTTTAAATGAAGGAGTTGATGCAATTACGAGTGTGGTGGGGGTGGAGGAAAATGCTACCAATGCAACCACAGATATAGAATCTGCTGTGAATGACTTTAAAGCTGATTTTTGTGAAGAAAATCCTGCTCAATGTGCATGTTATTTTTCAAATGGCACCTGCACTTCATGTGATAAGTTTCCAGGAGGAATTGACAATGCAACAGATATTCAGCTTGGTGAATGTGTAAATAATTCTACAACCGAGGTAACATATCAAACCCAGCAATTAATAGTAGATTATATACTTAATGCAACAGCTCAGTAAAAAAGGAGGGAAAAATGTTAAAAAGAGTAAAATTTGTAGCTATTTTTTTAGTATTAATGATTTTTGTTTCTGCATCTTGTGTTTTTGCAGATGTAGGGACGTATGTAGAGCTTTATAGAGATGGAAGAATACTGGGAATGGGAGGCACAAATGTTGCCATTGGTGGAAGTGTTACCTCTGTATTCTTTAATCCTGCAGGACTTTCTCTTATGAAAAGAAGTGAAGGCTGGGAAGTAAATTTAATAACTTTAAATGTAGGAATAAATAGTAAAGTGGTGGATTTTGTAAAAGACTTTAAAGATCAGGTGCTTGATAACGATACAGAAGATAAAGAACAGGCGGTTTTTGATCTTCTTGATAAATATACAGGGGAGGTTTTTTCTGGAGAAGAAAATTTAATGATTTCTTTTGCCAGACCTTTTAAAAATTTTGCACTGGGAATAGGTGTTTTTGAAAGAATTGCTTTAGCAGGAGGTGTTCACGAAGGATTTGGAACTGCCGGAGTTTTGGAAGTTAAAAACTATGGATTTGTTGGAAGTTTCTTGGGTTTGAGTATTAATATGTTTAAAAACAGAGTTCATATTGGAACAGATGTTAAATATGTATATACAGCGTATCTTGAACATGCTTTTAGAGCTTCAGAATTAATAGATCATGCAGACAATCTTGATGATTATATAAATGATGAACTTCTTAAAAAAGGTGGTTCTGTTGTTTTTGACGCAGGAATTATTTTTACTCCCTTTCCTAATAGTTTACTTAATCCATCTTTTGGAATATCAGTTATGAATATAGGAGATCTGGAAGTAAATTCAACCACTGTTATTCCTCAGACAGTAAATATAGGTTTTGCTATTCGTTCCAGACTTTTTAAAGGCAGTCATTTTTTTCAGAACATAGCTCTTGGAATAGATCTAAGAGACATAACCAAGAATTACAAAGAAGATGAAGATTGGGGAAAAAGACTTTATATGGGAGGAGAAATGGACGTTTTTAAGTCTTCTCATCTTACTTTTACTATAAGAGGAGGATTTTATCAGGGATATCCTTCTTTTGGAGCAGAACTTCACTTTTTATTCATAGACGCGCAATTTGTTAGTTATGCAGAGGAACTGGGTAAGTATGCAGGTGAAAGAAAAAGCAGAAATTATTTAGTTGAACTCGGAATAAAATGGTAAGAAGTTTTTTCCATAGGGAAATTTGTTAAAAATAATTTGTAACAATTTTTACAAAAAGAATTATAGTATTCTCGTCTAAATTGTTTATATTGAAAATTTGACCATACTTTTAATAAATTTTCAGTAAGTAGATTACCTAAAATTATAGGTTTAAAAAAGAAAGCTTTATTTCTGAAATAATAAATAACCTGATTTTTTACAGGAAGAAGGGATAAAGTGCAAGGAGAGACCTTACCATTAAAATTAACAAAAAAAGACCTTAAAATATCATCGGGACAGGAATGAATTTTATTGGTGATAAAATATATATGAATTTTTACTTTTTGATTTTCTTCTTTTAATTGTTCTGCGAATTTTAAGAATTTATCTTCTAAATAAATTACCTCTTTTTCCAATTCTCGAGAAGGAACAAAAGTAAGAGGATGAACAACGATTTCCTTTACTTCAAAATTTTTTAAAAATCTTATTAAGAACTTAAGATCTTTGTATATACTTTTGAACCATATATAAGCAATATGAACCACTGGTTTTGAAGAATTATAAAAATTTTTATATTTGGAAATAAGTTCTATTGCTTCAAATACTTTTTTAAAACTGGTATTTTTTCTTATAATGTCGTTATTTTTTTCAAAACCAGCCAGAGAAAAACTGATAAAATCCACTTTAAGTTCCACCAATTTTTTAGCTATGTCTTCTGTAATTAGTGTTCCATTAGAAGTAATACCGATCAAGAGGTTATTTTTTTTAGTCTGGTGTATCATTTCAAAAAGTTCTTGATTTAAAAAAGGTTCTCCCCAGCCCTGAAGATAAATCATTCTTACAGAAAAAATATTATTTAATATATTTAAATAATTTTTTAAAGACAAATGGGCATTTATCCAAACATTTTTATAAACTGTTCTGGGGCAATAAATACAGGAACCGTTACAATAAGTAGTAGGTTCTATTTGAGCCCATTTCCAGAAATAAAAGTATTTATAAAAGATTTTTTCAATTTTGTCTAAAATCAAACTCCCAATCCCTGTGGAAATAATAACTTTGATATTGCCAGAGCCAGTGAGGTAAATCTTTCCAGTTATAGAATACAGAAACTTTTACTTTTTGAGAGGGATAAAGTTTTTTTAAAAATTGTTCGAGCTTTTTTTTCAATTCTTCTATGGATTCAGCTTTGATTTGATGATTATTGAAATTAATTATCCAATATTTTCCACTAAAATGGAGATTAATTTTTAACTCTTGCATAAAAAAAGAAGGGGGGATACCCCCCTGTCCAAAATTTTTATTATTTTACTGTAGGAGGCATCATACCATGATGAAATACCCATGCAATAAGAAGAGCAATAGGAGTAATTATAAAGAAAAGAACTAATCCATAAGCAATAGCGAGTTTGCCAAGCCCTGCTTTTCTCAATTCACGGAAGTCTGTAACAATCCCTATACTTGTAAAAGTAAGAAGGAAGAAAAAGTGACGCATAGGTCCTTCAACGGGTTTTACCGCTTTTATAAGGGCATGGGTATCAATAAGTCCTGCAAAACCGATGATCATCACAATAAGCATTGAATAGAAATAACCAAGAACGAATTTAGGAAATCTGAACCAGATTTCTATAGCAGGAACTTTTTCTCCAGCAGCTCTTCCTTCGAAGTATTTAACCCAGATGTAAGCAAGAACAAAAGCCCAGAGACCGATAAACATATCGATCCAGATTTTAGTCATGATTGCAGAGAGGGTTATCCATCCTTCTTCCCATTTTACTCCGAGTTTAAGTTCTGCTGCAGAACGCATCATTTCGTCAAGAAGAGCACCTGCAGCTGCGTCTGCACCGTCAGTTTTAATCGAAAGTCCTATAGCAGAACCAGCAACTATTGGAGAGTGAAGCATAAATTTTGTCATTAACATAGGATAAAAAATCATCTGGAAAGTAGCATAAACTACGATAAGAGTTGAAAGAAGAACAGGAATAATAGGTCTTGCTCTTACTGCTCCTGCAGTTGCAATAGCTGCAGAAACTCCACAAATAGAAACTCCAGAAGCAAAACACGCAGACCACTCACGAGAATATCCAAACCATCTTCTTAAAATGTAATAAGCAAGGGGCCAGAAAAGTAAGTATCCGGCAAACGTCGCACATATTCCTGAAACAATTAAGTGAAAAGCATAATGAGCACTCTTTAAAGCTTTAACTCCGAGCTTTGCTCCTAAACAAACAATAGCTATTTTAATAAACCATTCAGGACGGGCACCCTTTTCCATAAACTGTTTAAAACTCTTAGGAGCAAAGTTTCCAATAATTAAACCGATTAAAAGAGCTAAAATATAATAAGCTCCTCCAAGCTGAAGACCGCTCTTTATCCCAAAATGAGACCATTTGTTAGGAGGCGCACTTATATAAGCATTTTTTCCTATAATATACGCTATTACCGTAAGAATAAACACAATAGTCCATGCAACTACATAATCTCTTACATTCCAGTTCATTATTCTGGCTGCAATAGC
>CAZWTB010000121.1:0-2051 GCA_964636875.1 uncultured Thermodesulfatator sp.
GAAGCTGGTATGGTCTCCTCTGATAGAGCTGCTTTAATTCAACAAATCGCTGATAAGTATAACATGAAAATTGCCTGGGTTGGTGATCCTTCACAGACCAAACCCGTTGGCTTTGGAGATCCTTTCACGAAATTCATTGCAGAGGGAGCTAAAAAAGGACTTGTTTACGAACTCTCAGAAATCCACAGGCAAAAAGACCCGGAATACAAACAGGCAGCATACCTCATGGCTGGTGGAAAATTTAAAGACGCCATTGAGATTTTCCAGAAAAAAGGCTGGGTTCACGAAATCAGTTCCAGAAATGATCAGATCAGGTTTGCCGTTGATAAATATCTTTCCGCCGTTAAAGACGAAAAAAGCATCTTGGTACTTGCTGACACGAATAAGCTTGTAAACCGTTTAAGTAACGAAATCAGATACGCTCTGCAAAAAGAGGGACTGGTTGAAAAAGAGGGTTTAAAAGTGGAAGTCAGAGGAACTGACGGCAAGCCTCTGGGAGAAAAAGAATTTGCAGTGGGCGATAAAGTAATGTTTCTCAAAAATGAATACAAAGAGCTGAACGTCCGGAATGGAGAAGTGGGAACCGTTATAGTGGTGGATAAAAATAATCAGACGCTTACCGTTAAGGTCGGAAATGAAGTAAAAGAAGTAAACCTGGAAAAGTATAATTACCTTACCCACGGCTATGCCACGACCAGTGTAAAAAGCCAGGGACAGACCGTTGATAGAGTAATTTACCTTCCTGACCGGACTTCAGAGAACAGGTTTTACGTAGCAGCTACCCGTGGACGGGAGGAGTTTCATCTCGTAACAGGAGACCTTAAAGAAACACTTGAAAAGCTTACTGCAGAGCAAAAAGTTGACGTTGCAGGCTGGAACTACGGAAGAGACGAAGAAACCGGCGAATTAAAAACATCCTTAGAGGAAGTTCAATACAACGCAGCTGAAGACATCACTCAGAACATAAAGGATTCTGCTGAAAGAGCCACACGGTTTGGGCTTTCCGAAGAGCAAAAAGAAGAACTCGTAAAAGGAACCCTCGATAAAGAAACCCTTGAGGAAAAAGCTTCCGAAGCAATAGACAAAACAGCTGAATGGCATCCTGACGAGCAAAAAATCGACGTTAAAGAAGTAGTGGAGGAGCTTGCAAAGGATAAAGAACCTGAAAAAGAGTTTAATAAAGAATCCGGAGAAGAAAAGGATTCTGGAAAAGAACAGGAAGCTGAAAAAGAACCTGAAGGGCAGGAAAAAGAGCACGACCAGGAGCAGGAAAAAGAAACTGAAAAAGAAAAACAGGATAAAAAAGAAGAACAGGAACGAGAAAACGTAGCTGGTTTTGAACTTGAGAACGACAAAAATCACGCTGAAATAGAAGTGGAAAGTTACGAGGAACTTCGGGAGCAAGCTGAGCAAGAAGAAAAGCAAAAAGAACAGGAACAGGAAGAACAAGAAGAACAAGAACAGGAAGAAGAAAAAGAAAAAGAGCAAGAAGAACAGGAAGAAAAAGAACAGCAGGAACACGAAGAAGAACAACAAGAAGAAGAAGAAATGGAAGAAGAAATGGAGATAGATCTGGATTGAGATGAGTAAATTTTGTTAATAACAAAAAAGGAGGTGAAAGAAATGGGGATGGTAGAATTTATTTTCAGAGTTAAGGAAAAATTTGTTTTGAATGAGCTTAGCAAAGCCTTAAGAGATCGGGCTATAGAACGGATGAGAAAAAAAATTTTTCAGGAAGCTGGTGCGGAACACTCCAGTAAGCTTCCTTCTTCTCTAACCGAGGCAATTTCTGATATACAAAACATGGCACAAGCAGAACAAGAATTTATCAAAAAACATGGAGAAGAAGCAGTTAAAAAACTCTACCAGCAAGCACTTGAAGAAGAGTGGGAAGAGTTTTGCCAGAAATTAAAAAAGTTGGTGTTCAAATGCTTGCAGTAAAACAACCAGGATTAATAACAGCTTTTAACAAGGCAGAGGTTCCACCTCACTTAAATGAGAACGAAGTAAATCGCCTCACCAGAGTATATCAGGAATGGTTTGACAAAAAG
>CAZWTB010000122.1:0-7310 GCA_964636875.1 uncultured Thermodesulfatator sp.
AAATTTATGCAGAAACTTGTTTTTTTTTTTTTAATATAATATAATAAATTAAATGGGCAAAAAGTGGTAATGGAAGGGGGTGATTGTAGAAGATGCGATTAAGTTTAAAAAAAGCTTTCAGGTATGCATTGGGGCTTGCGGGTGTGGTTTTATTAAGTGTGGTAATTCTCAACATAATTATTCTTTTTTACGAAAAGTCAAATGTTCACAGTTTGAACGACTGGTCTGAAATAGATATGATGATTAATGAAAAGATTGTTCAGCCTCTTTGCGAACTGGAAAAAGAGTATGAAAAACTGATAGTTTATAGAACCTCTGAACAGAAAAGAAAAGTGGAAACACTTGTTACAGAGCTTTACCAGAATTTAAAAGAATTTGAACGCATTTCAAGAAATAATCCAGCTCTTAAAAAGACAGCAAAGGATTTTCTTTCCTACATTGAGGCATTAAAAGATTCTTTAAGCGAATGTTTTAAAGCCTGTGAGGATGCTACTAAAAGTTTTCAGAATATAGAACAGGTGAGAAGAAGGCAGGTTGCTTTTCTTGAAAAGCTCATGGAAACGGTTATCGATCCAAATAAAGAGAAAGCTGCCAGAAAGAAAAATGTGAAACTGCTTGCAAAGTGGTCAAACATAGACATGGTAATGAACGAAGATATAACCCAGCCCTATCTCAAATTTGAACGCAGGCTGGAGGCTTTTTTTGTAGGAAAGGAAAGTGCAGAGAAAGTGGAAGAAGCCCTGCGTGCTTATAAAGATGGTATAAAAATGTGGACCAGGATGACAGCGGGTATCCCTGCTCTTTCCGGAGCAAGAAAGAGATTGCTGAAAGATGCTGAAGAGATCTCCAGATTGTGGTCCCGTTTGAAACAGGATAAAGAAGAAATGGATTTAATATCCAGAAAAGTTCACCAAGAAATTTCTGCTTTTTATCAGGAATCTCAGGATTTTATGGACAAAGTGGTGGATCCTTTAAAAGATGAAGTGGTTAAAAAGTCTTATTCTTCTGCTAATATAAGCATTTTTATTTCCCTTGCAGAACTTCTTGTTTCTGGACTTATTTTAATATTTCTTTTTAAAAAGTTTGAAGAAATTTACGCCCCTATTAATACCCTTCTTGGAAGACTTAAGGATATGGCAGTTGGAGAAACTGACCTGAGAAAGGAGCTCGAAGTTACCAAGGTAAATTGTTCAGAAATACTTCAATGCGGAAGAACGGAATGTCCCTGTTATGGAAGAGATGCGCACTGCTGGCTTGAAGCTGGAAGCTATGCTCCTGTAATTTACTGCCCAAAGATAAAAGAAGGAATTTACAAGAGCTGTGAGGAGTGTAAGGTTTATCAAACTGCTATAATTACTGAAGTTGACGAAATAGCAACATTTGTAAATGCCTTTATAAGAAGAATGAGAAAACTTGTTAAAGAAAGTATTTCTCAGGGAGATAAAGTTCTTTCTGAAGCAAAGAGACTTCTTGGAGTTTCTGACGAGGTGAGCAGTTCTGCAGAAAAAACCAAGGAAAAGGCAGTTGAAGCTCTTGAAATTGCTAAAAGCACTTCTGAAGAAGTTAGCATGGTTGCAAGTGCAATGGAAGAGATGAGTATTACTGTTCAGGACATTTCCAAACATACAACAGAAGCAAGCTCTGTTGCTCAGTCTGCAAGAGAATCTGCTCAGGAATCAGAAAAGATTATGGAAGAGCTTATTTCCACTGCAAAGCAGATCGGAGAAATAAGCACCATGATAAAGAGCATAGCGGATCAGACAAATCTTCTTGCTCTGAATGCGACGATTGAGGCTGCAAGAGCAGGTGAGGCAGGAAGAGGTTTCGCAATTGTTGCAAGTGAGGTTCAGGAACTTGCTAAACAAACCACTTCCTCGGTTGAGCAGATAGATAAAATCGTTAAAGAAATCCAGAGCAAGGCAGTAAAAGCAGGAAATGCAATAAAGAACATAGTGGAAGTTATAGAAAAGGTTGCAGACCTTGCAACAAATGTTGCTGGAAGCATAGAAGAACAAACAATTACTATCTCCGAAGTTACTAAAAATACACAGAAGATTAACTCTGATGTGCAGAACATAACAGTTAGCAGTGAATCTATAGCAGAAGCAGGAGAAAAGACCCTTGAAATTGCTCATAAAGTAAGAGAAACAGCAGAAAAACTCGAAAAACTCTCAGAAAATTTGAAAGAAATGTTGAGAGAATTTAAAGTGTGATTTATATTTTAAATAAAAAAGATAAGAGGTGAAAAAATGAGAAAAGAGGAAATTGTAAGAACTTTAAAAGAAGATAGATCCAAAATGGATGAAATTATTTATAACGCAGTTTTTAGTGAGGAAAAAGAGGAAAAAGAAGAAAAGTTAAAAGAAATCCAGTCAGCTCTTGGGGAGCTTGGTTATAGAGGGTATTCCATATATCCTTTGTATAAAAAGTTTTCTGAAAGGTTTCTCGGCTTTACAGTTCCTGCAATGAACATAAGAGGTATGACATACGATGTTGCAAGATGTATTTTCAGGGTTGCCAAGAGACTTAAAGTAGGAGCAATGATCTTTGAGATAGCAAAGTCAGAAATGGGATACACCAAGCAGAAGCCTCTTGAATACGCAACAGTTGTGCTTTCAGCAGCTTTCAGAGAAAATTTTGAAGCGCCTGTTTTTATTCAGGGAGATCATTTTCAACTTAATAGAAAAGCTTATTTTGCAAATCCGGAAAGAGAAAAATCAGGTTTAAAGGAGCTTATTAAAGAGGCAATAATTGCTCAGTTTTACAATATAGACATAGATGCTTCAACCCTTGTTGAGATAGAGAAAGAGGATTTGATAGAACAGCAAAAGCACAATTATGAGGTTACAGCAGAACTTTCTGAATTTGTAAGAGCAATTGAACCAGAAGGAATCATAATAAATCTTGGAGGAGAAATAGGGGAGATAGGAGGGCATAACAGCACTCCTGAAGAACTTAGAGCTTTTATGAGGGGATTTAATTCAGTATTCAAGAGTAATAAACCCGGGATTTCAAAAATAAGTGTTCAGACAGGGACTTCTCACGGGGGGGTGGTTCTGGCAGATGGAAGTATAGCAAGCGTTGATCTTGACTTTAATACTTTAAAAACTCTTTCCAGACTTGCGAGAGAAGAATTTGGACTTGCAGGAGCTGTTCAACACGGTGCCTCAACCCTTCCAGAAGAATACTTTACGCTGTTTCCTGAATGCGAGTGTGTGGAGGTGCATCTTGCAACAGGTTTTCAAAACTTTATCTACGATCATCCAGCCCTGCCTGAGGAATTCAGAAATAAGATATACGATTATCTGAAAAAAAATCTGAAAAGCGAATGGAAAGAAGGGATGACCGAAGTACAATTTATTTACAAGACCAGAAAGAAAGGATTTGGAATTTTTAAAAGAGAGTGGTGGAATCTGCCTTCAGATGTAAAGGAAAAGATACTCGGGGATATGGAAGAACTTTTTGAAAAGATTTTTAAAGCTTTAAATGTGGTTAACACTGAAGAGGTGGTGAAAGAAAGTTTAAAAAGATAAAAAAATTAAAAAAAACCCTTAACTTTTTGAAATTTTCTGGTATAATATAAAACGCTCTGCTGAAAGGATGAGGAGGATCTATGAGTCTTGCGGATATACAGGTTTTTAACATAATGTCACGGGTTCTGGTTACTGTTCCTGAGAATGCGAGTCTGGACGAAATTCTTGATGCGATGATAAAGAACAAGGTGAGTGCAGTAATAGTTGTTGCTCCTTCGGGAGATTTTATAGGTATAGTTACCAAGACAGATATAATAACTGCATTAAAGGAATATGGAGCAGAGATTTTTAACAAAAAGGCGGAAGATCTTTTGTGCCCCAAGCCATATACTATTAAGGGAACGGATACAGTCAGGGAGGCAGCGAGAAAGATGCTTAATAATAAAGTGCATAGACTTTTGGTTTTTAGTCCTGCTGGTGTTGGGAAATCCATGCCTGTTGGAGTTGTTTCTGCAACGGATATTCTTAAGGTGGTAGCGCTTTAAAAAGTTTGTGTTTCTCCTCTTGACAATTGCGAAAAAAGTTGTATATAAAGGGCTTGTTAATTTTTAAAAAAAATTTTAAAAATTAAAGAGGGGAGGATATGCCTACCATAAATCAGCTTGTAAGACTCGGAAGAGGTAAGAAGGTAAAGAAATCCAAGGCACCTGCATTGCAGGGGTGTCCTCAGAAAAGAGGAGTTTGTATAAGGGTTTATACTGTTACTCCAAAAAAGCCGAATTCTGCTTTGAGAAAGGTTGCAAGGGTCAGGCTTACGAATGGAATAGAGGTTACTGCTTATATTCCTGGAATAGGGCACAATTTGCAGGAGCATTCAGTTGTTCTTGTTAGAGGTGGAAGAGTCAGGGACCTTCCTGGAGTGAGGTATAAGATTATTAGAGGAGCTCTTGATGCAGCAGGGGTGCAGAATAGAAGAAAATCCCGTTCTAAATATGGAACTCCCAAACCTAAATAATTTTTAAGGGGTGACAGAAGATGCCACGAAGAGGACCTGTTCCAAAGAGAGAGATTCCTCCAGATCCAAAGTATGGAAGTGTTCTTGTAGCAAAGTTTATAAATAATTTAATGAGAGATGGAAAAAAGAATCTTGCAAGAAGGATTTTTTATGAAGCACTTGAGCGTTTAAGGGAGAAGTCTGGAGGAGAGGATCCTTTAAAGATATTTGAGAAGGCTGTTGAAAATGTAAAACCTCTTCTTGAGACCAGGACGAGAAGGGTAGGAGGAGCGAATTATCAGGTGCCTGTTGAAGTTAGACCTGAGAGGCAGGTATCTCTTGCTATAAAGTGGATTATTGCTGCTGCTCGTGCAAGACATGAGAGAACAATGGTTGAGCGTCTGGCAAATGAGCTTTGGGATGCTTATAACGAAAGAGGAGCTGCTATAAAGAAAAGAGACGATACCCACAGAATGGCAGAATCCAACAGGGTTTTTGCTCACTATCGTTGGTAGTTTCTTTTTGTTTTTGTTGTTTATTTAAAAAATAAAATAGAAAGGAGTGGGTGTTTTTATGACGCCAGAGGAACTGAAAATACTGAAGACTACGAGAAATATCGGGCTTGTTGCGCATATTGATGCTGGTAAAACCACGACCACGGAGAGAATTCTTTATTATACAGGTAAGACTTATAAAATTGGAGAGGTGGACGAAGGAACTGCAACGATGGACTTTATGGTTCAGGAGCAGGAAAGAGGAATCACGATTACTTCTGCATGCACTACGACTTTCTGGCGTGGACACAGAATAAACATAATTGACACTCCGGGACATGTGGACTTTACCATAGAAGTTGAGAGAAGCTTGAGAGTTCTTGACGGGGCAGTGGTTATTTTCTGTGCAGTGGGAGGAGTTGAGCCCCAATCTGAAACTGTTTGGAGGCAGGCAGACAAGTATAAGGTTCCAAGGATAACTTTTGTAAATAAAATGGACAGGCTTGGAGCAAACTTTGAAGGAGTTATAGAACAGATTAAACAGAGGCTCGGAGCAAATCCTCTTCCTATTCAGATTCCTATTGGAGCTGAGGATAGTTTTGTGGGGGTTGTTGATCTTATTGAGATGAGAGCAATTGTCTGGGAAGAGGAAACCCTTGGAGCAAAATATCATTATGAAGAAATCCCTGCAGATTTGAAGGATAAGGCAGAGGAATACAGGATTCAGATGCTTGAGAAACTTGCTGATGTAAATGACGAGATAATGGAGAAGTATCTTGAAAACGAGGAGATTACTCCTGAGGAGATAAGAAAGGCTATAAGAGAAGCAACGGTAACTTTTAAGCTGGTGCCTGTTCTTTGTGGATCGGCTTTTAAGAACAAAGGAATTCAGCCACTGCTTGATGCAATAGTTGACTTTTTGCCTTCTCCACTTGACATACCACCTGTAAAAGGGGTTAACCCGGATACAGGGGAGATAGAAGAGAGAATTACTGATCCTGATGCACCGCTTTCAGCTCTTGCTTTTAAGATAATGACAGATCCTTATGTTGGAACCCTCACATTTTTAAGAATTTATTCTGGAAGAATTGAGTCTGGAATGTCTGTTTATAATTCCACCAAGAGAAAGAAGGAAAGAATAGGAAGACTTGTTAGAATGCATGCAAATCAGAGAGAGGAGATTACTGGGGCAGCTGCTGGTGACATAGTTGCTGCACTTGGACTCAGGGTTACCACCACTGGAGATACTCTCTGTGACGAAGCTCATCCCATAGAGCTTGAAAAGCTCGAGATTCCCGAGCCTGTTATTTCAGTTGCAGTTGAACCGAAGACAAAAGCGGATCAGGAAAAACTCTCCATAGCACTTCAGAAAATAGCACTTGAAGATCCTTCTTTCAGAGTAACTGTTAATCACGAGACAGGACAGACTCTTATATGGGGAATGGGAGAACTTCATCTTGACATTATAGTGGACAGACTGGTTAGAGAGTTTAAGGTAGGAGTAAATGTAGGAAAACCAGAGGTTGCGTATAAAGAAACCATAACCACTGTTGCAGAAGCAGAGGGTAAATATATAAGGCAGACAGGTGGTAGAGGACAGTATGGACATGTTAAGATTAGAGTTGAACCTGCAAGTGGAAAGGGTTTTGAATTTGTTTCAGAGATAGTTGGAGGGGTTATTCCCAAGGAGTTTATTCCTGCTGTTGAAAAGGGAATAAGGGAGGCTATGCAGGAGGGAGTGCTTGCGGGTTATCCTGTAATTGATGTAAAAGTAAGGCTTGTTGATGGAAGTTATCACGAGGTTGACTCTTCGGATCTTGCATTTGCAATAGCTGGTTCCTTGGCTTTTAAAGAAGCATGTAAAAAGGCAAATCCTGTTCTTCTTGAGCCTATAATGAAGGTTGAGATAGTTGTTCCAGAGGAGTATCTTGGGGATGTTCTCGGAGACATTTCTTCAAGAAGAGGAAGGGTTGAAGGAATGGATTTAAGAGGAAATGTAAGGGTTATAAGAGCTTTTGTGCCTCTTGGAGAGATGTTTGGATATGCAACCACCTTGCGTTCTTTAACGCAGGGTAGAGGAAACTTTACCATGCAGTTTTCTCATTATGAAAAAGTGCCTTCTCATCTTGCAGAACAAATTATTAAGAAGGCAAAAGGAAGTTAAATTTTGGAGGAGGAGAGAAAATGGCGAAGCAGAAGTTTGAGAGAAGGAAGCCGCATTTAAATGTTGGAACCATTGGGCATATTGATCATGGTAAGACAACTCTTACGAGTGCTATGACAAGGGTTCTTTCCACGAAGGGTTTGGCTGAGTGGGTGCCATTTGACAATATAGACAAGGCACCTGAG
>CAZWTB010000123.1:0-11811 GCA_964636875.1 uncultured Thermodesulfatator sp.
TGTTTCTATCTGGGTGAGAATTTCCATAAGCTCGGTTCTGAGTTTTTCTACTTTTTGAGAAAGCTTTCCTGAAAGGGTGTTTAAGGCAATTTCAAGGGCTTTTTCTGTTTTTGCAGATATTAATTCTTCAATAGCTTCTGCCTGGGAAAGGTCAATTCTTCCGTTTAAGTAAGCTCTGAGAGTAAATTCTCCTGGCTGGGCAGGTCTTGCCCCTACAAGAAAAACAAGCTCAAGAATTTTTCTTAAAGTATAATACCCACTGTGGGCATAGATCTCAACCACATCTTCTCTTGTGTAAGTTCTGGGTTTCTTCATGTAGCAAACGAGAACCTCGTCAACGATTTTACCTGTTTCTGGATCAACTATGTGTCCGTAATACATTTTATGAGACTCAAACTCTTTTCTGGGTTTAAAAGGTTTAAAAATCTTTTTAAGAATATTTAAAGATTCCTCACCACTTATTTTAATAACTCCAATGGCTCCTTTTCCAGGAGGAGTTGCTATTGCAGCAATAGTGTCTTCAGTGTAATATCCAGTTAAATTCATTTAAAAATTACACTCCGAAAGAATTTGTGAAAGATTGCGATTTCTAAAAGGTCTGGAAAGTTCTGCTTCTATTATAGAAAGTAATAATTTTCTGGATTTTTCAAGATCCTGATTGATTATAACATAATCAAACCACGACGCAAATAATATCTCTTTACGAGCTCTTTCAAGTCTTTTTTTTATTTTTTCTTCAGATTCGGTCCCCCTTTCGTAAAGACGATTTTCTAATTCTTTTAAACTCGGAGGTGCAATAAATATAAAAACCGCTTCTTTTCCGAAAAAATTTTTTAATCTACTTGCCCCAATTACCTCTATATCAAGAACCAGATGTTTTCCCTGAGAAAAAGCTTTTTCAATTTCGCTTTTAGCAGTTCCATAATATGTATCATGAGCTTTTACCCATTCCAGGAAAGCATTCTCTTCTATCATTTTTAAGAATTCGTTTTTAGAAACAAAGTAATAATCTTTTCCATGAACTTCTCCTGGTCTTGGAGAACGGGTGGTATGGGAAACAGAAAAATAAAATTCCTCTTCTGGAAGAATTTTTAAAATACTGCTTTTTCCTGCTCCAGAAGGTCCTGAAATTACCAGTATCATTTACTCCTCTTCTTCTTTATCAAACTTGTCAAGAACATCACTCATCAATCTTTGAGCAACTGTTTCTGCCTGAATTGCAGAAAGAATAACATGATTACTGTCAGTTATAATTATGGAACGCGTTTTTCTACCCTGCGTTGCATCAATAAGTCTTTTGGTCTCTTTTGCTTCTTCTTTAAGGCGTTTCATAGGAGCTGAATTCGGATTGACAATTGCTATAATTCTATCTGCAACAACATAATTACCAAAACCTATGTTAAGTAATTTACAACTGCATCCCATTTTGCTTTTCCTCCTTAATTAGGAATTATTTTTAGAAGTATTTCTCAAATGGGTGGAGTTATTTTAATTCATTTTTTGTTTTTGTCAATTTTTCTTGAGAAATCTCTTTTTTCCACGAAAAATTTTCTTTTGATCCCTGAAAGACGAGTTTTAAAGTGTAAAAAGGTCCGAGAAGTGTATAAAGAATAACTGCGGAAAGAATAAAAACAGGAGGGTTTGTTCCCGAAATGCTGAGAATGAGAACAAAAAGCACAAGGAAATAGAAGCTTTGAGATTTTTTTATTTTTACATCTTTAAAACTGGGATATTTTACAGGAGAAACCAGCAGATAAGAGATTATGTAAACCAGAATAAGTAGCAGGAGATTTTTATAAGGTGGAAATTTTCCGAAGTGAGAAAGAACTATTACCATGGATGCAAGAAAGGCTCCACCTGCTGGAGAAGGTAAGCCTTCAAAGTAATTTTTTTTCGTATCAATTCTCACATTAAATCTTGCGAGTCTGAGAGCAACGCAGGCTGTGTAAAGAAAACAGGCAAGCCATCCTGCTCTTCCAAAAGTTTTTAAAGAAAAAACATAAATAAGAATTGCAGGAGCTATACCAAAAGAAACAAGATCACAAAGGGAATCGTATTCTGTTCCAAAACGACTGCTCTGTCCGAGAAATCTTGCTATTCTACCATCAAAAATATCAAAAACTATGGCAAAAAGTATAGCCCATCCAGCCTGAACAAGATGCCCATTTATTACAGCAATAATGGCAAAAAAGCCACTAAGGAGATTTAAGGTTGTAAAAAAATTAGGAAGCAAACTATAAGGATTCAGCATAACCGGGTTATTAACTTCCTCTTAAAGGAATTCTTGCTATTACAGTTTCTCCAGCAAGCACTCTGTGTCCTTCTTTAACGCAGAGTTCTGCATTTTCAAGAGGAAAAAGAATATCGACTCTTGAGCCAAATTTAATTATTCCTATGGGATCGCCTGCAACCACTTCATCTCCAGGAAGCACAAAACCTTTTATTCTCCTTGCAAGCACCCCTGCTATTTGAACAACCCACACAGGAATTCCATCCTCTCTTTCTATAAGATAAACCTGTTTTTCATTTTTTGCACAGGCATCCTGTAAAAAGGCTGGTAGCTTCTGTCCTTTAAAATAAGCGACTTTTTTTATTCTTCCTGTAACCGGGCTTCTATTTATGTGCACATCCCAGAGTCTCATAAATATACTTACTTTCCAGAGAGGTTCTGGATAAAGATCAGGTTCTTTTTTTATTTCACATTCGAACACCTTTCCATCTGCAGGAGAAACAAGATATTCAGGATTTAAAACGGGTTCTCTTCTTGGATTTCTGAAAAAATAAAGATTAAAAAGACTTAAACCCAGTCCAGCAATAGCCAGTTTTTTCTTTCTGAAAAGACTCATACACGCTGAAAAAATAGCAGGATACAGAATCCAGGGCTTCCCTTCTCTGTGTATCATTTTTAACTCCTGTGTAAAGATTTTACACTTGGAAAAAGGTCTTCGTTTGTGTGAGGTAAAAATAGAGCAGCAGTATAGTAGTCCATATATCTTGGATGATTGGAAAGTTCCACATGGGTCATCATTTTTGCAATCTCGTGCACTTTTAGAAAGTTTTCTTTATATAATAAAGCCTTTTTTGCTCCTTGTAAACTGGTATTTCCCAAAAAATAAAATTTTTCTCTTGGAAGATCAGGAAGAAGTCCTATGGTAATTGCCTCTTCGAGATCTATAAAACTTCCAAAAGTTCCAGCAAGAAAGACCCTTCCCAGATCGTTTAAACTCAACCCCACAGATTCAAGAAGAATTTGATATCCTGCAAACATTGCTCCTTTTGCACGAATAAGGTTTTCTATATCTGCTTCTGTAAAAACAATGTCCTGCCCTGTTGCAGAATTTTCTTTCCACACGAGAACATACTCCCATCCATTTTCCCCTTCTCTTATTCTCGGATGTTTTAAGTCTCTCCTAAACTTTCCAGCTTTATCTATTAATCCGGTGATAAAAAGATTTGCAAGGAGAGAAATAATTCCGGATCCACAGAGTCCCTTGGGTTTTCTTCTCCCTATGGTGAGGATCATGGGTTCGTAGGTAGAAGGATTAATACTAACTGCTTCTATTGCTCCAATAGTTGCTCGCATTCCGTGTTTTATTCCGCCTCCTTCAAAAGCAGGACCTGCAGAACACGCTGCACACATCATAAATTCTTTATTTCCTATAACAATCTCCCCGTTTGTTCCAAGGTCTATAAACAGGGTTAATTCTGGTTCTTCAGCAAGAAGAGATGCCATAACACCTGCTGTAATGTCTCCTCCTACATAACTTGCAACGCAGGGTGAAAGAATAACCACTGCTCCGTCTCTCAACTTCCATCCCAATTTTTCAGCAGGAACAAGGGGAAACTCCACAGTTGCAGGAACATAAGGATACTCTCTTAAAAATCTCGGTTCAACTTCAAGAAAAAGATGACTCATGACCGTGTTTCCTGCAACAGAAACAATTCCTACATCCTCTATGCTTCTCCCTGCAACTTTAACAAGTTCAAGCATCAGTTTATAAAGTCTCTCCCTTACTTTTTCTCCAAGAATTTTAAGCCTTCCTTCTTTTTTGGCAAATTCTATTCTGCTTATTACATCTTCGCCATAGCTTATCTGAGGATTGTAGTCTGAAGTCTGGGCAAGGGTTTTTCCAGAAGCTAAATCCACGAGCTCAAGCTGAAGTGTGGTTGTTCCAAGGTCTATAGCCACACCAAGAGCCACTTCAGAATTAACTCCTGCTTTTACATCTCCAACAAATTTATATCCTGTCCTTGGATCTTCGTAAATACTTACATTTACTTTAAAATCCCCATTTCTCAATTCGTGGGGGAGCTTTCTGAGGGTGTCAAGTCCTATGTTCAGATTTTTAAAACCTTTTTGAAAAAGTGCTCTTTTAAGCCTCAACCAGTCAGAAGTGTTGTCTTCTATGGTCGGTTTTTCAAGAGAAAGTAGAGAAGTCTGATAAACAGGATCCGGTGGTCCTTCTTCTCTTTTTCTCAAAAAAGCAGAGGCAAACTTTTTTGGCTTTCTAAAAAGGGCTTTTCTGTCAACCTCACTTTCAACAGGGATTCTTATAACGACATCCGTGAGAGGAATAAGGGTGCAGGCTTTGTAAAAATTACCCTCGATTATTTCTCCTTTTACCTTTCCTTCCTCCACTATTACCTTACACTTATTGCAAACCCCCATCCCTCCACAGGAGGCATTTATATGAATACCGGATCTCATGGCAGTTTCTATCACAGTCTCTCCAGACTGATTTTCAACTTCTACATTATAGGGTAAAAACTTTATTTTAGGCATACTTTAAACCCCCTCTGACTTTAAAATTTTGTTTATTCACTCTTGATAACCTCTTTTAATTTGATAACATTTTAAAAAATTCCAAGAAAATTGAAAAGATTTTCACAAACAAATTTTATCAACACTTTTAAAAATGGGAAGTCCAGACGGTAAAAATATGGTAAAAAGATGGAAAATAAAAGTTGCGGATAAAGAGGATGTAGAAAAATTTGTTGAAGGTTATGTGTGTGCCTATAAAGATCTTGAAGATTATAAATATAGAACCCGAAGGGAAGTAAAAAATTACTTTAAATGGCTTTTTAAGAGAGATCCTGAAGGTATTTTTATTATGGAAGAAGATGGAAAACTTGTTGGAATAGTTGCCTGTGATTCTAACTGGGTAACAGAAAAAGGACGTGTTCTTGAGATACACGAACTTTTTGTTCTTCCTGAATATAGAGGAACAGGAGCAGGAGAAAAGCTTCTGGACATAGCTCTCGGATACGCAAAGAAAAAAGGACTTAAAAAAGTAATGCTCTGGGTTGGAAAAGGTAATGAAAGAGCTATAAGGTTTTACAAAAAAGAAGGATTTAAAATAGTTGGGGAGCAGGGAAAATGGTTGAGAATGGAGAAGTCCTTGGATTATTAAAAACCCTGTGTGAGATAGAATCTCCAAGTAAAAAAGAGGAAAAAATTAGGAAGTTTGTAAAAGACTATTTAAGTGAAGCAGGATACAAAGTTGTGGAAGGAGAATATTTTCTTGCGGTAGAAGGAGAAACAGAGCTTATAATAGCGACGCATCTTGACACCGTGCCTGTTAAGAGGAAATTTGATTATGATGGATGTTTTGCTTGGGGAACAGGTGTTTGCGACACAAAAGGGAGTCTAACCGCTATTTTGGTTACTGCAAAAAAGAAAAAGTTTAAGCACGGTCTTGCGCTTTTTTGTGATGAAGAGGAGGACGGGCTTGGTTCAAAGGAATTTGCCCAAAAATGGGATAAAGGAAAATATATAATTGTGATGGAACCCACTGAGTTAAAGATTGCTAATAGGCACTGGGGAAGTTTTGAGCTTTATGTAGAAGTAAAGGGAAGGACAGCTCATGGAGCACATCCAGAAGCCGGAGTAAATGCTATAGAAAAAGCCTTTGAGCTTTTTAATGTCCTTAAAAACAGAGGTTTTAAACTTAACACTTTAAAGATTGAAGGAGGTGGAGAGGAGTATGTGATTCCGGATAGGTGTGAGGTTAAGTTTGAGATTTTTCTTAAACCTGAGGAAGAGCTAAAAAAAATAATTTCTGAGGTAGATTTTGTTAAAAATCTTGGAGAAATAGAGATTGAGCATGCTTATAGTGGATATGTAAGCAGAGAGGTTGATAAAATACTTGAGGGGGCTTTAAGAAGGGTAGGGGAGGAGGTCAGGTATTGTGAAATGAGATCCTGGACAGATGCTCTTAATTTGAAGGAGAGGTTTGATGTGGTTGTCTGGGGACCCGGAAGTCTTCCTGATTGCCATACTGAAAGAGAAAAAATAAAAATTGAGGAAATTTTAAAAGCCTGCAGGGTGCTTGAAGTCTTGTAAAAAATAATAAATATATTATAATAAAAAAGGAGATGCGCCCGTAGCTCAACAGGACAGAGCACTGGGCTACGAACCCAGAGGTTGCAGGTTCGAGTCCTGCCGGGCGCGTTCTTTAATTTTAAATCTCTTTTTTCAATCTTTCGAGAAGTTCCGGAGAGATTTTAAATGAATGCTTGCTTTCTGGAAAAATCCCTTCTTTAACTTCTTTTAGATAGTTTTCTATAGCTTCTTTAAACATGTTAAAACCATTTACAAAAGTTTTTACAAATTTTGGTCTCATTTCAGGGAAAAGTCCTACTACATCGTGAAACACAAGGATTTGTCCATCTGTATAGGGTCCGGCACCTATTCCTATGGTAGGAATATTAATACTTTCTGTAATAATTCTGGATAATTCAGCAGGGACACACTCCAGAATTATGGCAAAAGCCCCGGCGTTTTCCAGAGCTTTTGCATCTTCAAGAAGTTTTCTGGCTGTTTCTATATCTTTACCCTGAACTTTAAGTCCTCCAAGTTCCATGCTTCTCTGAGGTGTAAGTCCTATGTGTCCAAGAACAGGTATGCCTGCTTCAACAATTGAAGAAATAAGTTCTGCAACTTCGCTTCCTCCTTCAATCTTAACTCCATGACATCTTCCTTTTTTAATAAAAAGCCCTGCATTATATATAGCAGTTTCACGAGATACCTGATAGGAAAGAAAAGGCATATCTCCTATTCTTAAAACATCCGGAGCTCCACGGCTCACTGCTCTGCAAAAAATTAACATCTCATCCATTTCCACAGGATATGTATCCTCGTATCCAAGCATTACCATACCTGCAGAATCTCCTATTAAAATAAAATCAACTCCTGCTGATTGTGCAAGTTTGGCAGATGTGTAATCATAGGCAGTAATTCCCACTATTTTTTCTTTGCCTTTTTTTTCTGCAAGTTTTCTGGGACTCAACTTAAAGAGAGACATCTTCTTCCTCCGTTTTTTTTTTGAATTATTATAACAGAAAAATTAAGATTTTAGTAAGATTTTTTAAATTTTAAAGCGAGATTAATATGTTGGTTAAAAAGTAGAAAGCCGGTTTGGGAATTAAGTATAAAGGTGTTATTCATTTAGGAGGTGCTTGACAAAAGATAAAGTTTTATTAAATTTAAGGGGAAAAATAAAAAAAGGAGGGAGTGGAGTGCCACATCACAAGTCAGCGAAAAAAGCTTTAAGGCAGAGTGAAAAGAGAAGGTTGAGAAACAGGATGTTTAAGAGCAGGGTGAAGACTGAGATAAAAAAATTTCTTGCTTATTTAAATCAGGGGGATCTTGAAAAAGCAGAGGCTCAGCTTAGACTTGCTCAAAGTCTTCTTCACAAGGGTGTAAATAAGGGTATTTTTCACTGGAGAACTGCAGGGAATAAGATTTCCAAGTTATTTATCAAGTTTAATAGAGCTAAGGAAAAGATCCAGGCAGAATCAGTTCAGGCTCAATAAGGGGATTGATCCGGGGATGTAGCTCAGTGGGAGAGCGCAGCCTTCGCAAGGCTGAGGTCGGGGGTTCGACTCCCCCCATCTCCACCTCTCAAACATATATGGAGGTAAATATGAAAAGTCTTAAAGGCACACAAACAGAAAAAAATCTTGTAATTGCTTTTGTAGGAGAATCGCAGGCAAGAAATCGTTATACTTTTTTTAGCTCGGTAGCCAAAAAAGAAGGTTATGTTCAGATTGCTCATATTTTTGAAGAGACTGCAAATCAGGAAAAGGAGCATGCAAAAAGGCTTTTTAAGTTTCTTGAAGGAGGAGAAGTGGAAGTTACGATAACTGTTCCTGCAGGTAAAATAGGAAATACTCTTGAAAATTTATTAGCTTCAGCAGAAGGAGAAAAATACGAGTGGGAGAAGATGTATCCTGAATTTGCAGAGATAGCAGAGAAAGAAGGTTTTAAGGAAATCGCAGATGTATTCAGGGCAATAGCTGTGGCTGAAGCTTTTCATGAAAAAAGGTTTAGAAAACTTGCGGAAAATCTTAAAGGAGACAGGGTTTTTAAGAGAGAGGAAGAGGTTGTATGGAGATGCAGGAATTGTGGATACATTCACAGAGGTAAAGAAGCTCCTGAAAGATGTCCTGCATGTGCGCATCCCAGAGATTACTTTGAATTGATTTGTGAAAATTTTTAAAAAACAATTTAGATTTTACTTGACAAAAAAGGATTTTAGATTATTTTTAAAGAGGGTGAGGGGAGAGGTCAGGGTTCCCCGGTAGCTCAATTGGCAGAGCATCGGGCTGTTAACCCGAGGGTTGCAGGTTCGAGCCCTGCCCGGGGAGCCATTATCTCTTAAAAATCTTCAGAATTATCAGAATGAAATTTTTAATTCATTCTTTATTATGTTTGTTTCTGAACCTGTAACCTTTAAAAATCTTTTTTCTGCTTCATTGTGTATTAAAAATTATCAATTAAAGGAGTGGAAATTATGGAAAAAACAGCCACTGAAACTCAATTAGATACCACACTTTCTTCTCCAGTATATCTTTCTGAACTTCGCAAACATACACTTTCTGAGCTTTATTCCATAGGAGAAAAACTCGGTATAGAAAATATTTATAATTACTACAGAAAATCGGATGTTATATACCAGATTATAAGCAATCTTTTAAATCGGGGTATAGAAATTGTAGTTGAAGGAGTGCTTGAGGTTCTTTCTGAAGGATTTGGTTTTTTAAGATTTAACGACTATAATTATCTTCCAAGTTCAGAAGACATTTATGTTTCTCCTCCTCAGATAAGGAAATTTGGTTTGAAAACAGGAGATACCATAATTGGATATATTCGTCAACCAAAAGAAGGAGAAAAATATTTTGCCCTTGCCAAAATCGAAAAAATAAATTACCTCCCTCCTGAAGTGGTAAGAACAAGAACTCCTTTTGATCATCTTACTCCTGTGCATCCCAATAAATGGCTTAAACTCGAAACAACTTCTGATAATTTTTCCACCAGAATAATAGATCTTTTTGTTCCTATTGGAAAAGGACAGAGAGGGCTTATTGTTGCTCCACCCCGCACAGGTAAAACCGTTTTACTTCAAAATATAGCAAATGGAATAGTTCAGAATCATCCTGATATTCATCTTATAATTCTTCTTATAGATGAAAGGCCAGAGGAAGTAACTGAAATGCAGAGAATAGTTCCCCGAGCAGAAATAGTGAGTTCTACTTTTGATGAACCTCCTCAGAAACATACTCAGGTGGCTGAAATAGTCATAGAAAAAGCTAAAAGATTGGTTGAATGTAAGTATGATGTGGTTATACTTCTTGACAGTCTTACCCGTCTTACAAGAGCCTATAATGTAGTTGTGCCTTCAAGTGGAAAATTGCTTTCAGGAGGAATTGATGCAAATGCCCTTCATAAACCAAAAAGATTTTTTGGAGCAGCAAGAAATATAGAAGAAGGAGGGAGTCTTACCATTATAGCAACATGTTTGATAGACACAGGAAGTAGAATGGATGAGGTGATTTTTGAAGAATTTAAAGGAACAGGAAATTTGGAAATAGTTCTGGACAGGAGACTTGCTGATAGAAGAGTCTGGCCTGCAATAGATATACACTTGAGTGGAACCAGAAAAGAAGAACTTCTTGTTCCTCCTGAAATTTTACACAAAGTATGGCTTCTGAGAAAAGTTCTTGCTCCTTTAAATCCTGTAGAATGTATGGAATTTTTACTTGAAAAAATGAAAGACACCGAAAATAACGAAGAATTTTTGAGTAAAATGAATCAATAAACAGTGCTTCTTTTGTAAGGTTTTTCTCTTTTAAGTTCTTTCCTTTTAATCCATAGAAATGTCTGGCAGAAAACCCGGGAAATTTTATCTTTTCGAAAAAACTTGTAAAAATAAAAAATTAAGGTATGGTTAATTTAGAAAAAATTTTAACGGGAGGAGTATGCAGAATGAGAGTAGAGGTGCAGGACTTAAGTGAAGTGGAAAAACTTTTAAAAATCGAAGTGCCTTCAGAAACAGTTAACAAAATTTTTCAAAAAGTTGTAAATGACTTTAAAAAAAGGGCTAAAATTAAAGGATTTAGAGAAGGAAAAGTTCCTGTGTATCTTGTTAAAAAACTTTTCCAGGAAGAAATAGAAGAATCAAGTAAGGAAAAAATAATAGATGAAACTCTGGCAGAAGCAGTAAAACAAAGTAAGTTAACGCCCTTGCTTGATCCTCAGCTCGAAGATCTTGGAGAACTAAAAGAAAACGAAAGTTTTGTGTATTCAGTAAGACTTGAAGTAAGACCTGAATTTGAATTAAAAAAAGAAGATTACATAGGAATTGAAGTGGAAAAAGAAAAAGTAAAAGTAAATGAAGAAGAGGTGGAAAGAATATTAAGGGAAATAGGATACAATCTTGCAGAACTTGAGATTAAAGAAGGAGAAATAGAAGAAAGAAATATAGCAATTATAAATTTTGTTGCTTATGATGAAGAAGGAAAAGAGATTCCGGGTCATAAAGCAGATGCTCTGGTTGTGGATGTTGGAACCGGTGAATTTAATAAAGAAATAGAAAAAAATCTTATTGGTAAAAAGAAAGGAGATGTTTTTCAGGTGGAAGTAAAATACGAAGAAGAAGGACTCAATCCTCTGCTTGCAGGCAAGAAAGTTGTTTATCACATAGAAGTAAAGGAAGTGATGGAAAGGAAATCCGTGGAATTAACAGACGAGAGGATAAAAGAACTTTCTCTGGGGTTTAATACTGTTGAAGAATTAAGAGAGAGAATAAGAAACAGACTTAAAGCAGAAAAGGAAAGAACCATACAGGCAATGTTTAGAGAACGCCTTCTTGAAAAGATACTTGAGAAAGTGGATTTTCCCGTGCCTCAAAGATATGTGGAACTGAAACTCAATCAACTTGTGGAGAAGTTTCTTGAAGGACTTGAAAGAGACGGCTATAGCTCTGCTAAAATGAATCTTTCCATAGAAAAGTTAAGAGAAAAATTAAAACCTGTGGCAGAGAAACAGGCAAAAGAAGAACTTATACTTGAAAAAATAGCAGAGCTTGAGAACATAGACATCCCTGAGGAGGAAGTTGAAAAAGAGGTTGAAACTCTGGCAAAAGGGCTTAAAATTTCTAAGGATAGGGCTCGTAGTATAGTTTATTTTAACATATTACCAAAAAGACTTGCAGAAAAAACCTTACAATTTCTGGAAGAAAACGCAAAAGTTATAGAAAAGGAACCTGCTGAAAAAACTACTGAAGAAGAGAAAACTGCCGAAGAAAAGAAAGCCACTGAGGAGAAAGGAGAATAATTCATGAGCTATTACATTCCCATAGTTATAGAGCAAACAGGAAGAACAGAAAGAGCTTTTGACATATATTCAAGGCTTTTAAAAGAAAGAATAATTTTTATAGGTTCTGAGATAGATGAGCATGTGGCAAACCTTGTGATTGCTCAGCTTCTTTATCTTGAAGCAGAAGATCCTGAAAAAGACATAATGCTTTA
>CAZWTB010000124.1:0-22880 GCA_964636875.1 uncultured Thermodesulfatator sp.
CCCCTCTTCTTCTCCTCAAATAAACTTATCATATCTCCTATCTTCCCACCTATATAATCCCATACAAGCTCTTTATCTTCAAAACCAAATTCCTCATATACCCTCAATGCATCTTCCTTCCCTAAATCATCCACCAATAAATATTTCGCTCTTCCCTCAAGCCTTGCATTGTTGTAAACCATGTCTATAAACAAACAATCACTTGTCGCACAAAGAACATGGCAGAGATGTTTTTCTTTTGTCATTCCTATAAAAAAATTAAATAATCCCGCCAATACCGACTTACCTGTTGCATTTACTACATCTTTCACAGTTTGCATCTCATCCAATATAAACACAGGTCTATAGTTCTCATTTACTATTTCCTCAAAATATTCTTCTAAATAAGCAAAAATATCTTCAACTTTGTCAACCCTCCTAAAAAGCAACTTAAATATATTCTCAGGTATAGGTATCCCCTTTAGTTTATGCAAAACTTTGACACCCCCTTTTAAAACCTCTTTTATAAAATCCTTTGTCTCCTCTGAAACTTTCCCACGCTTCACTTTAAAAAGCACCCTTATTAAGTCATCTACTGTTTGCACATCTCTCCACCTAAAATTTATGTAAAATACTACATAGTTTTCAGGAAGCTCTTCAGCTACTTTCATCAATAACGCCGTCTTCCCACTGTTTATCGGTCCATACACGAAATATACAAAATTCGGTCTTCCACTAAGCACTGCCTTAAGCTCCCTCTTCTCCCTCTCTCTATTAACAAACTCCGGTATCTCTATCATTCTTTCCTCCCCAATACTTCTACCTCTAAGGTGTCCCCCATCTTTCAACCACATTTTAACATCTTTTTGTGAAACCCTCAATCCTCCCTCCGTAATAAACTTTATCTGGCGTTCATATGATATGGACAGCTCCCCAAAATTTGGACAAATTTAATGTTAGGGTTAAAATTAAAAATAAAAAGGGGGAAGCTGTCCACGGAGGCCTCCGGAGGCTTCATTCTGGACTTGAATATTATGCGCCTATGGAAGTCTGGAAGAAAGAAAACAAAAGGGAAAAGGGGACTAACATTAAAAATGTCCAAAAACGAGGGTATCTCACATAGAAATTTCTTCTCAAAAATGTTTTAAAATCCAATTACATTATCATTGCCTTGTTGCAAATCATGTGTTATAATTTAAATTAAGAAACTTTTTTTAACCTTTTTATAAAAAAATATGAGCTTAGTAATTATAGCGAATAGATTACCTTTTAGTATAAAAAAAGATTTAACATTTGTTAGAAGTCCTGGAGGTCTGGTTTCTGGAATAGAAACATTTCTTAAAAAGTCAGGAATAAGAGATTATCTGTGGATTGGCTGGCCTGGTAATAACTTTGACAGGACCAAAAAGAAACTCGAATATATTCGTGAAAAAAGTAAAAAATATAATGCCTATCCGGTATTTATATCTGCAAAACAAATAGATAAGTTTTATAATGGTTTTTGTAATAAAACTCTCTGGCCTCTGTTTCACAGTTTTCAGAGCTACGCCATTTACGATAAAACTTTCTGGGATAATTATATAAAAGTAAATGAAATTTTTTGTGAACAGGTAGCAGGAGTAATTAAAGAAGATGCAACTGTATGGGTTCACGATTATCATTTGATGCTCTTACCTTCCATGTTAAGAGAAAAATTTCCCAATCTTATGATAGGATTTTTCCTCCATATCCCCTTCCCTCCCCCAGAACTTTTTATGCAGATACCCTGGAGAAAGGAGCTTCTTGAAGGACTTCTTGGAAGCGATCTTATAGGATTTCATGTTTACGAATATACTAATAACTTCTTAAGATGTCTTTCAAGAACCTTGGGAATAGAACACAAAATGGGAGTTCTTTCCTATCAGGACAGAATGATTAAAGTGGATACTTTTCCCATGGGCATAGATTTTGAGCTTTTTAATTCTGCTTATGATAAAAAAAAGATACAGAGGCTGGTTAAAAAAATTAAAAAACAATTTAAAGACAAAAAACTTATCTTCTCAGTGGATAGGCTGGATTATACAAAAGGAATTTACAATCGTTTACTTGCCTTTGAAGAATTACTTATTCGCAGGGAAGATTTGAGAGAAAAAATTGTTCTTATAATGGTAGTAGTTCCTTCTCGAGAAGGAGTGGAACATTATCAAAGAATGAAAAAACAACTTGAAGAAAAAATAAGTGAAATAAATGGTAAATTTGGAACAATAAACTGGATCCCGGTTCTTTATTATTACAGATTTTTAAATTTTGATGAACTTATAGCCCATTATATAGCAACTGACATAATACTTGTTACTCCTTTTAAAGATGGTATGAATCTTATTGCAAAAGAATTTGTTGCTTCAAGAAAGGACGGAAGAGGGGTTATAATACTTTCTGAATTTGCAGGTAGTGCAAGGGAATTAGGAGAGGCGATAATAGTAAATCCCAATTCAACAACGGATATAGCAAAGGCTATAGAGAGTGCTTTAAGTATGTCTGAAGAGGAGCAGGAGGAAAGAATCAAATTGATGCAGGAAAGACTCAGGCGATACGATATAATAAAATGGGGAAAAGACTTTCTCGGAACTCTGGATAATTTAAAAAAAGAAAAAGAAAAACTTACCACAAAACTTTTAAATCAGAGATTAATAAAGCGTTTAAAGGAAAAATTTTTAAAAGCAGATAATAAAATCCTTTTTCTTGACTATGATGGAACCCTGGTTCCTATAGTTTCTAAACCCGGACTGGCTGTTCCTGAAGAGGATCTTAAAAAAATACTAAACGAACTCAGTAATCAGGAAAATACAGAAGTAGTTTTAATTTCTGGAAGAAAAAAAGATGATCTTGATAAGTGGTTTGGGAATTTAAATATTAACATTGTTGCTGAACATGGTGCTTTGCTTAAAAGAAAAGGAAAGGGATGGGAATCTCTTGTAAGTATTTCTCCTGATTTTAAAACACAAATTAGAAACATCATGGAACTTTATGTAGATCGTCTTCCCCAATCCTTTATAGAGGAAAAGGAGTTTTCTATTGTTTTTCATTACAGAAATGCTGATCCTGAACTTGCAAGCGTAAGAGTTTCTGAACTTGTGGATGAATTATTACTCTTTACTGGAAATATTCAGGCAAGTGTGCTTATAGGAAATAAAGTTGTGGAAGTAAGACCCGCGGGAGTTGATAAAGGTTCTGCAGCTAATCTGTTTCTTAAAGAAAAAAAATACGACTTCATTCTTGCCATAGGAGATGATGTGACTGATGAAGATTTATTTAAGAATTTGCCAAAAAAGGCGATAACTATAAAAGTAGGAATAGGTAAATCTTTTGCAAAGTATAGTGCAAAATCTTATAAAGAAATTAGAAATTTACTTGAAAGTTTTATAAAGGGGGAAGACTAAGGAAAATGGGAGAAAAATTTATTTTTAAATCAGAATTATGGATATCGTGTTATACAGGTTATAAAGCAACTAATTTAAGAAGTTTCATCGACATATTAAAAAAAATAGATAGTTCTTCCATTTTTTATCACATTTATATAAATCTTTTCAACTATCATAACTTACCTGTTTATTACCCCAATAGTATTGCTTACTGGCTTTATAAAAATAATTATATTTTGCTTGCAGAAAAAATATCTGCGCTCGATCCCACAGAATTTTACGATATTGAGGAACTTCGTGCTAAACTTGTTGAAATTCTGGAAAAAAATTATGATGAAAAAATTAAAAGAGAATTAATACCTTTTTACTTTGTAAAAGCAGAAAGAGAAATTATAGAGTGTGGATACGAAGCTTCCAGTCTGGAAGAATTTATAGAGGGTATAAAGCAATCAAGTATTAATTCGGTTTTTTATCATCTTGTTACCTCTAAAATTGAAAAAAGAACACTTGTGAATGATTATTCTACATGGCTTATAAACATAGGAGAGAGTAAAAAAGCAGAAGCAATTAATAAACTTGACATTTATACAGATACCCTTTATGGTATTAAACAAAAAATAATAAAAATTCTGGAAGGGGAAGATGATTGAGGAATACATTCCTTTTGTAGGCGAAGAAGTAATTAGAGAAATACAAATTCTGGCTAAAAGATTAAAAGGAATAAAAGTTTTACATGTAAATTCTACTAAAAAAGGCGGTGGTGTTGCAGAAATTTTAAACAGGCTTGTTCCTTTGATGAACGATGTGGGTATTGAGACGCAGTGGGAAATTATTAAAGGGGATCACAGGTTTTTTACTTTTACCAAAAAACTTCACAATCTCCTTCACATGCCGGGTAAAGAAAAAATCGAAAGTGAAGAGGTGGTTTATTATTTAAAAGTAACCTATGAAAATGTAAATACAATTAATACTGAAGGTTATGATATTGTATTTATTCATGATCCTCAGCCCATGGGGCTTATAGTCAAAAAAGAAAAAGGACAAAAGTGGATATGGAGGTGTCATGTAGATACATCCACTCCTGATCCTACTGCCTGGAGGTTTATAGAAAGTTTTCTGAATGCTTATGATGCCTGCATTTTTCACATGCCTGAATTTATTTATGAGAATATTAAAATTCCCACCTATATTATGCGTCCTTCTATTGATCCTTTACATCCTAAAAATATGGAACTTTCTGATGAAGAAGTAGAAGGAGTTCTGGAAAGATTTGGTATAGATCCGGAAAAACCTATTATCTTACAGGTTTCTCGATTTGACAGATTAAAGGATCCCTTTGGTGTTTTATCTGCCTATAAAATAGTAAAAAGAAAATACGATTGTCAATTAATTCTGGCAGGTGGTTTTGCACCGGATGATCCTGAAGGAGAACAGGTTTTTAAAGAATTACTTAATATTACAGCAGGAGACAAAGATGTTTTTATATTAAATCTTCCCCCAGATAGCCATTTTGAAATAAATGCTCTTCAAAGAGGAGCAACTGTAATAGTTCAAAAATCTTTAAAAGAAGGATTTGGGCTTGTTGTTTCTGAAGGTATGTGGAAAGCAAAACCCGTGGTGGGATCCAATGTAGGAGGTATAAAAAGGCAAATAGTTCACGGAGTAACAGGTTATCTTGTTAACAGCATAGAAGGAACTGCAGTTAGAATAAGACAACTTCTGGGAAATAAAGATCTTAGAGAAACAATGGGATACCATGCAAAAGAAAGAGTAAGACATAGATTTTTAATCATCCGTCATCTTAGAGAATACTTACTTTTAATTTATAAAATTCTAAATTCACATTCTAAATAACATAATGAATGAGTTTTTTCAGTTTGGTAAACTATTGGTTTTAATAGGATTGATTACTATTTTGCTTGGGGTTTTTTTAATGCTAATTCCTAAAATTTCACATCTTGGAAGATTACCAGGAGATATTTATATAAAAAAAGGAAACTTTACTTTTTACTTTCCACTGGCAACTTCTATAATTCTAAGTATAATTTTAACCATAATTTTAAACATCCTTTTAAGAAAATAAAAACATTTAAGCTATTTAAGTTCTATTAAGAAAGATCTCCCTTTCCCTTTTTGGGTAAAGGTATATACTCAACGGTTGGAGTGGTTTTTGTGGGTTGAGGAAATAACTTCATAAGTTGATAGATCTCAACTGGCATGTCTTTACTCACTGGAAGTCCAAGTTTTTTAGCTTCTTCATAAGTTATAGGATAATCGTGAGTAAAGTGTCCCTGAGAAAGAGTTTCTGCTATTTTTTCTATCTGTTCAGGAGAGTATCTGTCGTTTAAAATTAGCTTAAGATTTTCTTTCATCTGATTTAAAGCCATTTCAGCTATGTCTGCAAGAATAAGGGTTTTGTCTTCTACATGTTCTATAGGTTTTTTCTTAACGACTCTGAGGATGGATGCAGCAGGAAATTCTCCTATTTGAGGATCAACAGGTCCAAGAACCGCGTGTTCATCCATAACTATTTCATCACAGGCAAGAGCAATAAGTGTCCCTCCACTCATCGCATAATGAGGAACAAAAGCAGTAACTTTGGCTGGATGTTTTTTTATAGCAAGAGCTATCTGAAGAGCTGCAAGAACAAGCCCTCCAGGAGTATGAAGAATTATATCTATAGGAACATCTTTATCTGTAAGATGTATAGCTCTTATAACCTCTTCTGAATCATTTATATCTATGTATCGCATTAAAGGGAAACCAAACAAACTCATTGTTTCCTGACGATGAACCAGAAGAATAACTCTTGATCCTCGTTTTTTTTCTATTGTTTCTATGGCTTTCTGTCTTGCTATTTCAAGAAACTTTTGCCTTAAAAATGGCTGCATTGCTATAGCAAGAAAAATAAGCCAGAACAAATCACCAAACCCGAACATCTCTCCTCCTATATTTTTAATGGTTTTGTTAAAATAAAAAAATAAGACATTTTTATATACAATCAACCCCTGAAAAATCTAATGAGTTATAATAATTTTTATTATTTCTTTTGCAAGCTTATCAATTTCTTCAAGAATAGCACCATAAGATCTGCCTGTTTTTTTATCAACTTTTTCAGGATTTTCAAGAAGAATATTAAGTTCGTATCCCAGTAATCTGGCTATTTCTTTTCTTAAAGAAATTTTTTCTCCTGCATCATATTTTAAAATCGCATAAATAAAATCAATTCTTTTCTCTCCTTCTGGAGGTTTCCCAAATATGTGCATTCCATCCTGAATCTGACTGTTTCTAATAAGAGAAAGCCTGCTATGAACTTCCTCAACTACTTTTTCAAAAACTTTATGAACTTCTTCACAGGATAAATCGCACAACTTTTTCTTTTTTTCTTCAAGAAAAAGGACTATTTCTTCGTCAAGTTTGGCTTTTTTAATAGCATCCAAAATCATGTGCTCAAGAAGATGAAGTCTTGCAGGATCTTTTCTTTTAGCATTTTCATATTCTTCAAGGAGCTTTTCCAGTTCTGCAAGTTCTCCATAAAGTCCTGCTTCTGTCATAACGGTTTGCATGTGATCTACAAGAACAGCATAAGAACGCCTTTTAGCAATGGTTCCTTCTGGAGGATTATCTGCATTATAGATATAAAGATGAGGCACTGTGTCTATTGCTATATCAGGAAAGCAAGCTGAAGAAAGAGCAATCCCTTTTCCAGGCAAAAATTCAAGATTTCCATGAGTTCCTACATGCACTATAGCATGAGCTTTAAATTCCCGGGAAAGCCATTTGTAAGTTGCTATGTATTGATGTGGCGGAGGAACATCAGGATCGTGTAAAATTTTACAAACTCTTCCATCACACCTTGCACCAGCACAGCCTCTTTTTGGTTGCACACATACCACTACATTCCCAAACTTGAGTCCTGTTATAACTATTTTTCCCTTGTAAAGCATGGCTGGAGGTATTCCATTCCTGTATTCTCCAGGAGGATTTCCCCATGCCTCTATCATCTTCTTTTTTGCCTTTTCAGGAAGTTCATTAAACCATTCAAGATACTTTTCTTTATCTACAAAAGCTATTGCTCCTCCTTTTTCAACTATTTCTTCCACAGTAGTCCAGCGAAATTCCGAAATTGCCTTCTTTTTCATTATTTTCTCAATTAAAGCTTTGCCATTTTCAGGAGGTTCAACCCTGTATCCCTCCTTCTTCATCTTTTTCATAATTTCAACAACACTTTCCAGACTATCAAGATGAGCTGCAGAACCCACTGTTGCTTCCACTGAAGCACAGGGATTATTGTGTAAAACAAAAGCTATTCTTCTCTCGGAAGGAGGAGTATTTCTAAGCTCAATCCACCTTTCAATACGATCAACCAGTTTTTTAACTCTGTCTTTAATGGGCATCCTTTTTCTCTGATCATCCTTTTCATTAACCTGAGCAGAAATTATTATAGGCTCAATAACACCTTCAAATTCAGGAAGAGCAATGGACCACCCTATGTCAAGATTGAGTTCTTCTCTTTCCCATTCTTCTATTGTTTTGTAATAAGAAGAAACAGGAGAAAAAACAGGAACATTGAGTTTTTTCAAAATTTCAACTCCTTCTTCAGCAGAGGTTTTATTTGAAATTACCTCTCCTTTTTTACTTCCCAGAAAAAAGCAGACGAGTTTTACCAGGGCAGAAATCCTTGGTTTTTCCTGTTTATCTAAAAAGTATTCCAGAACGACTTCCCCGCTCCCCTTTGTGCCAAGAGCACTATCTTTTAAAGAGTAAGTAAAAGCAGGAATGACTTTTAATCCTCTTGCTTCAAATTCTTCAATAAGCGCATCTTCAACTTCTGTATTTCCGTTAATCCAGTAATGTCTCGAAAAAAGAATTCCAACGGTTCTTTCAGCTATTGTTTCCCCATACCAGTTTAAATATTCTTCCACACTTCTAAATATTTTATCTGCTTTTGGATGGTATATACCTTCCCAGGGAACTTCCTCAGGTTCTTCATAAGAAATGTTTAAACCTCCAGCTTCTTTTCCCAGAAAAAGAAAAAAATTTATCAAATTTTTCTCTCCATTTATTAAAAGATATCTACAAGCTTTTTCCAAAATTTTGGAACTGACAGTTGAAAGTTTCCAGAAACCGGGATCATTCCCGAGACACACAATTTTCCCTTTAAACTTTCTATTTTTTATGTCTCTTTCCAGTTTTTCCCAGAATGATTCATTTGATCTGTAAAAGAAAAGAATGTCCGATTTTTCAAGCTCTTTGAAAGCTTCTTTTAGCTTCTCAGGACTTTCTTCAAGAATCCTTGCAGAATAAAGTTTTACCTTTAAGTTTTTTACTTTTCTGGAAGCTTTAAAAAGTCCATTATAATAACTTTGCCATACAATTCCGGTTAGTTTTATCATTTTTAAAATTTTTCGAATTTTTTAACATAATTATAAGAAATTTTGAAAATTTTTCTATAAAAATTATCTGCAAATTTTTCAAAATTAACATCTTCAAAAATAGAAGGGTAAAGTTTTTTAGCCATAAATAAGGCAAGAAGGGCAGATCTTGGAGACCAGGTTGACCAGTGGGGAAGTTTAAAAACCTGTTTTCTTTTTACTGCTTTAAGATAGCTCCACTTTTTAAAGACGAATTCCGGATTGTAACTTGCTGATCCCCATATAAAGATCACATCAGGATTCCATTTAAGGATTTGCTCTGAAGAAACGGTAATATATCTTCTATTTATTTTTTCTGCTACATTTATCCCTCCAGCAATTTTTATTAAATCTGCAGTAACCCCGATTTTTCCCAGAACAACTGTAGGTTTACTTCCTATATAAAGAACTTTTTTCTTTTTCTTTATTCCTTTTAATCTTTTTTGAATAAAAGAAAAAACTTTTTGCATTTCTTTTATTACAAATTTTGCTCTTTTTTCCTTACCAAAAAGTTTTCCATGTAAAAGTATTAACTGGTAGAGCTCTTTTAAAGAATCAGGATATACGGTAAACACTTTTAAACCCTGTTCCTGAAGAAAACGAACAGTTTTAATATGGTATGTCCAGGTTATTATGAGATCAGGATGGAGTTTTAATATAGTTTCTACATTAAGATTAACCCCTGCTCCTACTGATATTTTTTTATATTCTGGATGAAGGGAGATGAAGGCTCTATAAAGATCACAGGAGGTTTCTGCCCACCGGGAAACTGCTATTACCTGATTCCATATATCCAGGGCAGGTATGAGTTCGTAGGTGATAATAAGGACTGCTCTTTTTACAGGGGTTTCAACAGTAATTTTTCTTCCGAGCTTATCAATTACAGTAAGGGTGCCTGCCTCAGAAACAGACACCCTTAAAAAAGCTAAAAACAAAATTGTTATTATTAAAACTTTAAAGCCACCTCTACGAACCACGATCTTCCAGGAGCTTTATAATATTGATAATACTCTCTATCAAACAGGTTATTTATTGAAAAGGAGACTCGTGCGTGTTTATTAATGTAATAGGAAAATTTTGTATCAACCACGAAGTATTCGTCGTAAGAGCCATATACTCCAGATTGTTTATCCCTATTTTCGTCATCCCCGTAATACTTGCTTGAATACCTTCCAACCACATAGAAAGAAAACTTCTTTTCTTTTACTTCTATTCCAGCATTTCCTCTCCACAGAGGAGTATAGGTAAGCCTTTTTCCAACTGTAGAAGGTTTGGCATCATTTTCTTTTATTTCTGAATCCGTATAGATAATATTGGTAAAAAATTTAACATTATGATTTAACTTCTGTTTAAAAGTAAATATTATTCCCCGGGTAACCGCGTGTCCTACATTTATTTTTTCTTTATAAGTAGCATTTACTGTTTTAGAGTATATTAAATCTTTTAAGTCGTTGTAAAAGTAAGAAAACTGAAATTCTCCGCCTTTCCACAATCTCTGAAAAAGTCCCAGATTATAAGACACAGTGGTCTCAGGTTTGAGGTAAGGATTTCCTGCATAGGTGGTCCCACTCCAGGCAGATGTCCAGGTTCTATAAAGTTCATAAATAGTAGGGGGTCTGAAAGCTTTACCAACAGAAGCTTTTAAAACAGTCTTTTTAAAAGGTTGATAAACTACTGCAAACTTGGGAGACAAACAGGTTTCAGAATGAGAAGGATAGTTTAAAGGATAACCCGCTGTTCCTACCTGATTTACATATCCGTCATAGGTCTTCCACCAATCGTTTCTTATTCCCATATAAATAGTCAGGTTTTCTTTTAAATTCCATTCGTCCTGTAAAAATACCGCAAAGTTTTGAGTATTACCTCTTGACTCATATCTTAAGGTAGTTGTAGAATCTTCATCTTTCCAGTTAGAAAGATTTTTTTCCTGAGTATCTGCGTGTTCTTTAGAAAAACTTCCTCCGAAAGTAATTAAATGAGAAGAAAATAAAGGAAAGGTTAGCTGAATATCAGAATAATACCTGTATTGTTTGGTATTAGAAAGTTTACCAGGTCCTCCTGAAATAGTCGCTCCATAAGAAGGGAATATATACCAATCTTTTTCCGTGTTCAAATAAGCTGAGGTGATTTTTAAGGATAGTTTCCGGGTTAACTTTGTTTTTATCAGGGTGCCAAAAATGTTCTGAATTGCTCCTCCACTTCCAGCAAGATAAGAATATTCACTCGGGTAATATACACTCTGTCCTGTGGTTGCATTGTAAAGGTAGGTGTGAGGAGAATCATAATCGTATTCATAACGGGTTCTTAAGAAAAGCAATCTTACAAGTTCGTCTTTTTTAAACTGATACTGGGTTTTTAAAACCACGCTATCGTCCCACCAGGTATTGTCTCCTTTGTCACCGTAAATGTAAACGGGATTTCCATACTTATCATAACTATTTTCGTATCCCAGAATACCTGCTGGAGGAGGGGAACTCTTTTCAACGGGATTGGTTGGATATCCGTTTGTAGCGTGGATACCGTAACTTGTAAATATACTGAATTTTTTAAAAAGTCTGTCTCCATAGGAAAAATAAAACTTCCTTAAATCATCCATGGCTTCACCTCGTTTGAAACTGGAACCATAACCAGTTTTAACATTGACTTCTCGTTTTTGAGGCATTTTCGTCATGAAGTTAACCACTCCACCCATAGCATAACCACCATAAAGGCTGGAGAAAGGTCCTTCAACCACTTCAATTTTACTTAAAAAGTCCGGAAAAAGACCGGCTAATTTTATACCTCCGTAATAAGGACTGTTTATAGGAATTCCATCAATCATAACAAGTGTTCTTTGCTGTCCGGGTATTCCTCCAACTGTAATAGAAGCAAGAGTATCCATCAGTCCTTTTCCTCTTTTTGTTACAACCCCTGGTAGATCTTCCACTGCCTCATCAAAAGTCTGGGGTTGTTTTATTTCCAGTTCTTTTTTATTAACAATTTCAGTAATTGCAGGAGCATATTCAACCTCTGTCTCGGTTCTTGTTGCAGTCACCACCAATTCTTTCATTTTTACTGTGGTAGCATTTGAAAGCAAGTTTTCAAACTTTTCCTGTGCCCAGCTGGTTTTAATACACACTCCGTTAAATAATAAACCAAGACCTATTATTCCTGTTAATCCCTTTTTCATTTCAACCTCCTTTTTTACAAATTTTATCAAAATTTTTCAAGAATAATAATTTTTTCAAAATGATAACATTAAAATTTAAAAAATCAATAAAAGCAAAAGAAAAAGTGCTAAAAATTGTTGTAAATTAGAATAAGATAATAAAATATTAGCAAATTTTAACATTAAATTTCTTTTTATCTGAATACAGAAATCTTTTAAACACTTTTAGTAAAGCATAAAAAAATCCCCTTGACATTTTTGAAAAGTATTTTATATTTAAGAGCGAAGGTAAGGGCGCGGGGTAGAGCAGCCTGGTAGCTCGTCGGGCTCATAACCCGGAGGTCGTGGGTTCAAATCCCACCCCCGCAACCATTTCTTAAAGGTCTGATCACATTGTCAGAGTCCTTTTATCTATCCCAAAATTTTAAAAGAGAGGTGCAAAGTGAAAGAAATAGAACGAATAAAAACTCAGGTATTGCGTTATCTTGCTAAAAAACCTTCAACTTTCTGGGAATTAATTAATTACCAGGATGGAGAAATTACTTCTTATCTTACTGCTATAAAAGAACTTCTTAAAGAAAACAAAATAAAATATGAAAAACCTTATTTTTACCTTAATGATAAAATTCAAATTTTTCCTTACAATAATCCAGGTTGTCTTTTATGCAGACCTTTTCAGGATAATGAATTCTGGAAAAAGATTTATGAGAAATTTTACGAAATAGTCAGGGATAGACCTCTTCCAACCAGTGATTTTGATCAGGGATTTATCAGACCCGAGGATACCTTAAAAAGAACCGCTTTTATTTATCTCAGAGGTGATCTGGAGAATGCAGAAGTTTTTATTCTGGGAGACGACGATCTCATTTCCCTGAGCATGGCACTTACCGGACTTCCAAAAAGAATTGTGGTAGTTGAAATAGATCAAAGAATTAACGAGTTTATAAGAAAAAAGGCAGAAGAAATAGGTTTCTCCGGAATAGAAGTTTATGACTACAATGTAATAGACAGTCTTCCTGAAGAGCTTCAAAAGAAGTTTGATGTGTTTGTTACAGATCCTGTAGAAACTAAAAAAGGTTTAAAACTTTTTATAAGCAGGTGTATAAGTTCTTTAAAAGGTGAAGGATGTGCAGGATATATGGGATTTACCAGAAGAGAAGCATCTTTAAAAAAGTGGTATGATTTTGAAAAATTTCTTATTGAATCCGGTTTTGTTATAACTGATATTTTAAGAGACTTTACCATTTATCCGGAAAATGAAAATCAGTGGGAACATTTTTACGAAACTTACAGAATTATGAAAGAATTCGACCTGGATTTACCTGAAGTTGACTGGTATAAGTCCTGTTTTGTAAGATTTGAAGTTGTGGAAGGTCCCAGAATTCTTGAAATAGAACCGCCCAGAGATTTAAAAGAACTTTACTTTGATGAAGAATCCTGGGCAACTCCTCTGCCCTCTTATTTGAAAGAATAAAAAGCAGGAGGCTGAAGATGGCATACTCTACCTCTGACTTCAGAAGAGGCTTAAAAATAGAATGGGAAGGAAAACCTTATGAAATTCTCGAATATCAACATGTAAAAGTATCCAAAAATCAGCCCACTGTTAGAACCAAATTGAAAGATCTTCTTACAGGAAGGGTTCTTGAGGTTAATTTTAGAGCGGGTGATAAATTTGAAAAACCTGATTTTCAGGAAAAAGAAGTGCAATATCTTTATAAAGACGGTGATCAATATGTTTTTATGGATCTTGAAGAATACGATCAGATTTTTGTTCAGGAAAAAGAACTTGGAGATTCTGCAAAATTTTTAAAAGAAAATCTTAATGTATATTTGCTTTATTATAAAGGTAAAGTCATAGGGATAGAACTACCTAAGGTAGTGGAATTAAAAGTAGTGGAAACAGAACCAGGAGTTAAAGGAGACACTGTTGGAACCCCGACAAAACCTGCAAAACTTGAAACAGGAGCAGTAATTCAGGTTCCTATTTTTATTAACGAAGGAGATATAATTAAAGTTGATACCAGAACCGGAGAATATATAGAAAGAGCATAAACCAATGGTATATTACATAAGAGCTAAAAGTTACTACAAATACGCTGAAGGACTCTATAAAGAACTTCTTCAATATTCTGAAAAAGGAGAAAAATTTCAAAAAAAAGCTCAGGAAATTTTTCAGATAGCTTTAAAATCCATCTGGGCTCTTTCTCAAATTACTTCGGTTTCCAGATCTCCTGATTTTGAGGAAATATGGCAGGAAGTCAAAAAGTCTTTAGATCCTGAAGAAATTAAGAAAATAGAAAATGCAAAAAAAATTGTATTCTCTTCTCAAGCAAAAGAAGAAGAAATAATAGAAGCACTGAGAGAAACTTTTGAAGTAATTAGAAATATCCTTTCCCCGATACTTTAAGATGCGTTTTCTTTTTTTAAAAAAGAAGAACATAGAACAAATTCCAGAAAGTTTTAAAAAAATTATAGAAAAAAAGAAAGTAGAACTGATACCAGTAGAGAAAGATTTCCCTGAAGACAGAATAAAAAATATTGAAGGTATCCTTGTTCTGGGAGGAGATGGAACGCTTTTAAGAGCAGTTCCTTTGGCTTATAAATTTGACCTTCCTATTCTTGGAATTAACATGGGCAAATTTGGATTTCTTACAGAGATTTCTCTACAGGAACTTGAGGAAACCCTATCTGCTATAGAAAAATCAAAGCACAAAATAGAAGAAAGGACTCTGCTTAAAATTACCTACAAAAATTATGAACTTGTTGCTCTAAACGAAGGAGCGATTTTAAAAGGACCTGCTGGTAAAATTATTTATCTGGAATTAAAAGTAGAAAACGAAAATGTAACCACAATTTTTGGAGATGGAGTAATCATTTCCACACCCACAGGTTCAACCGCATATAATGTCTCTGCAGGAGGTCCCATAGTTCATCCATCGGCTCCGGTCTTTATCTGCACCCCTATCTGTTCTTTTAAAATCAACCTAAAACCCATTATTATACCTGACAATTTTACTCTTCAAATCTCTCTTGATCCTGAAAAAGAAGATGTTCATTTACTCATAGATGGTCATATTAATATATTTATCACAGATTCTTCCCCTATTATTTTCAGAAAGGCAGAGAAAAAACTTAAACTTATTTCCTCTCTCAAACATACTTATTTTCAAATTTTGAGAACGAAGTTTAATCTATAGTTTATTCCTCTTCTTTTCTAAGTAATCTGGAAGCCAGTTCTTCTTTCTTTTCTTTTACAGTTTCTTTACCTTTTTCAATAGCTTCTTTTAAAGCTTCCTTTTTTGTTTCAACAAGTTCTTTAGCTTTGGCACTGAGTTCTTCTGCTTTTTCTTTTAAACTTTGAGCCTCGTCTTTAACCCTATCTGCAACTTCTTCCAGTTCACTTTTAATCTTTTCTCTTACTTCAGGTCCACTAACCGGAGTTAACATTAATGCAGTTACTCCTCCTACTATAACCCCTGCCAAAAAAGCAATTCCAATTGCAAGTTTCTTTTCACTCATATTATCCCTCCTTTTTTGGTAATTTTTTCTTCCAAATTAAAACTTTTGAAAGAGCTTTCACAAACTCCCCTGCCCCTGCAGTTAAAGATGAAACTTCTATATATAAGTTTTTAATTTGATAATCAAGCTTCTCTAAAATTCCTCTTGAGGTTTCTGAAAATTTACCTACACTTTCTATTAAAGGAGTTACAGCCTGTTTTAAATCCTCAACACTTTGATTAATTTTTTCCACTCCTGCATTAATATTTTTAACTGTATCTTTTCCTTCCTTAATAAGGTCTCTGCCATCTTCAGATATAAATTTAATTTCATCTGTTATAGTTTCTATCTGATTTTTTAAAAAATTTTCAAAATCTTTAACTGTTTCTCCAAGTTCTTTTATAATACCCGGTAAAATGTTTAATCCTTCTATCAATTTGTTTAAGTTGGTAATGGTATTTCTGGCGTCTTTAAGAGCGGAATTTAATTCATTAAGGGTTTCGTCTATCTTTACAGAAGATGTTTTAATATCCTCCAGAGTATAAGAAAATTGATCTATTTTTTGATTAAAATTACCTAACACCGAGTTGAGTTTAAAGAGCACATAAATTGCTACAAGAACAAGGACTATTGAAAAAATAATTAGAACCTGAACAAGATTTTCCATACTTTGCTCCTTTTTTTAATTTCTGATCTATTTTGCACTTAAAGATAATATAAAACAACTTTTTAAAATTTCCATTTACGCTCTTTAAAATTCTCAAAAATAGTAAAAAACAGAGAAAGTTCTTTCTCAAAAAGAAAATCAAAAAGAAATAAAAAAAATATTGTGTAAAATTCAAAAAATCGGAGTAATTAGCTTTTTATTTCCCTCAATTCATATATTTTTAAAAAAATCTAAATTTTTAAAGTTTGACTTTAAAAACAAATTTTTTATTAATTAGTGTAAAAATTTTTGTTTAAAGCAGACAGACTGTAAGTATATTTGTTAAGTGGAGGTGGATTATGAAGAAAAAACTTTTGTGGATCATTGTAGGTATTATTTTGAGTTTTCTTTTTTACAAATTAACTGCTTATGCTGAGGTTACAAGCTGTGCAAAGGAATCACAAAGCTGTTCTCATTGGTGGATGTGGCCTCTTATTTTATTTGCATTTACTTTTACCATAGGACTTATTGCTCCCATGTCTGGAGTTGGAGGTGGGGTGTTATTTGTTCCTTTATCAACTGCTTTCTTTCCTTTTAGTGTGGACTTTATTCGTGGAGCAGGTTTAATTATGGCTTTAACAAGTGCTCTTTCTTCTTCTCCTGAATTAATAAGAAAAGGACTTGCCAATGTTAAAATTATGGCTCCTGTTGTATGTGTATCTATAGTTACTTCTATTCTCGGAGGAATAACCGGGTTGTGGATTACCAATGCTTTTCCCTCTGGAAAGTATTACATTACTATAGCTCTTGGTGTAATTCTTTTTATTATATTTATAGTTATGCTTACCTCAAAAAGAGTTGAATTTCCAGAAGTTAAAGAACAGGATGGACTTTCTCGTGCTCTTGGATTACATGGAACATGGTTTGAACCTACTTTAAATAAAATTGTAGAATACAAAGTTACCAGATTACCTATAGGTATTTTCTTCTTTGCTCTTGTAGGATTTATAGCAGGTATGTTTGGACTTGGGGCTGGTTGGGCAAATGTTCCTGTTCTGAATATTCTTATGGGTGCTCCTATTAAAGTAGCTACCTCCACGAGCATGGTTATTATTTCAGTTAATGATGCTGCTGCAGCCTGGATTTACATAGCTAAAGGTGCTGTATTACCCATGATTGTTATTCCTTCTGTTATAGGAATTACTATAGGTTCAAAAATAGGAGCCAAACTTGCTGTAAAAGCAAAACCGGTCTTCGTTAAATATCTTGTTATGGGAATTATGCTTCTTGCTGCAACTTTAAACATTGTAAAAGGGCTTAAAGGACTTCATGTATTTTAAAAAGTAATTTTTTAAAAAGGAGGTGAAACCATGGAAAAGGAAAAAATTCAGATTGATCCTTTAAATGTTGCATTTGCAAGAGCTATGGAATTAACAACTTATGTAGGACTTGCTATAATGGTAATTTTCGGAGTCCTTTACCTTTTCAACCTGCCTGCTTTTGTAGATATGAAGCAGGCTGTTTCTAACTGGCACCTTCCTGTTACAAAATTCTGGGAAGAAGTAAAAGGAACAAAAGTCCATGGCTATAAGTGGTTCTTAACTAATCTTTCTGCAATGGACTGTTTAAGTCAACTTGGAATATGTATCCTTGCTCTTGCTCCTTTTGTGGGATTAATCGGAGCTTTTTTTAAAAGTTCTCAAAAAGCTTATAAAATCTTTTTTATAATTATGATATTTGAATTCCTTTTTGCTATTTTAAAACCAATTATTATGCCTGGAGTAGGAGGACATTAAAACTTCGGTTTTTTTGAAATTTAAGTCTTGAAAAAAAGAAAATTTGTGGTTTTATATTATCATCTTTTAAAATCTTAAACAGAGGGATAGTATGGGTGGACGTTCCCGTAAATCTATTTTAAAACAAAAACTTGCTAAGTATTACAGAGAAAGAGAAAATCCACTTGCTCTCCTATCCTTACAGGATGAAATAATTCGTTCAAATCAACCCAAGCTTTTTACTCTTCAAAAAAATATAGATTTTGTTAAAGAATTAGAACAGCAGGAAGAAGAAGCTAAGGAAAAGAGAGTTTCAAAATTAAGTATAAGAAGATTTACCAATGAACCAGAAAAAAGATTCGCTAATAGAGCTTTTTATGAAACTTTGTATCCTATAACCATGGAATACAGATTTATGCCTCTTCAGGCAGTTTTTGTTTGGTATATGCAGGCTCTTGAAATGGTTTATGGAGAAAAAATTCCAAAAATACACATTAACAGAATTCAAAAATGGATAAAATACTGGCTTGCAAGTCTTACTCCTGAACAGGAGCTTCAATTAAAAAGTGCTATAATTTCATGGATCTTAAATCGTTTTACCTAAAAATTTTTTCTTTATTTTTAATTTTTTTTATCTCTACAACTTCAGGTTTTTCTTATGATATTTTTTTAATCTCTTCAGGGGATAACTATGCTTCCCGGGGAAAAAGAAAAACTTTTCTTCTGGAAGCAGGTATTCCCTATGTAGGAATACTCTATGATCTTAAACCACCGGTTAAAGCCTTTTTGTTAACCCCTAATAAAAAAACCCAAAAAGTTTCTCTTTTAAGAATACTTTTGCCTCAGGGGGCATTTGATGTTCAAAGAATAGGTTATAAAATAAATCTTACTCCATCTCAAAAAGGAGATTATTATCTTTGTGTGGAAAGTGATTATTTTCTTGATCCATCTTCTCATCTGCTAAAGGTTTTTGCCAAAACTCCTGTGCATGTTTTTCAGGAAAAAGGATGGACAAATAATTGTGGTTTCCCTCTTGAAATAATACCTTATACCAGACCTTATGGATTTGTAAAACACGGAATTTTCTGGGGAAGAGTTTATCTTTCTGGAAAACCTCTTGGTAATGCCACTATTGAAGTTAAAAAAGTAAGTTCAAGACTTCTTACTGAAAAAGAACTACCCAGGGCTTCAAATGAAGAAATAAATTTTCCTCTTTTAAAAAAAACTACCAGAACAAACAAAGAAGGCTTCTTTGTTGTATCCTTTGAAGAACCTGGATGGTGGGTAATTTCTGTAAAAGTTCCTGCAGGAAAAAGAGAATATGCGAATTCAATCTATCCTCTGGAACTTGAACATACTTTTTCTGTATATGTTTTCTCTAAAAAAATTCTTTAAGAAGGTCTTCTACTGAAGGTTCCTCTTCTCCTTCTGCACTTTTAAGAGGAATAAATTCTGTCTGTTCAAGTGAAAGTTCTGCATAAAACTGTGCTCCTTCTTCTGTTCTGAAAGAAATTTTTCTGTTTTGAGAAGCCTGTAGAAATGTATCCACATACATTATAATTGTTCTCGAGATAACAATTGCTTTAGGCTGACTGTTTTTTCCAATAAGTCCATATTTTTTTTCTATTTTCCTCCTAAAGTTTCCTATTATTTGATTAACCATTTCTCCTATGAAGTTTGTTACTTCCTCTGCCAGATAGGATTTGGCAATTTCTTCTTCAGGAAGTCCCAGAGTTTTCATTGCCTTTGTATATAATTCAAGAGAGGCTTCTTTAGAAAAATTCATACATAAAAGTCCATTGTAATCTCCACTAAATTCTACAAAACATCCTATATCCGGTCTTAAAGCAACATTTGAGATTTTTTGAAGTGTGGGAGCAATTTTTATTTTGCTACCTGTATTTGTTTCCAGCACTTCTTTTACAGCCTCACTTAAAAATTCAGCAACTTCATTTATAGTGCTCCTTCTTCTGTCTGCCATTTTACTTCTCCTTAAACAGGGGTTGTTTCAAGGTTACCAAAAGATGTATATTGTGAAAAATAGGCAAGTTTAACCACTCCCATTGGACCGTTTCTTTGTTTTCCTATTATAATTTCTGCTATTCCTTTATTAGGAGTGTTTTTATTATAAAACTCATCTCTATAAATAAAAAGGATAACATCGGCATCCTGTTCCAGTGCACCAGATTCTCTAAGATCTGCAAGCTGGGGTCTTTTATCTGGTCTTTCTTCAACTTTTCTATTTAATTGAGAAAGTGCTAACACAGGAACATTAAGCTCTTTTGCAAGCGCTTTTAAACCTGCTGAAATTTCAGAAATTTCCTGCTCCCTTCTTTCCTTTCTTTCAAGACTCTTCATAAGCTGAAGATAGTCAACCACTATAAGTCCAAGAGGAGTTTCTTTTAAAAGTTTTCTTGCTTTGGATTTTACTTCAAGGATGTTTATACCTGTGGTGTCGTCTATATGTATGGGAAGCTGACTTAAAGTGCTTGCTGCCTGAACTATTTTCTGCCATTCGTTAGTATCAAGCTGTCCTGTTCTAAACTTCTGGAAATCAACTTTTGCTTCTGCACACAGCATTCTTGCACAGAGCTGTTGTTTACTCATTTCAAGGGAAAAGATAGCTGCTCCTATACCTGCAAGTTTGCATGCATTTCTAACTATATCAAGAGCAAAAGCAGTTTTTCCCATTCCAGGACGGGCTGCAAGTATAATAAGATCTCCTCTCTGCAAACCTGCTGTCATTCTGTCAAGATCATAAAAACCCGTTGGAATCCCTGTAATTAAATCTCCTCTCTGATAAAGACTCTCCAGGTGTTTTATTGTGTCTTTAATAATTTCTTTTATAGAAGAAAAACTTTCTTTTCTTCCGTGATAAAAAAGTTCAAAGAAGGACTTTTCTGCATAACTTAAAAGTTCCTGTGAATCTTCAGAAGAATAATAGGCTCTGTGAATTAATTCCTGACTTATTCTTATAATTTCTCTGAGTGTGCTTTTTTCTTTAACTATCTTGGCATAGTGAACAATGTGAGCAGAGGTTGGAAGAAGACTGGCTATTTCTGAGAGATAAACTGCCCCCCCTGCTTTCTCAAGTTCCCCCATTTTTTCAAGTTCATTGTGAACAGTAACTATATCAATTGGTTCGTCTTTTTCAAAAAGTGATAAACACGCAGAATAAATAGCTCTATGAGCAGAAGAATAAAAATCTTCGGGTTTCAGAAAATCAATAACTTTGATAAGTGAGGACGGATCAACAAAAATACTTGCAAGAAGATATTTTTCAGCCTGTAAATCCTGAGGAGGTAATATCCCCGGAGTTAAAGTTGCTTCTAAAATATCCTGAGATTTACTTTTTTTCCTCGGAGGCATTTAGTTACTTTTCTTCTCTAACTTCGAGCTTAAGTGTGGCTGTTACATCAGAACCAAGTTTAATTTCTACTTCATAAGAACCAAGTTTTTTTATTGGTTCTTCAAGAATTATCTGTTTTTTATCTATTTCTATTCCCTGTTCTTTCAAAGCGTTTACTATGTCAACCACACTCACGGATCCGTAAATTCTATCCTCTTCAATAATTTTCCTGTAAATAACAACAGGTGTTGATTCAATTTTTTCTGCCAGGGATTGTGCTTTTTTCCTGAGTCTTTCAGCTTTAGCAAGAATAATCTTTCTTTCTTTTTCAAGAGCTTTTAAATTTTTCTTATTAGCCGGGATTGCAAATCCCTTAGGAATTAAATAATTCCGGGCGTAACCATCTTTTACTTTTACTACATCCCCTGCTTTTCCAAGTTTTGGAATATCTGTTCTTAAAATAACCTCCATATCCTCTTCCTCCTGAAAAATCTCTAAATTTTTAAAATTTTTATTCCAATGCTATATCAGCTACAAAAGGTAAAAGAGCCATAATTCTTGCTCTTTTTACTGCTGTAGTAAGTCTCCTCTGATGATAGGCACAGGTTCCTGTCTGCCTTCTGTGTATTATCATTCCTTTTTCATTTAAAAAAGGTTTTAAAACTTCTGGATTTTTGTAGTCTATAACAAGACTGGGATCTGCACAAAACTTACATACTTTTTTTCTCGGAAAATATCTCTTTTTTACAACCACATTGTTACTCATATTTCCAATCCCCCTTTTTATTAAAATTTTAAGCTACTTTTTCTTCTTTTGTTTCTTCTGGTTTATATCTATCCTGAAGCTTAACTATAATAAATCTTATTACTCTTTCGTCAATTCTAAAAAAGTTTTCAAGCTCCTTAGGAAGTTCTGCAAGACCAAAAAATTCAATATACACATAATACCCCTGATTTTTTTTCTGAATGGGATAAGCGAGTTTTCTCATTCCCCATTCATCGATTTTTAAAATGTCTCCTTCTTTGCTTTTAATAATTTCTGAAATTTTTTCAAGAACCTGATCTTTTTCCTCTACTTTATCCGGATGAATTATAAATAGAGTTTCCCATTTACGGAAACGTTTAACAGGGCGATATTCCAGCATATTTAACCTCCTCCTGGTCTTTTAAAGGCCCCCTTTTTATTTTGTTAATAAGGGAGCGAGGAGGAAGTGGGCGGTGCTGGATTTGAACCAGCGGCCTCCACCGTGTGAGGATGGCGCTCTACCCCTGAGCTAACCGCCCCTTCTCCTTTATTTCATAATCATACTACATTTTTCAGTTTTTACAACCCCGTTCTTTTTAATTGATTTTACTAAAATTCACCAGAGATCAAATCTTTATCTCCCTTCTTAATATTGCTTAATTAAAAAGTTTTTTTAAATTTTTAAAAATTTATTCTTGATTTTTTATCACCAAGAAATTATTTTTTTAGTGTATTCAGGCAAAATTTCTGCCATAAAGGAGGAGGAAGAAAATGCCAAAAGATTATTATAAAATATTAGGTGTGCCAAGAAATGCCACCCAAGAAGAAATAAAAAGGGCTTATCGTAAACTTGCAATGAAGTATCACCCTGATAGAAACAAAGGAAATAAAGAAGCCGAAGAAAAGTTTAAAGAAGCTGCCGAAG
>CAZWTB010000125.1:0-7111 GCA_964636875.1 uncultured Thermodesulfatator sp.
AAAAGGAGTATTAAAAGGAGCTGAAAGATGAAGAAGTATCCCATGACTATGGCAGAAAAAATACTTGCTGAAAAATGTGGCAAGTTTTGTGTTGAACCAGGAGAACTTGTTGAGGTTCCTGTTGATTTAACCCTTGCAAACGACATAACAGCTCCTCTTGCTATAAAAGTTTTTGAAAAAACCGGGATAAACAAAGTATTTGATTCAGAAAAAATAGCGCTTGTTATGGATCACTTTACTCCTAATAAGGATATAAAAAGTGCTCAGCAGGTAAAACTTTGTAGAGAGTTTGCAAAAAAGTATGGAATAGTGCATTATTACGAAGGAGGGAATTGTGGAATTGAACATGCGCTTTTACCTGAGCTCGGACTGGTTGGTCCATGGGATGTAGTAATAGGAGCAGACAGTCACACATGCACTTACGGTGCTCTTGGAGCCTTTGCAACAGGAGTGGGATCAACAGACCTTGCAGCTGCCTGGATTACAGGAAAAACCTGGTTTAAAGTTCCTGAAACAATTAAATTTATTTATTACGGAAAGCTTAACCCCTGGGTAACTGGTAAAGATTTAATTCTTTATACAATAGGGGACATAGGAGTTGATGGAGCACTTTATAAAGCTATGGAATTTACTGGAGAGGCGATAAAGCAGCTCTCTATGGCAGAGCGTTTCACTATGTCAAATATGGCAATAGAAGCTGGGGCAAAAGTTGGACTTATGGAGGTTGACAGAAAAACCTGTTCTTATCTGAGAAATAGATATAAAAAGGAAATAAGGAAACTTAAAGCAGACAAAGGGGCAAAGTATTGTGAAGTAAGGGAATATGATGTTTCAAAAATAGAGCCAGTGGTTGCTCTTCCTCATCTTCCATCTAATGTAAAACCTGTTAAAGAACTTTCTAAAAAGATTTATATTGATCAGGTAGTAATTGGTTCCTGTACCAATGGAAGGCTTGAAGACCTTGAGCTTGCTGCCAGAATTTTAAAAGGAAGAAAGGTGAATTCAAATATAAGATGCATCATTATTCCTGCAACACCTTCTGTTTATTATCAGGCATTAAAAAAAGGATTTATCAGGGTATTTCTTGAGGCAGGGGCAATAGTTTCGCCGCCAACCTGCGGACCCTGTCTCGGAGGACATATGGGAATCCTTGCAGAAGGAGAAAGAGCAGTTGCCACTACTAATAGAAATTTTATCGGAAGAATGGGGCATCCTGAAAGTGAGGTTTATCTTGCAAGTCCAGCAGTTGCTGCAGCAAGTGCTGTTCTTGGCTACATTGCAACCCCTGAAGAATTAGGCTTGTAATCCGAAAATAGGAGAATATATGGAAGAAATAAATTTTGCAATTTTATTTTACATAATATACATTATCGGAAGTTATTGATGAAAATAAAAAAAAATTTGTCAGGATACTGAATAACTCTTAAAAGGCTTTATATCAAGTATCGGCGTCCCATCAAACATATCTATCCTTTTAACCCTTATCACATTCCCTTTTACTTCCAGCACATCTAAAACAGAAAGTCCTATTGGATTCGGTCTCCTTGGAGAACATGTGCTAAAAACTCCAAGATATTCATTTCTGTGCGGAGGTTTTTGAATTAAATACTTTTCTTCAAACTCCGGAGATTTGTGAAAAACAAACAGAACAACAATCCTATCTCCGGGTTTTATGTCTTTTAATCCTTTTTCGTATTCAGGAAAAATAACAAGTTCTCCTTCAACTTCAGAATAACTCCAGTGTCTTGGAATTTCCTGAGTATCGGTTCTTACATAACCAATCGGTTTAAATACAAACTTTTCCATTTACTATTCTTTTTTAATTTTTAAAAATTATTCTACTTTTTTTTTCACTTGTTGTCAATCTTAAATTTTTATCTATTAATTTTTTACTAATTTATTTAAACTTTTAATTAGACTTTTTGTAAGGTTGATTTAAAATTAAAAACAAATTTTTGCAGGAGGTAAACATGCACATCGTTGATGCAAGAGGACTTCCCTGTCCCCAGCCTGTTTTAAAAACAAAACAGGCTCTTGAAAGTATTTCTCAGGGAGAAGAAATACAGGTTCTCGTTGACAATGAAGTATCTTTAAAAAATGTTCAAAAGTTTGTAAATTTTCAGGGGCATCAAATAGTTTCGATTTCTCAGAAAGAAAATTACTATATAATCCAGATCAAAAAGACATCTTCCACATCTAAGGAAGTTCCTATTTCCTGTGAATTGGATCAACAGAAAGAAGGTCAAAAGAACTTATTTTTAATAATTACTTCAAACAGAATTGGAGAGGAAAAAGAGCTCGGGAAAATACTTATGAAAGGCTTTTTTGAGACCATGCTTGTTCATGAACTTCTTCCTGATAGAATTTTTTTTATGAACAAAGGTGTATTTCTTACTACTACAGAAGAAGAATTTGTAAGTGTTATTAAAGAGCTTGAAAAAAAAGGAGTTGAAATTTTTACATGCGGAACCTGTTTAAAGTATTTTAATCTTGAGGACAAATTACAAGTGGGACATCGAGCAGGAACAGATCTTTATCTCGAGGCTATTTTTAGTTTTAAAAAAGTGGTTTGGATAGGATAAAATTTCAGAACTCAGCAAGTTTTTTACGATAATTTTTTAACTTTTCTTTTATTTCTGGATTACTCAAAGCAAGAATGCTTAGTGCAAGGTAAACCGCGTTAGCCATGTTTCCTATTCCTACAGTTGCTACAGGGATTCCTTTGGGCATTTGCACAATCGATAGAAGTGCATCTATACCATTTAGAGGACCTGCAGGAATCGGAACCCCAATAACAGGTAAAGTTGTATGGGCAGCACAAACTCCTGGGAGATGAGCAGAAAGCCCTGCTCCAGCTATTAAAACTTTTATTCCTTTGCTTTCAGCTTCTTTAACATATTTTCTTACTTTTTCAGGGGTTCTGTGTGCAGAAGCCACTACTACTTCATATCCAATTCCAAACTCTTCTAAAATTTCCTTAGCTTTTTCTACATAGGAAAGATCAGATTTACTTCCCACTATTATTCCAACCAGAATTTCTTTTTCCATCGTATCCTCCTTTATCCCCCTACCCTTTTAGTTTTTTAGTTTATATTTAACTCAAACATATCCTATAAACCCCATCTGTCAACCCTATCCCACACCCCACACTATTCCCGCGTTTTTATCCTCTAAATTTAAAACCCAAAGGACTTTCCGGTTGAAACAATGTTTAAGATGATAAAAAATTGAAAATGTTTAAAAAAAGTGTTAAAATTTGAAAAAGTTTATGGAAAAATATAAGGAGTTTTTAAAAATGAAACTTTTACCACTTGATACATCTTCTTTTAGAAAGATCAGACTTGAAAACAAGCTTTATGTAGATAAAACAAAGTGGATTTACCGTTTAATTACAGAGGGAAGCTGTTATTTTTTATCCCGACCAAGGAGATTCGGGAAGTCCCTTACCATAAACACTTTAAAAGAACTTTTTAGAGGGAATAAAGAGCTTTTTGATGGGCTCTGGATTTATGATAAGTGGAGCTTCGAACCTCATCCCGTGGTGATTTTCGATTTTAATGAAATAAAACGTGACACTCCTCAAAATTTAGAAAAAGCTCTTTTTAGAAAACTTTTAAAAATAGCAAAAAATTATGATGTTCAAATAAGTGCCGAAGTTATTGAGGAAGGTTTTGGAGAACTAATAATTGAACTTTACAGAAAGTATAAAAAGCCTGTAGTAATTCTTGTGGATGAGTATGACAAGCCCATAATAGACCATCTGGGATTGGGAGAGGAAAGATTTGAGATTGCCAGGGCAAACAGGGATGTTCTTAAAAACTTTTTTGGAATTTTAAAAGGGGCTGAGGTTGTGGATATTTTAAAATTTGTCTTTGTAACAGGTGTTTCCGCGTTTACAAAAGTCTCTATCTTCTCTGAGTGGAATAACCTTATTGAGATTACAGCAGAGCCAGTTTATGCTGATTTTCTTGGATACACAGAAGAAGAAATTGAAAAATATTTTAGTGATTATCTGGAAGTTTTTTGTGAGAGAAATGGTTTTAAGACAAGAGAGGAGTGTATGGAGAGAATACGCTACTGGTATAATGGCTACAGGTTTTCTCCGGAAAGGAATGTAAAAGTGTATAATCCTGTATCTATTATGTATTGTTTATCCAGGGGCTATTTTGACAACTGGTGGTTTAAGACAGCAACACCGACATTTCTGGTAAATCTTCTCAAAGAGCGGAGTTATCTGATACCTGATTTAGAACATCTGTATGTTTCAAGAAATTTTCTTAATGCATTTGATCTTGAGCATTTAAGAATAGAAGCATTGCTTTTTCAGAGTGGATATTTAACCATAAAGGAAATAAGAGGAAATTCTATAGGATTAGGTTTTCCGAATGAGGAAGTGAAGACGAGTTTTAGTGAGATACTTATGGAGAGAATTTATGGAATAGAGCCATCGATAAGAGGTATTGCAGACGAGCTTGGGCAGGCACTTTACAGGGAGGATTGGGAGGGTGTGAAGGAGAAGCTTAATCAGATTTTTGCCCAGATCCCCTATTCTCTTTATACAAAGGCAGACGAACGCTTTTTTCACACGGTATTTTACTTAACCCTTTGTCTTCTTGGATACGATGCAAGAGCAGAGACACTGAGTCCTGGAGGTAGAGGTGACATGGCAGTGACAATGGGAGGAAAGGTGTTTGTAATGGAATTTAAAGCAGGAGCAAGCGCAGAGGAAGCCCTTAAGCAGATAGAGGAAAAAGGTTATGCGAGAAAGTTTGAGGGAAAGGGATTTAAGATAATAAAACTTGGCATCTCCTTTGATCCGCAAAAAAGAGAAGTAAAAGAAATAAAAGCAGGTTTGTAATTTTCACACCCCGCATTATCCTTGCGTTTTCGCAACTGCAAGGTGCACGTCGTGGTGAGAAAGGTTTGTTAATAATGAATGTGGTTCTGGGGCTTAGTGGAGGAAGTGATAGTCTTACAGCTGCTATTATTCTAAAAAAACAAAATTATAATCTTTCCTCCCTGACCTTTCTCCTCTCCGACACTCAAAAACTTCAACTCTCACTAATTTCTAAAATTACACAAAAATTAGAAATTAACCATTATGTCCTTAACTTACGAAAAAAATTTGAGAAAAAAGTTATAGAATACTTTTTAAGTTCTTATAAAAACGCAAAAACTCCTAACCCGTGTGCTATATGTAATAAAGAAATAAAGTTTGGAGAAGGTTTCAAATATGCTATAGAAGTTTTAAAGGCTGAAAAATTTGCAACAGGACACTTTGCAGATGTAGATTATTACAAAGGCTATCCACTTATAAAAAGAGGAAAAGATTTAAAAAAAGATCAATCATACTTTCTTGCCCTTATAAATAAAGAAGTTATTCCCTTCCTTATCTTTCCGCTTGCTCAGATGACAAAACATCAGGCTTATCAAATTGCTAAGAAATTTGCAGACACAGAGCTAAAAATAGAGCTAAAAAAAAGCTCACAGGATATTTGCTTTTTAAAAGGGAAAACTTTAAAAGAATTTCTTTCCGGGTTTCCAGAGCTTTTTCCTGAAAAAAAAGGAGAAATAATTTACAAAAATAAAGTCGTTGGTTATCACTCAGGTTTTTACTGGTTTACTATTGGTCAGAGAAAAGGACTTGGTGTGAGACTTGGCAAGCCTGTTTATGTAATAAAAATAGAACCAGAAACAAATAGAATCTATCTCGGAGACAAAGAAGATCTTCTTGCAGACGGACTTATTCTTGAAGAAGCAAACTTTCACCTCCCACTCAATCTCTGGGAATCCCCTTTTGCCCAGATAAGATACAGAACAAAGTCAGTTAAAGTAAAGGAAATAAAACCTCTTGGAGAAAAAGAATACCTGATAAAATTTTCAGAACCAGTTGAAAGTATAACCCCTGGACAGGTTTGTGCTTTTTACGAAAAAGACTTTCTTATTGGAGGAGGAATAATAAAAGAAGCTATTAGATTTTCTCAAGTCTAACAGGAACAACCTTATATTCCGGGGTTTCTGTAAATTCATCTGCTCCGTCTCCAACCAGAATGTTTACAGGAGCTTCATCAAAGTGATAGTCTGTAAATAAATATCCCTGAGGAATTCTTTTGTTTACATGGACTTTTAGCTTTACCTCTCCTCTTAAATTTTTCACCTTTACCAAACTCCCTGTGGAAATTCCGAGTCTTTCAGCATCTGCTGGATTAACTTCTATTACTGGATAAGGATAAAGACTTTTTAATTTTTCTACTCTCCTGGTTTTTCCACCACACCTGAAATGAGAAAGCCTTTTTCCTGTTATAAGAATAAAAGGATGCTCTTTATCAGGTTCTTCTTCTGGAGGTAGATACTTACTTAAAGCTAATCTTATCTTTTTTCTTGGAAAACCTGTAGTAAAAAGAAGCGGGGTTCCTGGGTGGTCTTTTTCTGGACAGGGCCAGTGGATTCCTTTTTCTTTAAGTCTATCGTAACTTATTCCCTTCCAGGCAGACCATACCCTGCCTATCTCCTCTGCTATCTCAGAAGGATGTTTGTAATCCCAGTTGTATCCCAGTTTTTGAGCAAGTTTCGTTAAAATTAACCAGTCTGGAAGCGCGGATCCAGGAGGATCTATTGCTTTATCAAAATACTGCACTCTTCTTTCTCCATTGGTAAATGTTCCTTCTTTTTCAAGAACACATGCAGAAGGAAGTATAACATGTGCCCACTTTCCTGTAAAAGGCATAAATATGTCCTGCACCACATTCAGTTCTGTGTTCTCAAGAGCCTTCCAGACCTCTTTCAGGTTGGAGTGGCTCATTGCTATATCATACCCCACTATGTAAAAAGCTTTAAATTCGCCTTTTTTTGCCTTTTCAAGCATCTTGTTTAAAGTTAAGCCGTCTTCTTCAGGAGGTGTTTTTCCCCAGATTTTTTCAAGGAGTTTTCTTAACTCTGGATCAGAGGTTTTTCTGTAGCCTGGAAGCACATAAGGAAGTCCCCCCATATCACATGCACCCTGAACATTACAATGTCCACGAAGTGGCATAGCTCCACAACCCGGTTTTCCCCAGAAACCACAAAGAGTTGCAAGATTTGCTGCTGCCATTGCTCCATAGCTTCCACTTCT
>CAZWTB010000126.1:0-2941 GCA_964636875.1 uncultured Thermodesulfatator sp.
TTTTTCAGATGAAACTACCAAAAGACCTTTCCAAACTTGCAGGAAAATTAAAAGAACCCTTTGATTTAATATTTATCACGCCTCCTTATGCAAAAAAACTTGCTTTAAAAACCCTTGAAAACATGCCGGAATCTCTTTTAAAAAAAGACACGCTGATTATTGCAGAAGAAAGAAGCGACATAGAACTTCCTGAAGAAGTTTTTATTTTTAAAAAAATTGATAAGAGGGAATATGGAGAAACAACTTTGCATTTTTACAAACTCAAAGAAAGCTGATTCTTCTGAGGAAGAGAATTTCGTCGAAATTTTCGTTGACGGTTGTTCTCTTGGAAATCCCGGTCCTTCTGGCTGGGCTTGTATAATAAGGGAAAACGGAAAAGAAGTGATTCTTACAGAAGGTGAACCTTTTGCAACAAACAATCAAATGGAACTAAAAGCAGTTCTCTTTGCTCTTTCTTACTTTAAGATCCCAAAAAAAATAAAAATTTATTCTGATTCTGAATATGTTATAAAAGGGATAACTGAGTGGTTACCTTTATGGAAAAAAAGAGGCTTTAAAACCAAAGACGGTAAACCTATTAAAAACAGAGAGCTCTGGGAGGAAATAGAAAAGTGGATAAACTTTCACAGGGAGGTTATTTTTGAGAAAGTTCCTGCTCATAGCGGTATTCTTTTAAACGAAAAAGCAGATAGAATTGCCAAAAAGAGTGCTGAAAAATGGAAAAAGAAAAAATAAAAAAAGAAAGACTTCTCGTAGGAATAACAGGGGCAAGTGGCTCTATTTATGCCCTTTCTTTTTTAAAGGAAGCTAAAAAACTTGGTATAAAAACTGAGGTTATTTTTACTCAGGCAGGAAAAAGGGTCTGGGAATACGAACTTGGCATTTCTTTCAAAGAGGTTTTAAATTACGCTGAAAAAATCTATCAGGAGCACGAGATGTTTTCTCCTCCTGCAAGTGGTTCTTCAGGTTATTCAGGTATGGTGGTGATTCCCTGCAGTATGGGAACACTTTCTGCTATTGCCTGTGGAAGCTCAAAAAATCTTCTTCAGCGCTCAGCAGATGTTATGCTAAAAGAAAAAAAAACCCTTGTGCTTGTTATTAGAGAAACCCCTCTTAATCTTATCCATATAAAAAACATGGAAACCTGTGCTCAGGCAGGAGCAGTTATTTTCCCGGCAATGCCATCCTTTTATCACAGACCCAGGACACTCGAAGACTTAGTGTCTCAATTTACAAAAAGGATTCTATGGTTTCTTGGTTTTTTACCTGAAGGATTTTTTAGCTGGGGCAGTCCTTTTCCTGAAGACGCAGAATAGAAGCATAACAATGTAAACAGCACCTCCGCAAAAACCCATTACATCCCCTATTCTTACAAAAAGAGGGCTTTCTGAAATTAACTTTATTTTAACAAGTGGAACCGCTTTTTCTCCGACTCTGGTTTTAAAAACTACTTTGCCAGTTGGGTCAATTACTCCTGAGATTCCTGTGTTTGCAACCTGAACCAGGTATCTTCTAACTTCTACAGCCCTTACCTTTGCCATCTGAAAGTGCTGGTAAGGTGCAGAGGTGTTATCAAACCAGGCATCATTCGTTGCAACAAACAAAAAGTCCACTCCCAATCTTGCTCTTTTGCAGGAAATCTCAGAAAAGGCACTTTCAAAACATATAAGCGGTAAAATCCGGTAGGTTTTGTTTTTTTTGTAAAATATAAGAATTTTTGAAAAACCAGAAGAAAGAGGATTGCCAAAGAAATAGAGTTTTTTTAAAACAGGGAAAATGTCTTCCAAAGGCACATATTCTCCAAAGGGAACGAGTTTTTCTTTATCATAAAAGTCAATAACCTCCCCTTTTTCCCAGACTACAAGAGTATTGTAAATCTTAACTTCCTGCGAAATTCCCACTCTAAAAGTTCCAAAAATAACTGCGATTTCTTTATCACTTAAATGTGTTTTTAAAAAATCTATAAAACTTTTTGCACTATCTTCTACAGGAAAGAAAAAGTTTAAAGCTGTTTCAGGAAGCAAAATAACATCTGGTTTTTTTTTAAGCACTTTTAAAATGAGATCTTCGTAAGTTTTTATGGAATATTCTACATTTCCAGAGATTTTAATTTCCTGAGGAACATTTCCCTGAAGAAGGGCGAGTTTTAAAGTGTTTTTTTCTTTTATTATAAGGGAATTCCAGTGGTTTTGTGATTTAATTCCATAGACAAAAAGGAGTGCAAAAATAAGAAAAAATCCTGCAAGATTTAGTAAGAAGTGTTTTTTAGTTTTAAGAGGTGAGCTGAGGAATGCGATGTTAAGGAGAAAAAATATAAAGTAGCTTAAAAGGGCTGAGAGAAAGTTAAGCCCAGATATACCCCAGAGAGAAGCTGTTTGAAGAAGGGGAGAAATGTGAATAAATAGATATCCGGGAGATTCCCAGGCAAAACCCGTAAAAAGTTTGCTTTTTAAAAATTCTGCTCCTGCAAAAGCTAAAGAAAAAATTGTGGCCTTAAAAAAATCAGGAGAATCAAAAAGTCCAAGTTTTTTTGAGCAAAGGAATACAGGAACATAGTAGAGTGAAAGATAAAAAGCCAGGAGGAAAAGGAGTAAAAAAGCTACTGGAAAGGGAAGTTTACCGAATTTTTCAATGGTATAGATAAGCCAGTAGAGAAGAAAAAAATTATAAGAAACTCCAAATATTAAAACCCCGAAAAAGAGCTTTTTTAAGGATTCTGAAAGTTTACTCAGAAAAATTATTAAGGAAAAACTGAAAAATCCTGTTATCCAGAGATTAAACTTTGGGAATGATAGGGCAAGAAAGAGCCCCGCAATAAAAGAAAAGACATAAAAGAGATCAGGAAATTTTAAGAGGGCGAACTTTGAGTTCTTTAATTTTTCTTTCATCTGAATCAAGAATAACAATCTCAAGAGGAATAATTTTAAACTTTTCTCCTTTT
>CAZWTB010000127.1:0-2392 GCA_964636875.1 uncultured Thermodesulfatator sp.
ATCTTCCCTCCTTGATAAAAAGGGATCTTAACTTTCCTCTGGATTCAGGAAAAAATCATAACCGTCATAGGTCCTAGAAGGGCGGGGAAAACTTTTTTATTTTACCAGCATATCCAAGACCTTTTTGAAAAAGGGGTTTCTATAGAAAAGATTCTTTATCTAAATTTGAAAATGAAAGACTGGACTTAAGGCCTCAAACCTTGGATCTTATTCCTACAGGCATATCGTGAGCTTTACCCGGAAATTAATGTCAGGGAGTGCTACTTCTTTTTCGATGAAGTTCAAAACGCCGAAGGGTGGGAAAGGTTTACGAAAAGAGTTTATAATAGGGTTTTTCAAAATATTTTTCTTACGGGTTCCAATTCCAAGCTTCTCTCGCAGGAGATAGCCATTTCTCTAAGGGGTAGGACCCTTAAATATGAAGTTTTTTCCTTTGAACTTCAAAGAATTTCTCTATTTCAAGGATTTCAACTTTGATCCCCAAAGAGATTTTTATAGCCCCCAAAAAAAGGCGCAGATGATCCGTTATTTTGAAGAGTATCTTTCCTTTGGAGGCTTCCCGGAGATAGTTTTTCTTCCCAAGGAACTCAAGATCAAGACCCTTCAAGAATACTTTGAGGTCATGCTTTACCGGGACCTTGCGGAAAGATACAGAGTCAAGGATACCCTAGTTTTGAAATACTTTTTGAAGAGATTAGTAGAAAACTCTGGTAAAATCCTTTCCGTCCACAAAATTTACAATGAACTCAAGTCTCAAGGAATAAAAGTAGGCAAGGACACTCTTTACAGGTATCTAGAGTATGCGGAGAATATTTATTTGATAAGATTGTTAAAGAAACATTACCATTCTCTAGTCAAATCAGAGCTTGCAGAGAAGAAGGTCTATCTCATAGATTCCGGTCTTTTGAGAAGTATAAGATTTTTAGGAGATAAGGAAAAGGGCACACTTCTTGAAAACACTATTTTCAAGGAACTTCTAGTTTCTGGGGCTAAGCTAGTCTATTTCAAAGAAAAAAAGGAGTGTGATTTTATAGTCAATGAAGAGGTAGCGATTCAAGTAAGTTATAATCTAAACGATGAGGATACTTTGAAGAGGGAAATCGAAGGCCTTAAGAAAGCCTGTAAATACTTTGGATTGAAAAAGGGGATTATTATTACTTTTGATCAAGAAAAAGTTATTGATACAAAAGAAAATATAGATATATCGATTATTCCTGCTTATAAGTATGTATTGACTAAGAGAGAATAATTTGCAAAGGTCTCGGTATGGATAAGCATTCTTGGAATTGGGATAGATGTAACGATCCGGCCCTTCTTCTTGTTCGCCGAATGCTCTATGATGATCCATTAGAAGTGTTGGCTATATATGACAAAGCCGAACTTAGACGCATTTTTTTGGACAATTTACATCTCTTTAAGCGGGAAAATTTTACGTTTTGGAAGCTCATTTTAGAGGTCTCTGATGAAGAAATTGAGCGAAGAACAAGAGAAAGCTTTAGAGCTAATAGCAATATCTGGAATTACTGAAAAATTTTATCTTACAGGTGGGACGGCAATTGCTATAAAATATGGCCATCGTTTGTCAGAAGATCTAGATTTTTTTTCGCTGCCCCAATTTTCTGAAGAAAATTTCCCTGATCAAGAATTGCTCGATCTTTGGTCAAAATGGGGAGGTCTTGAAAGCCTTGCTAAGGGGACTTTCCAAGGAAATATTTTGGGAGTTTTTGTCTCTTTTTTTTCTTATCCTTATCCATTACTCAAACCATTAGAAACGATCAAACTGGAAAAAGTACATATTCCTTTGGCCTCAGATGAAGATCTAATCGCTACTAAAGCGGTAGCCATTATTCAACGAGGGCAGAAAAAAGACTTTTTTGATTTTTATTTTTTACTAAAAAAGCACGGATGGACTTTAAGAGATGTAATGCGATTCTGTCAGACAAAGTATCGATTTTCTTCAGCGCTTCAGAAAAGCCTTTTAAAGGCGCTGACCTATTTTAAAGATGCTGAGAATCAAACAGTAATGATTTCTGAAGGACAGCCTTTGTCTCAAGAAGAGTGGGAGAAAATAAAATGCGATTTCACCAAAAGCGTCCGATCTTTTTGCAACACGGTTAAGATGCTCGAAAATTAGCAATGGATCCCGCTTTTCGAGGGGGAAATTTGGGGAATTTTAAGGAGTAACGAACGAAGAAAGGATAAAGTTAAAGTTTTAAATTTTCAATAGAGCCTTAAAATGGTAAATTCTTATAAGCAGAAATTCTTGTAAAAGGGTGTAAAGGGAGGTCAGAATCCATTTCTCACCCTACCCTAACAAGGAAAAACAAAGTTTCCCCCGCCTGGGGGAGCACTTTAACAGATTCTCTCTCCTCCTAGAAGGGTTTAAGGGGGA
>CAZWTB010000128.1:0-7633 GCA_964636875.1 uncultured Thermodesulfatator sp.
AGTAACTGGAAATTTTTAAGTTTAAATAAAGACAACTGGGAGGCAATTCACATCGTTTTTACTTTTTTACTTACCGTTTTTCTCTTTCTTCATCTTTTTTTAAACTGGAAAATTTTTAAACGATATTTAAAAGAACTTAAACTTCTTGCAGGAGTGTGTTTAATTGTTTTCTTGATTGGTATAAGTGCGGTTAAAGAACTTCCTCCTTTTAGTTGTTTAATAAAGTTTAAAGAATCTGTAAAAAAATCCTGGGAAAAAGAACTACCCAGACCTCCTTTTCCTCATGCAGAACTTTTGAGTTTAAGAGTCTGGTGTAAGAAACTTGGTATTTCTGAAAAAGACTTGAAACTTTTTTTCAAAGAAAAAGGCATAAAAGTGCCTTCACTTGATATGAATTTAAAAAAAATAGCAGAAATAAATAATACTTCCCCTCAAAAAATATACTTTTTAATCAAAAAATTAAAGGCTGATGCTTATGGAGGAGAAAAATGATAAAAGTTGGTATAACTGGAATTAATGCAGTGGATAATCCTGGACCAGGAGTAGGAATAGCTAAAAGTTTAAAAGAAGGAGATCTGGAAGTTAAAGTGTGGGGACTTGCTTATGATGCAATGGAGCCAGGAATTTACATGAACTGGCTTATTGACAAGAGTTTTCTCATGCCCTATCCTTCTGAAGGAGAAGTCCCCTATCTGGAAAGGCTCTTTTACATCAAACAAAATCACGGACTTGAAGCGGTAATTCCCTGTCTTGATGCAGAACTCCCTATTCTTATAAAGAATTCTCAAAAGTTAAAAGACGCTGGAATTTTTACATTTCTTCCAGATGAAGAACAATTTAAACTCAGAAGTAAAGACAAACTTCCTGAAATAGCAGAAAGAATAGGGGTTAAGGTTCCAAAGACAGAAGTGGTTACTTCTTACGAAGAACTCGTTTCTGCAGTTGAAAAAATCGGATTTCCTGTAATGATAAAAGGTGTTTTTTACAAGGCTTACAGGGCTTTTAATATCTCTGAAGCAACTTCTTACTTTAATTCTATAGTAAACGAATGGGGATATCCGATTATTGTTCAGGAAGTAGTTCAGGGAGAAGAAATGAATGTGGTTGGAGTTGGTGATGGAGAAGGTGGAGACTTCGGACTTCTTGGTATTAAAAAACTCTGGATTACTGCTCTTGGAAAAATCTGGACAGGAGTTACCATAAAACACGAAAAACTTCTACAATCTGCAAAAAATTTCGTGAAAGAATTTAAGTGGAAAGGGGCTTTTGAATTTGAATGCATAGTTAAAGACGAAGATGTTTATTTAATAGAGGTTAATCCAAGGTTTCCTGCCTGGATTTACTTTGCAACAGGCGTGGGGATTAACCTTCCTCTTCGTCTTTTAAAAGCTGCACTAAACATGGAACCAGAAAGAGATTCAGATTACAAAGCTGGTAAACTTTACATAAGATTCACCGATGACCTTGTAACAGACATGGAAGTTTTTCAAAAAGTCGTCTTAAAAGGAGAAATTTAAAATCAAAAAGGGAGGCAAACTATGAAAAGAGAATACGAAAAGCCAGCTATAATAAAGTTAAAAACAGGATTGATGAATAAATTTATAAAAGCTGGTTCAATTTACAGAAAGCTCGTGAGAAAGGACATAGACGGGGTGCCAATAGAAGAACTCGTTCAGAAATTTGGATCCCCTCTTTTTGTTTTTTCAGAAAAAAGGCTCAGAGAAAAGTTTAGAGAATTAAAGAATGCATTTTCTCTAAGGTATCCAAATGTGGAATTTAGCTGGTCTTACAAAACGAACTATCTTGATGCAATTTGCGCAATACTTCACAGTGAAGGAGAAACAGCAGAGGTAGTTTCTGAATTTGAATACGAAAAGGCGAGGAGACTGGGGATACCCGGAAGTAAGATCATTTACAATGGTCCTTACAAACCATACGAATTTTTAAAAAAGGCAGTAAAAGAAGGAGCAAGAATTAACATTGATCACTTTGAAGAAATACTTGACCTTGAAAAAGTTGCAGATGAGCTTGGCACAAAGGTTAAAGCAGGATTAAGAATAAACATGGATACCGGAATTCATCCTCAGTGGAGCAGATTCGGATTTAACCTCGAGACAGGACAGGCAGAAAGCGCAGTAAAAAGGATTGCCTCTGGTGGAAAAATAATCTTAAACGGTCTTCACGCGCACATAGGAACTTTTATCCTTGAACCTTCTGCATACGAGAAGGAGATTTTAAAAATGCTCGAATTTGCTTACAGAATCGAAGAGGAGTTTGATTTTAAGATAGAGTATCTTGACATTGGAGGGGGATTTCCTTCGAGAATAAGGCTAAGAGGACTTTATTTATCTCCGGATGTAGCTGTGCCTTCTATAGAGGAATTTGCAGAAAAGATTTGCAATGCCCTGCTTTCAGGAGTGAAGTCTGGAGATTATCCAAAGTTAATAATAGAAAGTGGTAGATACATAGTGGATGAAGCGGGTTTTCTCATCACCACTGTCCACGCAGTAAAAAGAATGCCAGATGGGAAAAAAGCCTATGTTCTTGATGCAGGAGTGAACTTACTTTTTACTGCTTTCTGGTATCATTTTAATGTGGAAATAGACAGGGAAGTGCATGGACCAGCAGAGCCCTGTATCCTTTACGGACCACTTTGTATGAACATAGATGTAGTTGACGATATGGTTTATCTTCCTCCTCTTCCAAGAGGAACAAGACTCATACTTTCTCCTGTTGGTGCTTATAATGTAACCCAGTGGATGCAATTTATAAGGTATAGACCTGCTGTGGTTCTCGTAGGAGAAAAAGGCGAAGTTGATCTTATAAGAGAAGCTGAAGATCTTTCTGATATAGTAAAAAGAGAAAAACTTCCTGAAAGATTAAAACTAAATTAAAATGAAAAAACCTGAAGAATATATTCTGCCGGTTGTAAAAAGCTATGCAGAGGTTCTTTTTAATTCTAATCTTTTTTGCGGTTTTGTTATCCTTCTTCTGAGTTTCTTTGATCCAAACCTTGGAATTGCTGGTTTTATATCTGTAGTTTCTGCTTATGTATTTGCAAGGGCTCTTGGATTTAAAAAAGAGTTCTTAAAACTTGAGTATTATATATACAATCCTCTTCTGGTTGGACTTTCTCTTGGCTATCTTTTTAAAGCTACTCCTATAAGTGTTCTTTTTTTTGCCATAGCAGGAATTTTTACTTTTATTCTTACTTATTTTTTAGCTTCTACATTTTCCTATTATTTTAAACTTCCGGTTTTAAGTGTTCCTTTTGTAATAACGAGTTCTCTTTTATATCTTGCGTCATCCAAGTTTTCAAATCTTTTCATTTATAATCTTTATCCTCATCGGTTTTTTTCTTATTTTTTGGAATTAAATCTACCGGTCTTTCTGACAGGATACTTCAAGTCTCTTGGAGCAATTTTTTTTCTTCCGCACTGCATTGCAGGAATAATAATCTTCATTATACTTCTTTATGTATCCAGAATTTTAACACTCTTGAGTCTTATAGGTTACTTTTCAGGCGTCTTTGTAAAGGGAATACTTTCCGGGTCTTTTTATCAGGCTTTTTTAGACACTTCAGCGTTTAATTACATTTTAACCTCTATGGCAATAGGCGGGGTTTTTTTAATTCCTTCTTTAAAAAGCTATGAGTTTGCAATCGTTTCTTCTGTTATCTCCGTGCCTGTAGTAGAAGGACTTAAAGTCGTGTGGGAAAACTTTGGAGTTCCTGTTTTTGCTCTGCCTTTTAACATGGTGTCTCTGCTTTTTCTTTATGTAATAGTAAGTTTAAATTATTATTATGCAACCAAGCTATATCGTGGAACTCCTGAAAGAACTCTGGATCATTATTTAACTTATATTAAAAGATTCCCTTTTACAGGAAGAGAAATACATCTTCCTTTTTCAGGGGAGTGGGCTGTGTGGCAGAGTTTTGACGGAGAATGGACGCACAAGGGAGCCTGGAAGTATGCAGTGGACTTCGTAATCACTGACGAAGAAGGCAAAACCTATTCTGGAGAAGGTAGTTTTCTTGAAGATTATTATGCTTTTGGAAAACCTGTGCTCTCTCCTGTTGAAGGTAAAGTAATAGATGTTGTAAATACGCTTGAAGATAATTCACCGGGAAAAGTTGACAAAAAAAATAACTGGGGAAACTATGTAATTATTCAGGACAGCAGAGGTTTTTATGTTTTAATCTGTCACTTTAAGAAAAATTCCATAAAAGTAAAACCCGGGGATTTTGTAAGTGTGGGAAAGCTTCTTGGTTTTTGTGGAAATTCTGGATACTCACCTCAGCCTCACATTCACATCCAGGTTCAGCTTCTTCCCAATCCCGGTGCTCCAACAGTGCCTTTTTCCTTTGTCTCTTATACGATAAATAATAAGTTTAAAGATCTGGGAGTTCCTCAAAAAGGAGAAAAGGTGGCTCCTGTTTTTCCTGAAAAGTCTCTTTTTAATCGTTTAAATCTTCTTATAGATCAAAAAATGAAGTTTCTCGTTAAGTATTTAAACAAAAAAGGGTTAGAAAAAGTAATAGAAGTAGTGGTAAAAATGGCTCCTGACGGCACTTTTTATCTTACCGATGGGAAAGCCAGGCTTTACTTTGGAATTTACCACTCTACTTTTTACTTTTATTCCATGGAAGGAGATCTTGCTTCTCCTTTAAAGTTTTTCTTTTTTGCGGTTCCCAAGCTTCCCCTGTCTTTTAAAGAAAATCTCGTATGGCAGGATTATCTTCCTCTTTCCACGCTGTCTTCCTGGAAAAGAGAACTTTTTCTTTTTCTTTCCTCTTTTAAAAACGACCTATTTGAGGTAAAATTTAAAGGAAGATATATAGACTTAGAAGAACTGGAATCAAAAATAATTATGCAGGGAGAGGTAAAAAAAGCAAAAGTAAAACTTGCTTATGATTACGGATTTGAAGAAATCGTTTTTGAGGATGTAAAAATTTCAAGAATAAGGGAGGAAAAGTGAAAAAAATCTTCTTAATCTTAAGTTTTTTTTTATTTTTTTCTGGCATTTATCAAATTGCTTTGGGAAAAGAAACTGGTTACCAGAGTAAAAAATTTTTATCAAACTGGGGTTTTTATCCAACTGTTTATCAAACTTTTATAAACTACAAAAATTCGCCTTATAAAAGCTGGGGACTTGTTACAACAGGATACTTAAGTGTCTGGAAAGGTTATTATAATAATTTTCAGGGAGCAATAAGTTATACTTATATAGAACAAAAACAGGATAAAGCTATTAAGCAACTTGATTACACTATTTTGTATTCTAATGTATATCAACTTGTAAAAAAATGGAGTTTTACAGGAGGTTTTCACTACATAGATTCAACTGATGCTCTTTCTGATGGAGCTATTACTATTTTGGGAGATATAACACGCTCTTTCTTTCAAAAAAAGTATCCTTATGCATTCAGATGGAGTATTGGAGGAAGTCTGTATGTAAGTTATTATCCTAATAATCCCAGGTTTACGGTGTTACAACTAACTCCTCACTTTACAACCAAACTTTTCTACAATGCTAAATTTGGTGCTCTGTATTTGGATCTTTTAGAATACTCTATCTTTCTCAGTAAAAGTGAAGAACTTGGACTTAATAAAAAAGGTTATTATTCGGTGGAGGGAGATTTAAGATATTATAAAGGAAAAATTTATTTAAAAATTGGAGGCTGGATAGGGGAACAGATTTTTGCAGTAAAAAATGGAGGGTTTGTGGTATATAATCTTACTGAAAAATACGAAAATGGAGCCCTTGTAGAGGCAGGTTACTTTATAAACAAAAAGTATTACCTCTCTATTAACTATAGCTGGAATCCTTATTACGAAGAAAATAAAAAAGCATATCAGGATATTTTAACTTTAGCTTTTAGTTTTAAGTTTTAGTAAACTAAAAATGCCATTTTATAACAGGGAGAGGGAAAAGGAAGAGCTGAGGAGGATACTTTCAGGGGAGCCAAATTTTCTTTATTTTGTTTATGGACCTATAAACAGTGGAAAAACAGCTTTGCTTATGAAAGTTATAGAAGAACTACCAGAAGATTATGTTATTTTTTATATAAATTTCAGATGGAGGGATGTGCAAAGTGTAGATGATTTAATAAGAGTTCTTTTTAAAGTAAAAAGAGGATTGATTAGTGAAGAAATAGGGGAATTTATAAAAGAAATTTTAAAAACAGGGGCAAAGGCTTTACATAAATTAAGAGGAATACCTATACCAGAAAATATATTTGATTTGCTTTTTAAAAGGGTTGAAAAGGTGGAAGATATATTTGGATATTTGGAAGAATACTTTGAAGGGATAAAAGCAGAAGGTTATCAACCTGTGTTTATACTTGACGAGATGCAGACGATAAAAGAAGTGGTAAATACAGCAGGGAGATCTGTATTAAACGGACTTTTTAATTTTTTGATAGGAATGACTAAAGAAAAACATCTTTGCCATGTTCTTTGTGCAACGAGTGATTGTTTGTTTATAGACATGGTGTATAGTGGAGCGAGGCTTGAGGGGAGGGCAAAATATTTTCTTGTAGATGACATGGATAAAGAGAAAGCTTTTGAAGTTTACGAAGCATTTGGATTTGAGGATAAGGAACTGATATGGGAGTATATAGGAGGAAAACCCGGAGATATGGTGAGTTTATATGAAGAAAAAAAGAGAGGATATAGGGAGAAGGAAGCACTTGAAAGAATGCTAAAGGACGAAGTGACGAAGCTTGAATGGATGTTAGATTTGATAGAAGAGGGAGAAAAGCAGGGACCAAAAGTTGAAGAAATAAAGAAAGTTTTAGATAAATTTAAAGAAAGGGAGAGCAGAGAATATAAAGAAGTAAAAGGAAAAGTCTTAAGATTTCTAATAGAGCAAAACATACTTTTTTACAATCCTATGGAAGGGATAGTAAGATCCCAGAGCAGGCTCATCTGGAGAGCTTTACAAAAAGTTCTGTGAAGTCTATAATAGAGATGCTTAGCAGGAGGAAAAAATGTTTAAAAACTTAAAAAAAGCGGGGTTGTTGCTTCTGCTATTATGCATTATAAATGTGTTACCAGCATTTGGTATGAGCTATCAGGAAATTAAAAGCGCTTACACAAAATCCTATCTTTATGAAAAAACTCAGGATTATAAAGACGCTATAAAAGCTCTTATGTTCGTTTATAAAACATATCCTGAAGGATATACCATAAATCTCAGACTCGGATGGCTTTATTATCTTTCGGGTAAATACGCAAATTCTGAAAAACATTATAAAAAAGCATTAAAAGCTATTCCAAGTTCTGTAGAAGCAATCCTGGGACTTAGCTTACCTCTTCTTGCTCAAAAAAAATGGAGCAAAGTAGAAACTCTCATGTATCGAATTTTAAAAATAGATTACTACAATTACTACGCTAATCTCAGACTATGTTATGTTTTAAGGATGCAAAAAAAGTATTCTGCCTGTGAAAAAGTAGCAAGAAAAATGCTATATATATATCCTACAGATGTGAACTTTTTAAACGAACTCGCGATTTCTCTTTATCATCAAAAAAAGTTCGTATATGCAGAAAGTCTTTTTAAAGATGTTCTTATCCTTAATCCTGAAAATGTTACTGCTAAAGAATATTTAAAACTCCTTCAAAAAGTAGGA
>CAZWTB010000129.1:0-6977 GCA_964636875.1 uncultured Thermodesulfatator sp.
GAAAGAATTTTATGGGAAAGTTTAATCTCTATAAAGAGAGCTGGTGCTGATTTAATTATTACTTATTTTGCTAAAAAAGCAGGTAAACTTCTTTCTCAGGCATGAGAATTTTATTTTTGTTTCTCTTTACCCTGGGGGGGTTGTTTCTTTCAAGCTGTGGAAGTAAACCAGTTACTATTCAGCGCGTTCCAAATAAGCTCAAACCTTATACAGTAAATGGAAAAACTTATTATCCTCTTCCAGATGCCAGAGGTTATGAAGAAGTATGCTATGCATCCTGGTATGGTCCAGGATTCCACAGAAAAATAACTGCAAGTGGAGAACCTTATAATATGTATGCTTATACAGCTGCACATAAACTTTTACCACTTGGAACCTATGTTCTTGTAACAAACCTGGAAAATGGAAAACAGGTAGTGGTGAGAATAAATGATAGAGGACCTTTTGTAAAAAACAGATGTATAGATCTGAGCTATGCAGCAGCCAAGAAAATAGGACTTATTAAAAAAGGGGTGGCAAAAGTTAAACTTCAGGCAGTTACTCCTGGAGAAATAAGGATTAATCCTCATAAACATTATTACTTTCAGGTGGGAGCATTTTCCAAGTTCAGCAGAGCTCTGAGTTTGAAGTTAAAACTGGAAGATAAATTCTGGCGCGTCGTAATAAAATACGCTAAAGTAAGAGGTAAAAAACTTTACAAGGTGCTTATATATCTTACAGATAATTTTTATCAGGCTGTAAAACTGGCTCAGGAACTGAAAAAACAATATAAACAGGGTTTTCTTGTTGCAGAATAAGGTGGATAAAAATCTTAAAACCCTTGAAGAACGTATAGGTTTTACTTTTCAGGATAAAAACCTGCTCAAAATAGCACTTACTCATCGTTCCTATAAAATGTGCTACAGGGACAAAGCTTCGGAAGACAATGAACGTCTTGAATTTCTTGGGGATGCTGTGCTAAATCTCTGTATATCCGAACTTCTTTTTAATAAATACCCAAAAGACAGAGAAGGCGATTTGAGTAGAAAAAGGGCTTATCTTGTTAAAAAAGAAACTTTAATAAAAGTTGCAAAAAAACTGGGGCTTCTGGATTATATTTATCTGGGTAGAAGAGAGGAAAAACTTGACAACAGAAGTAAAGAAAATATTTCTGCAAGAGTAGTGGAGGCACTTATTGGAGCCATTTTTCTTGAAGCAGGATGGGAAACAGTGCGGGAAAGAATAAAAAAATGGTTTACTCCTTATTTAAAGGGCTTAAGTTCTGAACGATGTAAAGATTTTAAAACCCGTCTGCAGGAATTTCTTCAAAAAGAATTCAGGAAAAGACCCGAGTATGAAGTTATTCAAATCTCGGGTCCATCACATCATCCAAGATTTAAAGTTGCTGTAAAACTGGAAAATAAAATTATTGCAACTGCTCAGGGAATAACAAAAAAGTCAGCAGAAAATCTTGCTGCCAAAAAAGCTTTGAAATATCTTAAAGAGAAAAATCTTAATTTAACAGATGTTCAAGAGTAAGTCCGGAAAAAGGTTGACTGTATTTTTTTATCTTTTCATAAAGTAAATTTAATTCTTCAACACGCAGAATCTCATAGGAATCCAGTTTTAAAAGACGGGAAATTTTTATTTTTTCAGGAGGTTTTGTTAAAAAGATATTTTCTTCTGCAAGAGAGATAAAACCTTCTCTTTCAAGTTCTTCCAGAGGAGGTTCAAGGATAGAAGGTGGAAGATTTAATATCTGTGAAAGTTGATTAAGATTTAAAACCTTTTCATTTTTAAAAGCTTTCCCTATGATAAAAAGCAGGTATAACTTAAGCCACACAGGTGGTATGTAATCCACAGGAGATTTCCAGTTTTTCTGTTCGAGGAGGATTACTATTTCTGCTCCTATAAGAAATACAAGCCAGTTTGTAAAAATCCAGATAAGAAAAAGAGGAAAAGCTATTAAAGATCCATAAATTTTAGAAAGAGAAACAGCGTATTTTACATAAAGACCAAAAAGATAAGAAGTTAAAACCCAGAGAATAGTGGAAAATACAGCTCCTATGAGTGCTTCTTTTTTAGAAACTTTCCTTGCAGGAAAATAAACATACATAAGGTAAAATAGCACAGTTATAAGAAGCACAGAAGAAGTGGTAAATAAATTACCAAAATAAGAGTGAAAAATTACAGGTAACAAAAAGAGAAAAGGAGTAAGAGTCATGCATAACCAGTAAAAAGTTATTCTTTGAATAAATGTTCTTCTTTTTGAACTTTGAAAAATTTTGTTTAAAGCGTCTTCTATTTGAAAAAGTAAACCAATACTCATGAAAAAATAAGCTATTATACTGAACTTTCCAAGAGGAAAAGTTTCAAGCTTATCTATGAGCTGAGTAATTACTTTTATTATTTTAGATGTAGCCTGTGGGGTAAGATATTTAGTAAAATTCATAAAAATTTCATCAATTATTTTTTGCTGGGGAATAAAAGACTTAGCAATGGAAACTATCAATCCAAGAACAGGGATAAGGGTTAAAAGCGTGGTATATGTTAAAGCCTGAGCAAAGACAAAAATCTCATCTTTTTGTATTTTTTTAAAAAAAGCTTTATATATGTTTTTTAGATAGAGCTTAAAATTGCGGAATGTCATGTATTATAAAATTATAGTATTAAAAGAAAAAAAAGAAAGATTTAAAAGAAAATTTATATCATCCTAAAAGACTTCATCCTAAAAGACTTGTTACAGATACAATCCAAGGATTAAAGGTGATGCGTTTTTACTATTTGAAGCACTACCTCGCTGAGACCTTCTATTACCATTTGAACAGCTACCACTGAAAGAATCAGTCCCATAAGTCTTGTCATTGCACCTATAGCAGAAGGTTTAAGTTTTTTTGTTAAAAGTTCTCCATAAATAAAACATAGATAAGTCAGAAGACATACCAGAGCAAATATAAATATTACCACAAATATACTTAAAAAGTCGCTTTTTTTACCAACAAGGGACAGAGCAGTGGTTATGGTTCCAGGACCTGCAAGGATAGGGGTTCCAAGAGGAGTTATAGCAATATCTTTTGCTTCTTCTTCCAGTTCCTGAAGATCCTGTTTAATAGGATGTTCTTCTTCTGTAGGGTGATGTTGATGGGATCTTTTAGCTCTTACCAGATGATACGCAATCATAAAAAGAAGAATACCACCTGCAATTCTAAAAGCAGGAAGAGTTATGCCAAAAAGTCTAAAAATTATATTACCTCCAAGAGTAAATACAAGCACCACTCCAAAAGCAAAAAGAACCCCATTTAAAGCTACTCTTCTGTGTTCTTCCTCAGGAAGATGACTTACCAGAGATAAAAAAATAGGTGTGTTTCCTACAGGATTCATTATAGCAATAAAAGATAAAAATACCTGTAAGATAAAACCAAATCCCACCTGATCCATACGATTTAAAAATTAAGACATGTTTTTTTAATTTCCAGAGGTGTTATTTTTTTACTGTGCCATAAGTAAAGAGATCTGTAAATATTTTTATTACATCTTCATCTTCAGAAGAAATTTTGTTTTCTTCTCCACCTTTCCACAAAAAATAGGAAAAAAACATTCCGAGAAAAGCCATGGATGCATATTTAGTATCAAATTCTCTAAGGATACCTTTTTCCTGCAGAGAGGAAAAGTAAGAAGATAAAAGCTGAAAGATGTTTTCTATAATGGTTTTATAAATTTTTTTTATTTTTTCTGGATATCTATGTTTTTCTGAAAGCATAATTCTGACAAGGCTTTTTTTCATTTCCAGAACTTCCAGGAAACTTTCTGCAATAAGTTTCAATGATTCTGGGTAAGGAAGTTTTTCTGCTTCCTGAAGAACTTCTTTAAGTTTGGGAAGAAAGGAATAGCGATTTATCACTTCTTCAAAGAGTTTTTCTTTTGAGGAAAAATGTCTGAATAAAGTGACTTCTGAAACTCCTGCGTTTTTAGCTATTTCTTTTGTTGTGGCACCAAGGAAACCTTTTTCTGAAAAAAGTTTTAATGCAGACTTTAAGATTTTTTCTTTAGTTTTTTCTTGCATTAAAATTCAAGAAGGTTACAGAGTCGGGGCGGTGGGATTCGAACCCACGACCTCTGGCTCCCGAAGCCAGCGCTCCACCAAACTGAGCTACGCCCCGAAACTCGAAAAGTTTAAATTTATCTTTTTATAAAATATTTTAAAATTGCTACTTGTCAAGTTCTTATTCGTGATTAAATATATAAAAACTCTCTAATTCGGAGGATAAATATGAGTGAAATCAAATTAAGAAATTTGAGATTATTTATTGCTTATGATGGAACGAATTATCTTGGATGGCAGATTCAACCTAAAGGACCAACAGTTCAGGGAACCATTCAGGAAGCACTTTCGAAAATACTTGGACATAAAGTAAAACTTAAAAGCGCAGGTAGAACAGACACAGGAGTGCATGCCCTTTATCAGGTGGCACATTTTTTAACCCTTTCTGAAAGACCTCTGGAAATAATCTTTAAAGCAGTAAATTCTTTATTACCCAGAGACATAGTAATATGGAGAATAGAAGAGGTGGATTTGAAATTCCACTCTCAAAGAGACGCCCTGAAAAAAACCTATGCTTATTACATATATAACCATCCGGTTAGAAATCCTCTGCTAAGACTCTATACTTATTGGGTTCCGGAAAAACTTGACATAGAAGCAATGAAAGCCTGTCTTCCTTTTATAATAGGAGAAAAAGATTTTGCCAGTTTTAGAAAATCTGGAACAGATCTTAAATCAACTATAAGAACAGTGTATAGTGCTGAAATAAAAAGAGCAACAGGTAAAAAACATACCTGGGTTTTTGAAATAACTGGAAAAGGATTTATGAGATATATGGTAAGAAACATAGTAGGGGCTCTGGTGGAAGTTGGGAAGGGAAGTCTTACTGTAGAAGATTTCAAAAAAATTATGGATGCCCGCGATAGAAGCGTAGCCCCCCCTCCCGCCCCACCTCAGGGACTTGTTCTAAAAAAAATAGAATATCCCAAAATTAAAGTGCTGGACTACTACCCTAAGGAAAAAACAGAGCTTTAGTTTTTATTCTAAAAATTTTTTTAAGATAGATTCTTTACATGTAGATTTGTATAACCTTGCTTCAAAAAAAGAAAGAAGATTTTTGGTTAAAATGCAGACTGCTGTGTGAACACCTCTGGTTGGTTCGGGTTTATCTGATTCATGTATTTTTATCATTATCCCTACAGGATGAGGAGTAATAGAAATAAAAAACCTTTGTAAAAGCGTTCCTTCAGAAACAAGCACATCCACAAGGATACCATCTTTTTTGGTATATATATCCATAATTTTTATTACTACTCTATCGTCTTTATAATTTACTCCTCTTTCCCATTTCTCTGCAATTTCCTGAAAATTTACTTCTTTTGAAGTTTGTAAAATAATCTCCGGCAAAGGAGCTTCCTCCTTAAGTTCTGCTAAAGGATACAGTTTATACACTTCTTCTGGAATTTCAACCTCTTTTACTTTTTTAAATCCTATATAAAAAAGAGAAAGTCCTTTGGAAAGCCATTTTCTTGCATATTTGGTGTGATAATACTCCGGGAGTTCGTATTTGAGAGGTGTATCCCACAAAGGAGAAAATGCAGGACATTGCTGAAAAAATTCCAAAGTCTCTCCTGCATATTCCACCCAATCAGTAACCATTATAAAAAAACCATTTTTTTCTAATTTTTCTGCAAGAAGCCAGGGAAATTCTTTTCTTACAAGTCTTCTCTGCTTGTGCCCTGCCTTTCTCCATGGATCCGGAAAATTAAGATAAAGCCCTGCAAGTCCCTGAGGAGAAAAAAGTTTAGAAAGTGCTTTTATTCCCTCTCCATAAATCAGTTTTACATTTAAAATGCCTTCTCTTTTTATTCTATTTTCTGCCTTTTTAAGAAACTTCCTTACTATCTCCACTCCTATATAATTGTTTTCCGGATATTTTTTAGCAATCCAGCTTATAAATTCTCCATTACCTATTCCTATTTCCATAAAAATCGGGGCTTCCTTTTTAAATATCCTTTCCCATTTGGGTCTTATTGGTAGTTCTTCTATTTTATACACTAATTTTTCCATTCTTTTTATTTCACTTTTAAATTAATGTTTAAGTTCCCATTGCCATGCATGTTTTATTATAGTCTCAAGATCATTATAGATTGGCTTCCAGTTTAAAACTTTTTTAATCTTTTTATTATCTGCAATTAAAACAGGCACATCACCCGGTCTTCTACTTCCTTCTATCACTTTAAATTCTCTCTGAGTTACTTTTTTTACACTTTCAACAACTTCTTTTACAGAAAAACCTCTACCATATCCGCAATTTAGCACCACACTATCTCCTTTTGCAAAAAGATATTCCATTGCCAGAATATGAGCTTCTGCAAGATCCATTACATGAATATAATCTCTTATACATGTGCCATCAGGAGTTGGATAATCGGTTCCATAAATTTCAAGATAAGGCAATTCGCCTTTAGCAGTTTTTAATGCCCGTATTATCAAGTGAGTTGGCTGATTATAAGCAGGTCCCAGTTCTCCTTCAGGATCTGCCCCAGCAACATTAAAATATCTTAAAGAAACATATTTTATCTCTCCTGCTTTACTCATATCTTCTAAAATTTTTTCCACCATTGCCTTACTTTCACCATAAGGATTAGCAGGTTTTAATGGAGCATCTTCTGAAATAGGTATTTTGTCCGGAATTCCATAAACTGCTGCAGAAGAAGAAAATATAAATCTGTTAACTCCTGTTCTCAGCATTGCATTAAGTAATTTTAAAGTGTTCCCTACATTGTTAGTATAATATTTTAAAGGCTGTTCCACACTTTCCGGAACTACTATATACGCTGCAAAATGCATAACTATATCAGGTTTAAAATTTCTCATTACTTCTTCAACTTTTTTCTCCTCAGAAAGGTCTATTTTATACAAAGTTCCGTATTTATGAACATTGCTTCCTGAA
>CAZWTB010000130.1:0-7756 GCA_964636875.1 uncultured Thermodesulfatator sp.
AATTTTCGTTCTTACGAGATGTTTTTTGAAAATTTGGAATTTATACCGGACTGATTTTATTCTTAAATTTTCGAAAGTGCTGTTTCAAGTTCTTTCTTGATCTCTTTTTTCAACCAATCTGGATAAATCACCTTAAAATAAGGGAGCCATCGGTAAAGCCACTTCTTAAATCCATGCACACCTCTTACTTTAAACTTTACCTCAAGCCATCCATCTGAAAGCTCTCTTTCTTCCTGCTCTTTCACCCACTTTCTTCTCAAGAAATATTGTTTTACCTCTGGAGAAAAATGCACCACCACTTCTTCTTTTTCAGCATCCACATAAGGACCAAAGGTCTCCTGAATTTCTTCTATTGAAGTTATTTCTCTTTTGGGTAAAAAATAGCGATCGGTTAACTTCCAGGAATGAATTTTATCAAGAGCAAAAGTTCTTTCTGCCTGTTTTTTTCTACACCAGGCTTCAACATACCAGAAATCTCCAGTGTAAAATACAAAATAAGGCTCTATTTCTCTGCATTCCGGAGGTTCTTCTGGCTCGTGAACATATTCAATTTCCACTACTCGCCGTTCTTTTATAGCTGTAAAAAGATCTCTGAGTAAATTAAAGAGGTGTTTAAATCTGGGGGCTCCCTGGATTCCTAAAAATTCATCCGGGATAGAGACATTTTTAGTAGCAAGTATTACTTTTTTCTCTATTTGTTTTAAAACTTCTCCTGCTCTATCTCCAACTGCTGGTTCAAGAAACCTGCGGGAGAGAGCCAGAACCAGAGTTTCTTCAGGTTCAAGAAGCGCCTTTCGCAAACTAAATCCCTCTGCAAAAACATAACTTCCCCGGGTTTTATCATAATAAACTGGAAACCCGGCATCTATGAGAGAATTTATGTAACGATAAATAGTTCTTTCACTAACTTTAAGTTCTTTAGCAAGCTCCTCAGGTTTAACTTTTGCTCTCAGCTCAAGCTTATTTAAAATATAAAGAAGCCTATCAAACTTGGTCATGATGTTTTAACCATTTTGTTTCCTAATTTTGCAAAATTTACTTTAATACCATTTTTGAGTATTTCCTCTATAAATAGTTTTTTTTCTTGAAATTCCTTTCTTGAACAAGGAATAATTTCTAATAAAGAACTAATTTTTAAAACATATTTTCTAATCTTTTTTCTATCCTCTATTCTGTTACCTTCAAATATTGGTGATACTATTAACAAGTCTATATCACTATTTTCTGTATAATTTCCCTTTGCGTAGCTACCAAATAAAATTACTTCATCTATAGGGATGTTATTTTTCTTGAGCTCTTCTACACACTTTAAAATAATTTTTTTACTTTATCTGGGATAGTAATCATTTATAAAACTCCTTTAATTAATAATACTCCCAAAATATCAAAAAATCCACTTCTTTTTTTTATTTAACAATCCCAAACCACACTTTTTACAACAAAAAGTTAAAGAAGCTTGTAAACTCTGGAATTATTGAAAAAAGTTTTTAAACACCCTGAAACCCCTGTGATTTAATGTTGTTTTGCTATGTGTTATTTTATCCTAAAAAAACTTATTTAATAATTCCTCAGTGGTTATACAAATGTTAAACCCTTTATTTTGTAAAAACCTACATAACTCCTTATCTCCTGTCCATAATTTAGCCTCTAAAAATAATGATAAAGCAACAAAGGGTGCATCCAATAAATCAATTGCAGCAAGCTTATAGGCTTGCTGAAGAGATTTCTTATCTATTTCCTTTAAAGATATAAATTCAACTTGTTCTAAAACAATTTCTAAAATCTCCAAAAGTTCTTCTTCTGTTAAAGAGGAATACTTTAATATTTTTTCTTTATGTTTAAAAAGTTCTATAAAAACAAATTTCGGTGCAAAAAATTTACAATTAGCATTTATTAAAGTGCTTATATAAGGATTTTCCTTCTTTAACAAAGCCGAAAAGAAAATATTAGCATCAACTACTATTTTATTTTCCATTCAACAGCTTTTCCATTTCTCTTTTTCCAGATTCTTTAATGGTTTTAACTATTTCTTCTATTTCTTTCTCAGAAGCAGTAGATTTATTTAATATCTCAAGTGCTTTCAAATATTTCAAAAATTTCCTGATAGCAGCATCTTTAAGAAAAGTTTTAGGTAAAGTCAAACTTATTAAATCGTCTTTATAAATGATCTCCAACATCCACCTCCTCGTTTTTAACTAAAATATCAAACCTAAAAAAATTTTAACAAAAAAAAGAGATACACAAGAGAAACAAAAACAAAAATTGCAACACTTAAACCTCTATTACAAACTTCTTCCTCCAGAAATTTTCTCAAATATTAACACATTTCCTAAAAGCTTGAGCCTTCTGTAAACCGTGGCAAAGTTTATTTAAATCAAAATAGCTTGTTATTTTGCATAAATTTATTAAAATTTTAATTATAATGAGAAATCACCTGGAGGAATAAGATGGGAGAAATAATTTTAAAAGTTCCTGGTAATATTAAAAAAGTAATAGAAGTCCCTAATTTCTCAATTATTCAACAGCTATTGGATTTAGAACCAGTTATTCCCAGAAAAAATTGGAAAGAAAAGTTTAAAAAACAAAATAACTCATTGATAAAAGATGTATTTGAAGATGAAGATTTAGAATGGTGGGAATGGTAAAAGTTGAACAATATTCTATTTGGTTAGTAAATTTAGATCCTACAATCGGAGCAGAAATAAGAAAAATGAGACCTGCTGTTATAATTTCTCCGAATGAAATGAACGAAGTTCTTAATACAGTTATAATTGCTCCAATGACTACAAAAATTAGAAATTGGCCCACGAGGGTAAAAATTGAATTTCAGGGGAAACAAGGCGAAATAGCTTTAGATCAAATAAGAACAATCGATAAAAGAAGGTTAGTTAAACATTTAGGAGAATTAGATTTTTTTGCTATACTTAAAATAAAGAGGATAATAAAAGAAATGCTTGTGGATTAGCTACACAAACCCAAATTGTTTCCTGCCAGAAAACTGGTTATATTTTGTTTCTTTTTTTACCTCTATTTTTATTTTAAAAAAGCTTCGGTTACTACAGGCTCTATCATAAAACAAGAATTATCGTATTGTTTAGCAAAATTCCTGGCAGAATCTATCATTACCTCCCGGCAACTTCTGCTTACCCCCCCATCCAGAGTTTAAAATACTTCCAAAGCGGTTGAATTTCCTCGGTTTTGGTTATATTATTTCTCCTTAATTTTTCCATTACATATCCCTCTACCAAGATTTTCTTTTCTAAGAATACAATCTTCTCCATCACACGAAGCTAAATATCCACAGGTTATAAGAGCTACAGTGCAGTATTTTCCATTTGGAATACAAATAAACTTAGCCCCATTTTCCCCAAAAGGGCAAATATCGCAAAGTTTTTCTTCGCACATCTTTCGCACGAAATCAAAAGTAACATCAAATCTTTCGGGATAGAAATTAATTTTTTCAAGCTCATTCCTATAATCTCCGTCTTTCTTTAATTTTTCATAGGCTTCTCTAATAATTTTTGATATATTCCAGCTTTCAGGAAAATCTATTGCTTTCTTTAATACTCTTTCTTTAAATCGTGCATCGTCATTCCACCTGTCCCCTGGCAATTCCAGTGCATCCATAGGCAACTCTTCCCAGAGTTTAATAAAATAATCTGCTTTCTCTTTAGCAACTTCTTTTATAGCGTCTTTGAATATTTCAGAAAAAAAGCCCTTTTTATAATCTCTAAGACTTGCCCACAACCTTTTTTTATTTTCGGTAGAGTACTTTTTAAAATTTTCAAATTCTTTTTCATCCTCCAATAATTTTAAAAAATTTTTAAAAACATCATCATCTTTATCTTTTTTCAATCGATAGGTAAGCAAATACAAAGCAGAAGCTATCCACTTTAGGCACTCTTCTTTATCTTTTTCTTTCTCAATTTTTCCCACTTTTTTCTCAAAATTTTCTAAGAAATGTAAAATAAATCCTACCAAATTTCGTTCATACTTATCCAAAATTTCCAAGGTTTGTTTAATGTGTTCATAATCAACAGTAATAAACCTTGAAGCATAAGTAATAAGATTTCCATTTTCATCTTTTTGATTTTTTGCTATAAATCTTTTCTTTTCTTTTGAATAAAATTCACATAAAATATCATCAACATTTCCATTTGATTTTCTGTATTCTTTCACCAGCTCAGAAAAAACAGCTCCTCCATTTTTCCAAACTCTCATAAAACGCATTCCTCTATCCGTAATATAACAAAGCCAGTGAGTAAGAATTGTTTCTGAAGAATTCAAGTCAGCGGCAAAACTTTCACAAATTCTTTTTCTTTCCTTTTCCTGATTTTCCTCACACCACCTTTTTTCATCAAACCATGTTATTATTTTAAAAATTTTTACAAATAAATCTTTGTTTTTTATTACGACTCCTTTTCTGTTTTCACTCATGTTACGCCTCCTTTCACAAAATTTTCAGTTTATTTTACATTTCTATAGGCTTTTTCAAATAAAAAAGTTTCAATGTATAAGCAGCTTTTTGGTACTCTGGAGGCTCGGTTTCTTTAAAGTTATTGTAAACTTTTTTGAAGGCTACACAGCTCCTTCCTCTCTTTTTTATAAAATTTTTTATTTTAAAATTTTACTCCATCCCCATGACACCATTATGTCAGAAAAATTTAAAAATTTTTGAAAATTTTTTTAGAAAAAGTGCTGTAGGTTAGTATGATAAAGAGACAGGAGATAAGCTTTTGATTCCAAGCTTTGAAATCTTTTTATCAAAAGAATACAATTCTGTTTCGTTTTCAAGTTCCATATTAGCTACTATATAGCAGTCTATAATATCATCAGAGTGTTTTTCCCACAGTTCAAGAGTTCTTTCAAGCACTTTTTTATTTCTCGTATGTATTCCTTTAAAAGCTAAAATTTCTCTCATCACCTCTATTATTTCTTCTTTTTTAACTTTATAAAAACTTTTCAATACAAAAATTACCTGAAAAAATACGAGATCTAAAAGCTTTACTTTTATTTTTCCTTCTTTTAGATTATGGAAAAAATTCAAAAACTCCTCTGAAATTTTATCTTTCTCTTCTGTAAGAAACCTTACGAAAACATTTGTATCAATATACCTCATTTTTAAAAGATTCTACAAAAAATTTTTCTGTAGCTGAATTATTGTCTTCTTCTTTTGCTTTTCTGGTTGCATATTTGCTAAAAATTCCTGCAAGCTCTTCTATCTTCCTTTCCTTATTTAAAGGAACGATTTTTATACCATCTTTTTCCTCTACAATATTTACCCTATCTCCTATTTTTATTCCATACTTTTTTCTAAGAATAGCAGGTATAACAATTTGTCCTTTATTAAAAACTTTGGCAAACATTTTTTCCTCCTGTTGGCTATACCATAAAGTATAACCTATGTGGTTTTTAAATCAAGATTTTTTACTTCAAGCATAGACGTGGAAATTTAAAACTTTTTTTGTTTACTCTTCTAATAACTCCTCAGGAGTCCATAACTTTTTTGGTTCTCTTTCTTTTTTGTATTTGACCTCAAGCTCAAGACCGAGAGAATCAAGCAGTTTTAAAAAAGAAGCTACTGTAACAAGAGCTACTTTACCCCTCTCAACTTTAGAAAGAGTCTGTCTGGTAATCCCTGCTCTTTCAGCAAGTTCTGCCTGAGTTAAACCCCTCTTTTTCCTTTCCTCCCTTATCAGTTTCCCGATCTTTTCAAAATTCATAGCCTATAAAATTATCTCCTTTCCCAAATTTTTATAACTCTTCTTCAGGTTTTTTGTTAACGAAAAATCCAGAATTTTCAAAAAACTTTTAAAAAATTTTTGCCCTTCCTTGGTCTCTTCTTTTGCATATATCTCAATTTCTTTTTCAATTTCTATTATTGCGTGTTCACACTGCTCAAATAAAATTTTTGCCCTCTCTGAATTAAGCAAACAATAACTAATTCCAAAGTCTATCAGCTCCTTTTTAGAGAACCATACTTTTTTCCCGAATAAAGTAAGTGCCGGCTGATCTGAAGGGATATACACCACGGTAGAAACCACATCGTAAGCCGGAGCAAGCCGAATATCCCCGGTATAAGGAGAAGTATAAAGCACTCCGAAGTTTTTCAAATGAGCATCGCCATTTTTTAAAAGATAATTCATCACCACCATTTTAAAATAGATTTCCAGATCCATTTCCGGATTTGCAGAAATTTTTCTGATGGCTTTTGCTATGCTTTCATAAGACCCTGAGTATTTTTCAATCCTTGTCTTGCCAAAGAGGGTGCAGAATTCTTCAAAACCCAGAAAATTTTTATTTTTTCTGGTAAAACGCCTGGTTATAAAAAATTTTTTGCGTGAGGAGAGCCAGAAATCAGCAGTAGGAACACCTGCTTTTTTAACCGCCTTCATGCAAAAATACTCATTTTCAGCAAGATGTGGAAACTCCTCTCCAAAAGTCTTTACTACATAATCGTCTGTTATAGCATAACTCTTATCTGTAAGAGGGACAAGCACCTTAGGTTGCAAACCCGAAATCGCTGAAGAAAAAAGATATGTGTTCACAAGTTCATAAAAAAGATCAAATGTGTCGTTTTCAAGAATTTCGGAAAGAGTAATTTTTAATTCCTTTTTTTCCGTCGCTTTTCCTCTTTTTTTAAAAGTTAAAAAACCTTTTATATTAGGAGCAAGAACTTCAAAAATGGTAAAATCATTTTCTACAAAATTTTTTATTCTTTTTCTAAGCTGATTTTTTAAATATTCAAACAGCCACCCCTCAGGCATGAACTGGTCAAAAATCGGTATCATCTTAAACTGACTTACATAAGGTTCTTTTTTGTAAGGCATTACTAAGGAAATAGGATTATCTTCTGTGTAGTTAAACACATACTCTCTTTTTTCAAAATCATAAAAATACTTCCCTGCTTCTTTACTTTCTGCAAAAACTCTAATACTTCTCCTCACCTTCGTTTTATTCCTATTAATTTTTTGTTAATTTTAATTTACAAAATAAACCTTATTTACAAAATGTCAATTTGTATTAACAAAAAGTTAAATTAAAAACATTTGGACGGCTCTCAAAATTTGGACAAATCAAATGTTAGGTTGGGGGTAAAATCAAGAAACTATTTACCCCTTTCATCCCGAGATAAATAAAAGATACAATACGAGAAGCCTTCATAAGAAAGACTAACATTAAAAGTGTCTAAAAATGGAGGTATTCTTTAGTAGGAACACATTTTGCCATTCTATTTGTGATCTTGAAAAGTTTGTTAAAGTGATTTATTTTGAAAAAAATAGCAAAATATTTCAGGGAGGGGTGCCAAGATGAAAATTCTGCCTCGTAAAACTGAACTATACGAGATAGTGGGAGATAATTTGGAAATGTTAAAGGTAAAAGTTCAGGGGCAGCCTGTTTTTGCAGAAGCAGGAAAGATGATTTATCTAAAAGGCGGAGTTAACATGGAAACCAGGATGAGCACATCTAAAGATAAGGGATTTTTTGGAAAAATTCTGGAAGCTGGAAAGAGGATGCTTGCAGGAGAAAGTTTGTTTTTAACTTATTTTACTGGTTCTGGAGAAGTTGGTTTTGCAGGGGACTTTCCTGGAAGGATTCTTCCTGTTGAACTTCAGGGAGAGAGCATACTTGCTCAAAAAGATGCCTTTCTTGCAGGAATAGGAGATATAGAAATTTCCATTGCTCTGCAGAAAAGAATAGGAGGAGCTCTTTTTGGAGGAGAGGGCTTTATAGTGGAAAAGCTTTCTGGAAGAGG
>CAZWTB010000131.1:0-1695 GCA_964636875.1 uncultured Thermodesulfatator sp.
AAATGAAAAATACTAATTTAAAAGATAGTTTACAATATTTCAAAGAACTGGAAAACAAATACAATAATATATTTAAAAAATTATTTTTAAGAGACGCATTTATTGAAAAAAATTTAAAATTACTGGAAAATGCTATAGAAAAAAGTAGAAAGGCTTTTATAGAATATCGTTCCTTTGAATTTTGTGCAAGATGTGCTCAAAATGGAGAAAAGTGTTGTAAAAAAGGACTTGAGTGGAAACTCAGTCCTGCTGAATTTTTTATAAATCTTCTTCTGGCAGAAAAAAAAGGGATAAAGATACCTTATAATACAGAAAGATCTGAAGATTGTTTGTTTCTTGGAGAAAAAGGATGCGTGCTTATTATGGCTCCACTTTTTTGTAGAAATTTTTTCTGCTTTAAACTTGCAAATTTCCTCGGAGAAAAACTCAAGCTTATTCAGAATGCAATGGAAGAAGAAGCGGTTTTAAGTTTTCGTATTTCGGATTATATTAATAAAAAGTATCTTCTTTAAAAAAATTCAAGGAGGATTCATATGCTATTCAGATTGGTTTTATGGATTGCAATAATTTTAATTATAGTCTTTTTTGTAATTTTTAATGTAGAGCCCAAGGTTGAAGTTACTCTTTTTCCAGGGGTAGTTTTACAAAACATACCTCTTGCTCTTGTTATTATTATAAGTTTTTTTATAGGTTTACTTTGTGGTGCATTAATTTCTTTTACTCAGATAGTAAAACACAAACTTGAGTTAAGAAAACTCAGAAAACAACTTGAAAAAACAGAGAAAAAGGAAAGTGAAAAAATTCAAAATGCATATAAAGAAAAATCTTTTGAGGAGGAAACACAATCAGAAAAACAGGAATAATTAAAATATTAAATCTTCTTAAAGAAGGAGTTGAAAAAAGAGTTTTTCCTGGAGCAGTGGCAGGTATTTATTTCAGAGGAAGGGAGTATATTATCTGTTGTGGTTATAAAGCAATAACTCCTTTTTTAGAACCTCTTGAAGAGAGAAATATTTTTGATCTTGCCTCTTTAACCAAACCCCTTGCTCTTGTTTTTGTCATAATGAAAATGGTTGAAAATTCTCGAATTGATCTTTTTGATCCTATAAAAAAATATGTAGAAATTAAAGGATCCTTAGGGAAAATACCTGTTTATAGATTTTTAAATCACACAGCAGGTTTAAAATCCTGGTATCCTTTTTATAAAGAAAAAAAACTCTACACAGAGGACAAATTAGATCTGAAAAAAGTGGCAGAGGAGATCACAGCATTGTCTCTGGAATATTTACCTGGAGAAAAAAGTGTATATTCTGATCTGGGATATTATTTATTAACTTACATGCTTGAAACCTATGTTGGAAAAGGATTTGAAAAAATTTTTAATGAATTTAAAGAAAAAACTGTTGGAGAAATGAAAAAAGGTTTTTTGGAATACAATCCTCTTTTAAAAGGAATTGATCAGGAAGAGATCGTTCCCACTTCTCTTAATGAAGAGGGTAAGATTTTAAGAGGTGTGGTTGAAGATGAAAATACCCGGGCTATGGGAGGTGTTTCAGGAGTTGCAGGATTGTTTGCAGATATTTATGGACTTCTGGAGATGCTGAAAATTTATCTTTTAAGTTATTATCAGGAGGGTAGGGGAATTTCCCGGGATGTTATTAAGTTTTTCTGGGAGTATAAAGAAAAAAATACAGA
>CAZWTB010000132.1:0-5388 GCA_964636875.1 uncultured Thermodesulfatator sp.
TATAAAGTAAATCAATACATTGTAAAACCGTTTACTCCTGAAACTTTAAAAGAGAAGCTTGAGAAGGTATTTGGTGGATAGTTGTTTTTTTAATTCTGGAGGAAAAGTTTGGCTGAAGAAAAAAAGGGTAATGAAGTAGAGAAAACCCCGGGAGAATCCCCGGGGAAAGAAAAAAAAGAAGAAAAATCCGGAAGTGTAGAAGAAAAGTCAAAGTCTGAAGAAATAAAGGAAGAAGAAAAAAAAGAACTTCCAGAAGAAAAACCTCAGGAAGAAACTCAGGATAAATCTCAGGAAGAAGCAAAGGAAAAAGCTGAAGAGAAACCAGAAGAAAAAAAATCTGAGGAAGAATCAGGAGAAAAAATTCAAGAAGAAATTTCAGAAAAATCCGAAGTAAAATCCGGGGAAAAACCCGAGGAAAAAGCTTCAGAAGAATCCAAGAAAGAGGAAAAACCAGAAGACTCGGAAAAGATAGAGCTTCTTATAGAAGATCTTAAAGAAGAAACAGAGGAGGAAGAAAAAGAGGAGAAAAAGCCTGCTTCCAGAGTAAAGAAATTTTTACTTCTTTTTGGAATAATTTTGAGCCTTCTGGGAATTGGTTTGGGAATTTTTATGCTTGGCAAAATGGGGATTTTTAAAAAAAAGACCAATAAAAAAGTGAGTCTCCGGCTTGAAACTCAAAGAGTTGAAAAATCAATTAAAAAAAAGGAATTAGAAAAAATTCTGGAAAAAAAGAATGTAAAAAAAGAAGTTGAAAAGAAAATTCTGGCAAAATTTCAACAGAATGTTTATCCCTACACTTTTAAGATAAAGAACTTTTTATTACCTCTTGATAACAATAGTTTTCTTGATGTGGATATTATTCTTTACTTTAAAAAAGTGGATATGGATGAGGTGTATAGGTCCGAGGTTTTGTATAGAAAATTTTTCTGGGAGATTTTAAAAAAAGTGCCAAAGAAGATGTGGCTTCAGGACATACTTATTCAGAAACTTGAAAAAGAAATTCTCGTGGAGATGAAAAAGAAAGGTGTTAAACCCTGTCCTGGAAGAATAAGGTTTGAGGCTGTTGTTTTAAAGGGTTAAACCAATGGTGGATGTAAATGGAATTTTGCTCGTTTTTCTTTTAATAGGAGATGTAGTTCTTTTATTTTTATTTTTATTTTTTTATTTTAAATTGAGAAAGATTTTGGGTATTCCCTGGGAGAAAGTAGAAGAAAGTATTAAAAGGGCAGAGGAGCTTGTAAAAAAGCTTGAGAAGCTCGAGAAAGAAAGGTTAAAGTCTGGAAGAGAAAAGACGAATATAAAAGAAGAGGTGTTAAAACTTTTTAAAAAAGGACTTTCTCAGAGAGAGATAGCAAAACAGCTTGGGCTTAGTGAGGCAGAAGTTGAAGTGATACTTTCTGCTAAAAAATTGAAGTAGGACTAAGGTATGCAGATAACAGCTCCAGCTCCGATTATATATCTTCCTGAGAATCTCTGGTCTTTTTTTGTTCAGCCTGGAAGAGAACTTCTGATAAGAGTTCTTGGAGTGGAAGGAAAAACCTTAAATCTTGAACTTGGAGGAGAAAAGTTTCAGGCAAGAATAGGAGGAACTCTAAATCCGGAGGACTTCAGACCGGGTCAGCTTCTGAGGGTAAGAATTGCAAGAACCGGAAATCCTGTGGTTCTTCAGCTTATACCTGAAGAGGCAGAGACACCGGAAACAACAGAGTTAAAACTTTTATACCTTCTTATAGAAAAAGGTGTGGAAGAAAAGAAACAATCCGCTTTTATTAAAAGGGATGTGGAAATTATAGCGGAGTTTATAGGAAATTTTCTTAAGGGAGTGGAAAGAACAAAAAATAAAGGAAACGAAAAACATCATCTAAAAAAGATCCTTGGAGAAAGAGTAAAAGCTCTTGAAATTTATTACGATAACGAAAAAATAGTTTTTCCTTTTCTTTTTGCAGATTCTCGCTCCTGGGGATATTTAGAACTTGGAGAACCTGAAAAAAAAGGAAAAAAAATTAAAATTTTCTACTTGAAACTTTTTTTAGAATATTTAGGATTAATAGAAGGAATATTTGGTTATGAAGGAAGAGAAGTTTTTGTGGATTTGTTCTTTGCAAACAAAATGGCTTTTGAAACTGCCAAAAAAGAGCTTATTGAGTTAAAAAAACAGCTTTCCTTTTACAGAGTTTTTGCTAAAATAAATTTAGATGTAAAGGAAATAGAGCCGGGGTATTTAATAAAAAGGGAGGGGTAGGGGTGTGTATAAGGCACTGGTAGTGGATGATTCAAAGGCAATAAGGCAGATAGAGAGGAAGTATCTTGAGGAGATGGGGTTTGAAGTTCTTGAGGCAGAACACGGGGAGCAGGCTCTTGAAGTTTTAAAGGAAAATCCAGATATAAAGATTATTCTTCTTGACTGGCACATGCCTGTTATGAATGGATACGAATTTTTGAAGAAAGTAAGGGCAAATCCAGAGTGGTCAGACATAAAAATCATGATGGTTACCACTGAAAATCAACAAAAAAGCGTTATAGATGCTATAATGGCAGGAGCCAACGAGTATCTCATGAAGCCTTTTGATAAGGAGATGCTCGAGACCAAGATAAGATACCTTATGGAGGGATTTTAGTGAACAAGATAAGAGTGCTTGTTGTTGACGATTCTGTTATTATGAGGAAGCTTCTCGTTGACATTTTGAAAAATGATCCACAGATAGAAGTGGTTGACACTGCAAAAAATGGAAAGGAGGCGATAGAAAAAGCAAAGGCACTTCAGCCGGATGTCATAACCCTTGACATTGAAATGCCTGAAATGGATGGACTTACAGCTTTGAGGTATTTGAGAAGAGAAGTTCCAAGAGCAAAGGTTATCATGTTTTCTTCTCTGACTCAGGAAGGAGCAAAGGCAACGGTTGAAGCCCTATCTCTTGGTGCCTATGACTTTGTTCCCAAGCCATCCACCAAGTCTTTTATGGAGAGCGTAAAGAAGATAGAAAGCGAGCTTATTCCAAAAATAAAGAGCGTTGTTCCTCTTAGAGAGATAAAGCCCATTTTTAAGCCCACTCCTTCTACTGTAAAAACAAGACTTCGTCCTGGAAGCTACAGAGTGCTTGGAATCGGGGTTTCAACAGGAGGACCACAAACTCTTATGCAGATTATTCCGAAACTTCCTGCAAATTTTCCTGCCCCAATTCTTATAGTTCAGCACATGCCTCCACTTTTTACAAAACAGCTTGCAGACAGACTTAATTCCATTTCTTCTCTAAGGGTAAAGGAGGCTGATCAGGGGGAGCCAATAAAAGAGGGAATAGTTTACATAGCCCCCGGAGACTACCACATGGAAGCAAAGAAAAAAGGAGGGAATCTTTTAATATTTTTACATCAGGGACCACCGAGAAAATTTTGTCGTCCTTCTGTAGATGTGCTTTTTGAATCTCTTGCAGACACATACGGAGCCAAGACACTTGCTCTTGTTTTAACCGGGATGGGAAATGACGGAGAAGACGGAGCAAGAAGGATTAAAGAAGAAGGTGGTGGAGTAATAGCCCAGGATGCGGAAACTTCGGTAGTTTTTGGTATGCCAAAAGCAGTTATCGAAGCAGGCCTGGCAGATGAAGTGCTGAGCCTGCCACAAATACCACAAAGAATAAAAGAACTATTCCCAAGGGTATGTTAAGATGGATAAGGAAATCTTTAACTTTTTTACAGCACTTGTTGAAAAAGTAAGCGGTATTTCCTATCACAGTGGTAAGGAATACCTTATAGAAAGCAGGCTCACCGAGCTTGCTGTAAGCCTTGGATACAAAGACATAAGAGAACTTTACAATAAGGTTAAAAGAGGACTCACCCCTCAGCTTTTAAACGAAGTTGTAGATGCTTTGACAACGAATGAAACATACTTTTTTAGAGATCAACATCCTTTTGAAGCTTTAAAAACCAAAATTTTTCCTGAGCTTTTTAAAAAAAAAGAAAGAGAAAAAAGGCTTTCCATCTGGTCTGCTGCATGTTCAACAGGACAGGAACCCTACAGCATAGCCCTGATTCTTCTCGAATACTTTCCAAAGTATGTTAGCACATGGAAAATAGACATCCTGGCAACTGATATATCTCAGAAAAGTCTTGAAAAGGCAAAAAAAGGTGTTTATAATCAAATAGAGGTAAACAGAGGACTTCCGGTTACATTTTTGGTTAAGTATTTTAAACAGGAGGGTTCCTTCTGGAAGATTGACGACAAAGTGAGAAGAATGGTAAGATTTGAATATCTTAACCTGCTTGAAGCAGGAAGAAAAATAAGACAGAAGTTTGACATAATATTTTGCAGATATGTTCTTATTTACTTTTCTGATCAAACGAAGAAAAAAGTCTTTACTGATCTCTGGAATCTTCTTAATCCTGGAGGGTATCTATTTCTCGGAGCAACGGAGATTCATCCCTGTTCCTTTCCTGATATGGAAAAGAAAACCATAGGAAGAACAGTTTGTTATTATAAAAAAGAAAAACTCCATTAAGGAGGACAGCCATGATAGATGAGGATATTCTCCAAGACTTTCTGGTTGAGGCAAAAGAGGGGATAGAACAGCTTGAAGAGGGGTTTGTTGAGCTTGAGCAGGACAAGGAAAATGTTGAGATATTGAGAAATCTTTTCAGAACCATGCATTCGTTAAAAGGTGCTGCTGGATTTTTTGGATTTAAGACTCTTGAGGCAATAGCTCATTTTTCAGAAGACATTCTTTCCAAACTCAGAGACCAGCTTATAGAACCCGAGCCAGAGATTATAGACATTCTTCTCAGAGCAGTTGACTACATAAAATATATCATAGCTCACATAGAGCAGAATAAGAGCGAACCTGTAGAAGATAGAATTCTTGACTTTCTGGTTGAGCTTTCCAACTTTAACGAGAAGATAAAGAAGAGACTTGAGGGAGGGAAAGCAGAAGAAAAGCCGGCAGAAGCCAAACCTGAGGAAAAAGCAGAAGAAAAACCAGCAGAGGCAAAGGCAGAAGAGAAACCCGCGGAAGAAAAACCTGCAGAAGAGAAGCCTGCAGAAGAGAAGAAAGAAGAAAAACCAGAGGCAAAACCAGAGGTTAAGGCAGAGGAAAAGAAAGAACCTCCAAAGAAAGAAATTAAGAAACCTGAAAAGCCTTCAGAGCCTGCTGCAGGAGTGACTCCTCATGTTTCTCTTACAGAAACCCACATTAAGGTTGATGTAAAACTTCTTGACCAGCTTATGAATCTTGCTGGGGAGCTCGTTCTTGCAAGAAACAGAGTTGTCCAGCTTTCACAAAAACTTGATGATCCAGAACTTTTGAGAAGCGTGCAGACACTCTCTCTTGTTACCACCGAGCTTCAGGAAACCATAATGAAAGCAAGGATGCAGCCTATAGGAACTGTTTTTAACAA
>CAZWTB010000133.1:0-2501 GCA_964636875.1 uncultured Thermodesulfatator sp.
GTTTTCAACCCGTCCAGAAGTTATGATGATGGCTGGCGGGGCAATTTTTATACTTTCTCTTGTTCCAGGACTTCCATTTTTACCATTTTTTATTCTCTCAGTTTTGGTTTTTTCTCTTGGATACTTTGCTTACAACGCCCAAAAGAAAAAAGCTCTTGAGGAACTTAAAAAAGAAGCTCCTCCTTCTCCACCACCTGAGGAAGAAGAAATAAGACCTGTTGAACTTCTTGCAATAGAAGTTGGATACGGACTCATTTATCTTGCAGATGAGCAGAGAGGAGGAGATCTCCTTGATAGAATAAAAAATTTAAGAAGACAGCTTGCCCAGGAACTTGGTATAATGGTTCCTCCAATTCATGTAAGAGATAATCTATCTTTAAAACCCGGGGAATACACTATTTTGATTAAAGGAGTTGAGGTTGCAAAAGGAGAACTTATGCCTGGATATTTTATGGCTCTTCCTTCTGCACCTGATCTTGTTCCTCCAGAAGGAGCAATTCCAACTAAAGAACCAACTTTTGGTATGACTGCTTATTTTATTCCTGAAAGTGCAAAAGAAGAAGCTGAAACAGCAGGATTTACTGTGGTCAGTCTTTCAACAGTTATAACAACTCACCTCTCAGAAGTTATAAAACGCCATGCAGACGAACTTCTCACCAAACAGGAAGTTCAGAAGATTATAGACTCCTTAAACAGATACTATCCCAAGGTAGTTGAAGAATGCCTCAATGTGGTTTCTCTTACCATTATTCAAAAAGTGCTTCAGAACCTTGTTAGAGAGGGCATACCTTTAAAAGATCTTATCACTATTTTTGAAACCATAACTGATTACGGAAGCACTATAAAAGATCCAGAGGTTCTTACTGAATATGTAAGACAGAAACTTGCAAGGTTTATTGTGAAGCCCTATCTTTTAGAGGATGATAAACTTCCTGTAGTGGTAATAGGGGATGATATTGAGGAAATTTTGAGAAAGTCTTTACAGAAGACAGAACAGGGTGTATTTTTAATGATAGATCCAAAAGTAGGAAGTAAGATAGTTGCAGGCATTACTCAGGCAGTAGAAAGGGCGAGTCAGAAGAACATCATTCCAGCAGTGCTTTGCAGTCCCACTGTAAGAAGACACCTGAGAAAACTCATAGAAAGGACGTTGCACCATGTTCCTGTTATATCTCAGGTTGAAATACCACCTGAGGTAAAAATAGAAATTCTTGAAGTTGTAAAACTCGTTAAAGACTAAGGCTGGAGAAGATGAGGATAAAGAAGTTTAGAGGAAAAACCATAGTTGAAGCTCTTGGTAAGGTGAAGGCTGAGTTTGGAGAGGATGCGGTTATTTTAAGTTCGGAGAAAATTAAGGAAAAGGGAGAGACTTTTTACGAGGTTACTGCTGCTGTGGAAGAAAAAGAAGTTGAAATTAGGAGAAATAAAGAAGTTTTAAAAACCGGGAGCACGGAGGGAATTGATAGGGAAATAAAAGAGGAAATAAAAGAAATAAAGCAGATGTTGAGAGATCTTCTGGAACCCCGGATAAATAATGCGAAATATATTAAACTGGTAGAAAATGGGGTTCCTCCCTGGATAGCAAAGAAGATCCTGGATGCAGGAAAGGAGGTTGCTGACTATATAGAAACTCAGATAAGGAAAAAAGGAGGCGTGCCAAATTCAAAGTGCAGAATTTTTGTTGGAGATTCAGGAAGTGGAAAAACCACAAGTGTATTTAAACTTGCAGTCTGGTATAAAATGAACAAAAATGCTAAGGTAATGGTGTTGAGCTTTGACAATTATAAAATAGGGGCAAAGTTTCAATCTGAAAGGATGGCTGATCTTCTGGAACTCGACTTTGCAAATGTGGATGTGCAGGATTTTAAAGAGATAATCCCTGTTTTTGCTAATTATGATTACATTCTTGTGGATACTCCAGGGCTTGACAAAAGGTTTATAGTTGAAGATCTGGAGGAGTTATTTTTAACTTATCCTTCTGTGAGATTTCAGTGGGTTGTTAAAGCCACAGAACATTATAGCTATCTTTTGAAATTATGGGAAAATATAAAAAGACTGCCTGTTGAAAGTATATTTCTTACTTTTACTGATAAGGTTAAAAACAGTCTGCCTCTTCTCTGGCTGCTTGAAGACGAGGTTCCTCCTGTTACATTTATTTCTACTGGAGAAAGACTTCCAGAAGATATTACAAAAGTAGCAGAAGAAGATCTGATAAAATTTTTTTTAAGAGGTATAGAAACCAATTGAAAGAGGAGGAATTTTTATGAGAAGTATTGCAGTTGCAAGTGGAAAGGGAGGAGTTGGGAAAACGAGTTTCGTAATAAATCTTGCCTTATCTCTCGTTAATTCAGGACAAAGAACGGTTATTTTTGACGCGGATCTCGGGCTTGCAAATGTGGATGTGATGCTGGGACTTTCTCCCAAGTTTGACATAAGACATGTTTTAAATGGAGAGGTTCAGCTTAAAGACATAGTATTTTCAACAGAATATGGATTTGATG
>CAZWTB010000134.1:0-17396 GCA_964636875.1 uncultured Thermodesulfatator sp.
GTCAGTAGCAAGTGTGGGCTGATATCCAACTGCAGATGGCATTCTTCCTAAAAGAGCTGAAACTTCCTGGTTAGCCTGAGTAAAACGATAAATATTATCAATAAAGAGAAGCACGTCCTGACCTTCTTCATCTCTAAAATATTCTGCAAGAGTAACTGCTGTGTGTGCAACTCTTGCACGATGCCCCGGAGTCTCATTCATCTGTCCATAAACAAGAGCTGCTTTATCAATAACTCCTGAGTGTTTCATTTCAAGATAAAGTTCGTTTCCTTCACGGGTTCTTTCTCCTGCTCCACAGAAGACTGAAATTCCTCCGTGCTCCATAGCGATGTTGTGAATCATCTCCATCATAACAACTGTCTTTCCAACTCCTGCTCCTCCAAATGTTCCCATCTTACCACCACGAGGGAATGGAACAAGCAAATCAAATACCTTAATTCCTGTTTCAAGAACTTTAATAGTAACATCCTGCTCTGTAAGAGGCGGAGCAGGTCTAAAAATTGGATAATATTTATCAGACTGAATTGGACCACCTTCATCTATAGGATCACCAACTGCATTCATAATTCTACCAAGAGTGGGTCTTCCAACTGGAACTACTATAGGCTGACCCGTTGCCCAAACTTCCTGCCCTCTCTTTAAACCATCAGTATAATCCATTGCAACACAACGAACTACATTATCTCCTAACTGCTGGGCTACCTCAAGAACAAGATTCCACTCTCTATCGTCTATCATAGGATTGGTAACTCTTAAACACTCCAAAACCTTGGGGACCTTTCCAGGAGGAAATTCCACGTCAACCACGCATCCCATAATCTGAACTATTTTTCCCATTACTTTCTCTTCAGCCATACTTAATCCCTCCTTACTTTTTAAACTTTATTTTTTTCTTTTAATTTACTTGCTTATAGCCTCTGCTCCTCCAACTATGTCCATAAGTTCTTTGGTAATAGCGGCCTGCCTTGTCTTATTAAACAGAAGCGTAAGATCTTTAACCATGTCACTACATGCTCTCTGGGCATTATCCATTGCTGTCATACGAGCTGCCTGCTCGCTAACCGCTGTCTCAAGCATAGCTGCAAATACCTTGGTGTTCACATAAAGAGGTAAAAGTTCAGACAAAAGACCCTCTTCATCAGGTTCATAAATATAAACAATACCTGCTTTTTTCTCGGCTTCCTCTTCACTTTCTTCAAAACTTATAGGAAGCAATTTTTCAACCTTGGGAATTTGTCTTATAAGATTAACAAAATATCCATAAATTATATAAACTTCATCCCAGTCCCCATTCAAAAAAGCTACTATTGCAGAACGTGCAATCTTCCTGGCATCCTGCATTAAAACTTTTCCCATTACATCTACATAGGACTCCCTAACCGGTGCCCTTCTTGCAAAATAACTCGCCCCTTTCTTTCCCACACATATAAGTTCGGTTTCCTTACCCTCTTTCTTTAATCTTTCCATCAATTTCTCAGTTTCTCTTATAAGATTGGCATTAAATGCTCCACAAAGCCCTCTATCTGCTGTAACCAAAACTATACCTACCTTTTTAACATCTCTTACCTGCAGAAGTTCTACCTTGGAAGGATCAACTCCTCCAGAACTGATCAAATCTTTTATTACCTCTTCAAACTTATTTCTATAAGGCCTGAAACCTTCGAGCCTCCCCTGAATAGAACGGAGCTTGGCAGAAGCAACCATATTCATAGCTTTAGTAATCTGCCCTATTTTCTTAATAGCATCAATTTTCTTCCTAATATCTCTTAAACTGGGCATCCTCTTCCCCCTTAATAATTAAATCCTTTTTTTACCTGCTTATGGAACAGGCACAGGTTCTATATTATTATTCTTCTTAAACATCTCATTAAATTCCTTAAGAGCCTGGTGCATCTTCTCCTCAAGCTGAGGACTAATCTCCTGTTTCTCCTTAATCTCCTGATAAATCTCAGGATATTTACTTCCTATAAACTCATAAAGTTCCTGTTCATACTGAGCCAGCACATCCAGAGGCATTTCATCAAGATATCCTCTTGTTCCTGCGAAAAGAATACATACCTGCTTTTCAACTGGTAATGGCTGATATTGAGGTTGTTTCAATATTTCCACAAGACGGGCCCCTCTATGGAGAACTCTCTGAGTAGCCTTATCAAGTTCAGATCCAAATTGAGCAAATGCAGCAAGTTCTCTATACTGGGCAAGTTCAAGCCTTAATCTTCCTGCAACCTGTTTCATTGCCTTAATCTGGGCTGCTCCTCCAACTCTCGAAACCGAAAGTCCAACATTAATAGCTGGACGAATACCAGCAAAGAATAATCCTGGCTCAAGATAAACCTGCCCATCTGTAATAGAAATAACATTGGTAGGAATATATGCAGAAACGTCACCCTGAAGAGTTTCAACTATAGGAAGTGCGGTAAGTGATCCACCACCATATTTATCATCAAGCTTAGCTGCTCTCTCAAGAAGTCTTGAGTGATTATAGAAAATGTCTCCTGGATACGCCTCACGACCAGGTGGTCTTCTTAAAAGAAGTGAAATTTCACGATATTCCGCTGCCTGCTTGGAAAGGTCATCATATATAATCAATGCGTGTCTTCCAGTGTCTCTAAAATACTCTCCTATAGCACATCCAGAATATGGTGCAATCCACTGAAGTGCTGCTGAGTCAGATGCACATGCTGCAACCACTGTAGTATATTCCATAGCCCCATATCTACGCAGAGTATCAACTATACGAGCAACTGTCGATCTTTTCTGCCCTATAGCAACATATATACAATATACATCACTCTCTTTCTGAGCAAGTATAGCATCTATTGCTATTGCAGTTTTTCCTGTCTGCCTATCACCAAGAATTAATTCACGCTGCCCTCTTCCAATAGGAGTCATTGCATCTATTGCTTTAATACCTGTATACATCGGCTCATGAACAGGTTTTCTTACAATAATACCCGGTGCTTTAAGCTCAATTCTTCTATATTCCTTTGCCTCAATAGGCCCCTTACCATCAAGAGGTCTTCCAACCGGATCTATAACCCTTCCAACAACTGCTTCTCCAACTGGTATAGATGCAACTCTTCCTGTTCTTTTGGCAACATCTCCTTCCTTAATTTTCGCATAATCTCCCAGAATAGGAATTCCCACAGAATCAAATTCAAGATTAAGAGCAATTCCAACTTCTCCACTGTCAGGAAATTCTATAAGCTCCATATACTCGCAATTTCTTAAACCAAAAACCTGCGCAATTCCATCTCCAACCGATATAACTACACCCATCTCCTCCAAATCAATCTTCTTCTCAAACTCTTCAATACGTTTCTTAATTAAATCACTTAATTCCTGAACTTTTATAGCCTGCATTTACAGCACCTCCCCTTTTATTATTTCCTTAAATTTTGTCAATTGTGTTTTTATTGTTCCATCAAAAACAAGGTCTCCAATCTTTATTTTAACCCCTCCTATTATACTTTCATCCTTCCGTGGTTCAAGTATAACTTCCTTTTTCAAATATTCTTTTAAAACTTCTTCTAAATTCTTCTTCTCCTCTTCACCCAATTCAAAAGCCGTGATTATTTCTCCACGAGCTATATTCATCTCCTCGTCAAGTAAACTCTGATACATCTTAACAATTTCCTGAATAAATTGTATCCTCCTCCTTTCTACGAGAAGCCTTAAAAATCTCTCAATCTCTGGATCTACCTGAACTACCTTCAAAATTTCATTCAGTATCTCCATCTTTAAATCCGGAGGATAAATCGGATTCTGAAGAGCTGAAAGCACATCCGGCATCTGACTCAAAAGCTCACTCAACTCCTTAAGCTCTTCTCCAAATTCTTTTAGCTTATTCTGCTCTTTTGCTACTGCAAATAATCCTTTAGCATACCTGAATGCAACTATGGTCGCCCTCAATGTACCACCCTCCCTTTAATTTCGTTTACAAATTCTTCATATATTCTTTTCTGATCCTCAAGCGTTATGTTCTTTCTTAAAATATCTTCCGCAAGTTTTACAGCTTCTTCAGCAATCTCTTCTCTTAATTGAGCCTTTGCCTTCTCCATCTCATGCTGAATATAAAGCTCTGCCTGCTGTTTTATTCTCTCAGCCTGAGCCTTTGCCTCCTCTATAATCCTCTCTTTTTCCTTTATACCCTGCTCCACATAGTTCTCGTATATAGTTTTAGCTTCCTGCTCAAGATTCTTTATCTTTTCCTGGAGCTCTACATACTTAGCCTCAGCCTCTTTCTTCTTCTCAATAAGTTCATTGTATTGCTGTAAAATCCTCTCCCTTCTACTTCTAAACATCTCTATAAGCGGTTTTCTAGCCCAAATGTAAAGAATTACAAGCAATAATACAAAATTTAAAGTAAATTTAATAAGATTCATTATTTGAGCATGCGTTACACCATGATGTTCTCCTTCACCACCTCCTCCATGCTCTCCACAAAAACCCAATTTAAAACCTAAAACTACACTTAATACTAGCAATACTAAAATTAACCACTCTCTCTTTCTCATACCTGCCTCCCCAATACTCTTTCAACTATAAGAGATGCGAAAAATTCTATTTTTTCCATAAGTTCTTTCCTGACCTTCTCAAGCTCCCTTGAGAATTCCTGTGCCCATTTGCTCTTGCGCTCCTCTGCTTCTTTCATTGCCTGAGCTAAAAGCTCCTTCTCCACCTTCCTCGCCTCTTCCTTCAACATCTCCCTCTTCTTAACCCCCTCCATCCTCGCCTTAGCAAGCTCCTCATGATACCTGTTTATAGCCTCCTCAGCAGATCTAAGAAGTTCCTGAGTCTCCTTTTCAAGAGCCTGAAATTGATTCTCCCTTTCCCTCATATACCCCATCATCGGCTTAATCAAAATAACATGTAAAATAAATGTAAGAATTAATGCTTCAATAATTTGAATAATTAATGTAATGTCAAATGTTAACATCGCCCTACCTCTCCCTCCTTCACTTTTTCCTCTTACATCCTTAAAGCTTCATTTGTATTATACTTTTTAAAAAAGTCAAGTTTTAAAAAAATATAAAAACTCGCATTATTTAAAGAAATACCTCTTAAATGCCACATTAAAAACCAAAGATAGTAAAAAATAGACCGTAATCGTGATAGAACCACCATAACTCAAAAAGGGAAATGGAATGCTTGTCATTGGTAATAATCCCGTTACTCCCCCTACATTAAAAAATATCTGAAATAATAAAATTAATCCCACTCCCAAGGATAAATATTTACCAAACCAGTCTCTTGCACTTTCAGAAATCTCTATGCAAAACCAGACCAAATATCCATAAATAACCAGCACAATGGTTGATCCTATTAAACCCCAACTTTCAGCCCATACTGAAAAAGCAAGATCTGTAGTTTTGGCAGGAAGATAATTAAGTCTTGTTGACCACCCTTTCCTAAAACCCTGCCCCTTTATACCCCCAGATCCTATAGCAATAAGCGACTGTTCAAGCTGATATGCCCATGTCTTGGAATACTTCTCCGGATATAAATACGCATATATCCTCCCTCGTTGATGAGGTTTAAGTTTTTTCCATAAAATCGGTCCTCCTAATATTCCCAAAATTAAACATATTACTCCAAAAGTTACAATCACCTGTTTCCTTATACCCAAGAATATCAAATAAATAAAAAAAGTGATTCCCATTATAAAAGCAAAATCCAGATCTTTTAACAATACCAAAAAAAGCGGAAAATAAATAATTGCTAAAAGACTAACCAGAGTCTTAAAATTTAAATACTCTGATACCTTATCAGATACTATTTTGGCCACTATTAAAACCAAAACAGGTTTTAAAAACTCTGAAGGTTGTAAACTTATGGGACCTATGTAAAGCCATCTCTTTTTTGTAAACAAGGTAAGAAATAACAAAAAAAGCACCATTCCATAAAAAATCCACAAAATCCTCAATGTTAACTTCCTATAATCTGCAAAAAAAGTAAAAACAACAAAAATTCCTATTCCAATAGTATGCCATAAAAGGTTTTTTATAAAATAACTTCTGGCTTCCCCCATACCCAATTGATTTATTATGCCAAAAATTGCCAATAATAACACGGATAGGAAAGCTTTATAATTTTCTTTTAAAAATAATCTCGTATCTCTTATTTTCCTTTTCTTAACTTTGATCATTTCTAATTATTAATTATTTTTTTCTTCTATACCAAAATAGGCTTCATAAAGTTTTTTGGCAATAGGAGCAGAAACTTCTCCTCCGTGTCCGGCATGTTCTATTAAAATTGCACTAACTATCTCCGGTTTCTTTCTTCCTGCATAACTTACAAACCAGGCATGGGGTTTATATCTTTTCAGTTTAAATTTCTTTGCCTTCCGTCTGGAAACAACCTGCACTGTTCCAGTTTTACCAGCAACTAATAAACCAGGAATAAAAGCAAGTTTTCCTGTGCCATTTTCTACTGTTTTCCTTAGCCCTTTCCTTATCCATTTAAAAAATCTGGGATCCAAATCTATTTTCCTTTCAAGGAAAGGAGGAATTATTAAGTTCTTCTTCCCTACTTTTTTAATCTCTTTAACGACCCTTACTTTATAAAGATATCCTCCGTTGGCAATTGCCATGTAAACTCTTGCCATTTGAAGAGGAGTAACAAGAATATACCCCTGTCCAATCCCAAGATTTATGGTATCCCCTGGAAACCATATCTGATGATAGACCTTTTTCTTCCATGCCTCTGTAGGCACAAGCCCTTTACTCTCTTCTACCCATCCTAAAGCTTTTTCACCAAGTCCAAACATCTTGGAAATCCTTGCAAAATCATCCACACTAAGTCTTGATGCCACTTCATAAAAATATACATCACAGGAATGAGCTATGGCTTTTATAAGATTCACATATCCATGTCCATCCGGCTTCCAGCATCTAAATATTCTTCCTTTAAATTTAAAATATCCAGGACAATAATAAACCTGCCAGGGACTCTTTATAACACCTTTTTCAAGACCTGTAAAAGCTGTTATAACTTTGTAGGTTGAGCCCGGCATATAGGAACTTAATGCTCTATTTAACAAAGGTTTCCTCCAGCTCCTGCTGATCCTCCTCCATTCCCTGTAACTTATTCCTTCAACAAACTTCTGAGGATCACAGGAAGGATAACTCGCCATTGCAAGCAAACTGCCGTCCTTTACAGAAAGAACAACTATACTACCCTCTTTTCCTTTCAAAAGTCTATACGCCCTTTCCTGAAGTTTATGATTTATAGTTAATACAAGATCACTACCAGGAATAGAAGGAACTCTTTTCACTATTCTCCCCAGTCTCCCTCTTGCATCTCTTTCAACCTCTATCCATCCATCTACTCCCTTTAAAATTTTTTCATAAAATCTCTCTATCCCCCTCTTTCCTATATAATCCACCGGATAATATCCTTTATCTTTAAGTCTTAAATATTCTTCTCTACTTATTCTTGATACATACCCCACCAAATGGAAATAAAGAGGACCATAAGGATAATACCTCTCAGACTCTACCTCAACCATTACCCCAGGAAGATAATAAAGTCTTACCAGAATTTTCGCTACCTTATCCCAGTTAAGATCTCTTGCTATTAAAACTCTACCAAAAGATCTTCTTTTTTTAAAATAATATTTTTCTTTTAAAGCAGAAAATCTTTCTCCAAGAAGTGCGCTTAATCGCTTTAATACCTCTTCTTCATTTTCATTTTTTAAAATCTGTGTATCTATGTATAATTGAAAAACCGCTCTATTTGAAGCAATTATTACTCCATCAGAAGTTATTATCTGTCCCCTTGGAGCAGTTACCACATATCTCACAACCGATCTTTCTATTGCTTTTTTATAATAATACCTATGTTTTATAACCTGAAGATAAAAAAGTTTTGCCCACAATAAAAATAAAATAAATATGCACAAAAATTTTGCCCATACTAACCTCTGAGACCAAAATCCAGTATCTACAATCCTCTCATTTCCATAGGGAGAATATGTCTTTATAAAGGTTATCCTCATAATTTCTTATATTCGCTTTCTATCAAAATCCATTTTTTAAATAAGAAATAAAATACAAAGGTCCACACCAAAGTGGTAAGAAAATAAAATACAAATTGAACACTTTTATTTAGTATTAAAATCCAATCTGTTTCTATATCAAGTCTGAAAGCCCATAAAAGAGCATTAAAAAAAAGAAATAACAATATATTCAAAGACCATAAAGCACAATTGAGCTTAACTCCCTCTACTTTTAAATACTTTTTTAATTGTTCCCACATGTTAGCAGTAAAAACAAAATAAAAACCATAAATTATTCCAGGAATAAAATCTTCCATGCCCCTTAGAATACCCAAGAAAAAAAGACAAATAAAAAGTTTTAACTCTGGTTTAAAAAAAGAAATAATCACAAGAACCAGAGCAAAAATAAGATCTCCAGGATAAAAACCCATCAAGTTGCTCAAAAAGACTTTTAATCCAATTATAACTCCGGTAAATATCAAAACGGTCAAAAAAAATTTTTTCCAATTCATAGGTTACATAGGAATTTCCGGTATTTTAATTATAACAAAAACTATATCGAGTTTACATAAATTTACCATAGGTTTAATTCTTGCTACTTTAAAAATACCTTCTTTTTTACTTACAGAAACAACTTTTCCCACAAGAAGACCTGGAGGAAATAGAGCATCTTCTCCAGAAGTTATTACTTCGTCCCCCGGTTTAATATCTGCATAAGAAGGTAAATATTCCACATTGCAATATTCTTCTCCTCTACCTTTAAGAATACCTCTATCACCTGTTTCAAGAATTTTAACATCTGCAGCAAAAGATGGATCTGTAAGAAGAATAACCTTACTCCAGTGTTTGTAAACTTCTACTACCTGACCAACAAGAGCCACTCCTTGATCTCCTGCCGGAGCAACTACCGGCATCTGCGGTAGTAAATTGTCCTCACTTCCTTTATCTATAAAAATTACACCTGCAAATGGATCAAAAGGTTTATAAATTACCCTTGCTGATATTTTAGGATACTTTATCTTCTTTGAAACTTTATAAAATTTCTCAAGAACTTTGCATTGTTTTAACTCGAGTTCATACTGAGCAAGTCTTTTCTTCAGTATGTTTATTTCCTTTTTCAACCTTTCGTTTTCTTCTTTTAAATTAAATAAAAAAATATAATCTTCAAAAAAATTTCTCAATTTTTCTCCCAATATCCCTCCTGATTTCCATATAGGAGTTACTACTCTCCCCAATACATCACTAAAAAAATCTTTACCTTTGATTCCATACCAAATCCCATTTATAAGAACCATCAAAAAAAGCAAAAAAAATATAAACAATTTTTTATAACGCACTTTCCCCTACCAATTTATAAAAATTTTTTAAAAAGAAAGTTTTTAAACAAGGGCGTGCTGAATGAGATATACTTTTACTTTTGACACATCAGCAGGTAAAACTTCATACCTCTGTGGCTTATGATAAAGTCTGGCTATTTCCTCGGGCAGATTAAAAGGCTCTCCAAGGGCTTTACTAACAGTATCAGGAAACTTGGCAGGATGTGCAGTTGCAAGACAGATAAGAGGGTATCCATCTTTAAATTTAAGCCCTGCTCTTACCCCTACTGCAGTATGTGGATCAAGAATATATCCGGTTTCTTTATAAAACTCTTTTATAGTCTGCAAGATCTCTTCTTCACTAACAGAAGCAGAAAAAAAGTCCTTCTGCACCTTCTTTACCTCCTCGTCATTAAACACAAGTTTCTTCTCCCTTGCAAAACGCTCCATAGCCTCCCTTGTCTTCTCAGAAGACTCCCCAAAAAAATAGTAAAGATATCTTTCAAAGTTACTCGCTATCTGAATATCCATAGAAGGACTTATAGTGGGTTTAACACCTCTGACAGAATAATCACCTTTATTAACAAATCTACACAAAATATCGTTTTCATTCGTCGCAAGAATAAGATGCTCAATTTTCCCCTCCCCCAGCATCTTCCTTGCTATATACCCTGCAAATATATCTCCAAAATTTCCAGTCGGAACAGAAATCCTTACACTCTCAACCCCTTCCCTTTCACAAACCCTGAAATAAGCCCATAAATAGTAAACAATCTGGGCAAGAATCCTTGCCCAGTTTATAGAATTAATAGCAGTTAAATTTAATCTCTTCTTAAGTTCAAGATCCATAAAAATTTGCTTCACTATTGCCTGACAATCATCAAAAGTTCCTTCTATTGCAATATTAAAAACATTTGGATCTTCCACAGTGGTCATCATTAAAGCCTGAACTTCTGAAACCCGTTTATACGGATGAAGAATAAAAATATTTATATTCTTTTTTCCTTTTACTCCATAAATTCCTGCAGAACCGGTGTCTCCAGAAGTAGCTCCCAAAATGTTTATTTTTCTTGAAGTTTCAAGGAGAAGTTTTTCGAAAAGCACACCAAGAAATTGAAGAGCAACATCCTTAAAAGCCCAGGTCGGTCCATAAAAAAGCTCAAGAATATAAACATCATCTTTCTTAACAACAGGTGTGACTTCTGGATGCCTGAAGTTTCTGTAAGATGTCTCAATAAGTTTCTTAAGTTCTACTTCCGGGATGTCGGAAATAAAATACTTGAAAACTTCAAAAGCAAGATCCTGATATCTTGTTAATTTTCTGAGTCTTTCCACCTCTTTATCAGAAAGTTCAGGAATATATTCAGGCACAATAAGTCCGCCATCAGAAGCAAGTCCCTCAAATACAGTTTCTTTAAAAGAAATCGGAACAATACCACCTCGCGTGCTTACATACCTCATTTTTTAAATACCCCTTGTTTTGATCACCTCTATGCGATTCTTCATTCTATCCATAAATTTTCTTATTTCTGCTTTAAATTCTGCAAGGGTTGGGTGATTTTTCTGGTATATTTTCTGAAGTTCACCAAGCCAGTATTCTATGGTCTCTCTTTCTTTCTGAACAAGTTCTCTCTGAACTCTTTCTTTTAATCTGGCAAGCACCTTGGGGTCAATTCCTTCCATACCCCCCTCCTAAATCTTTTATTCCTCCCAGATTTTTAATCACTCCAGAAAAATTAAAATACTCCTTTAATAAAATGTGTCAACTCTACCTTTAAATCTCAATTTCCATAAGATCTTTTGCAATAATAACCTCTCCAGAAAACTCTTTTTCTACAAAAAGTTTTAATTCTGGAACATCGCTGTGAGGATAAATGTGAGATATTATCAATCTTTTTACTCCTGCTTTTTCTGCAATTCTTCCTGCTTCTTCCGGGGAAAGGTGATGTTCAGCCTTAACCTCTCCAAAGTTTGAGCATTCAAGGATAAGAACATCTGCATTATCTGCAAGTTCAATTATGTTTGCACAATATCCGGTGTCTCCAGAGTAAACCAGACTTTTTCCCCGAGCTTCAAGTCTTATGGCAAGGCTCTCGGGATTATGTTTTACCGGAGTAACCTTTGTATAAAAAGGACCTATTTTAAATGTATAATTTTTTTCCACCGGAAGCTCTTTAATAATCAGAAGTCCTTCTGGAGGTTCTACCCACCTGCCATAGGCTTTTTGCAATCCCTGATAAAATTCTCTAAAACCGCTTCCTGCATAGAGATAAAAATTTTCTCTTCTAAAATATCCAAGATTGTATCTGGTTGCAAAAAAGAAAGGAATAAGTTCTGCAGTATGATCGGGATGAAAGTGAGAAAGAAATATAGCAGAAATATCTTCAAGTTTCTTTCCTGTCTTTAAAAATTGTTTTAAAATTCCTGGTCCAAAGTCAAGAACAAGGCAAAATCCGTTTTCTTCCAGAAGATATCCAGGAGCATTCCTATCAAGCCTGATCCATCCGGTTCCCGAACCCAAAATAGTCAGTTTCATATTTCCTCCAGGCTGAATTTTTTCAAAGCCTTTTCAAATTGTTCTTTTTTCATCTTTTCTTTTGCTTCAGAAATCAAAGCCTTAGCTGGTTCTACTTCTCCTTTAAAATTTTTCAAACACCACGCAAGCACGAGACAAACTTCTCCATCTCTTTCTTTTGAACTAAGAAATTCTTTTAAAATCTTAAAAGCCTTTTCCCGTTCTCCTTTTACAAATTGAAGTTTTCCTTTAAAAAGTTTTTCTCTGGGACTCAAAGTCTTACCTGTGGTTTCCATTTCCTCAAAAAGCACTTCCATGTCTTCATATTTTTCATTTTCCCATAGAAAAGCAAGCAATCCTTCTCTGAATAAAGATTCTTCAGGAGATAAAAGGTGTGCTTTAAAAAAATGATATTCTGCCTTTTCAGGCTCACCCTTTTTAAAATAGATCAGACCGAGGTTGTAATGAAGCACTGGATCTTCCTTTTCACATCCACACAACTCTCTTCTTAAAATTTTTTCCGCTTTTTCAAGTTCTCCCATATTATAAAAAATAGCAGACATACTGAGTGCCAGTTCAACAGGCTGTTTTGTATAAGGTTCTGCAAGTTTATAAAATTTTAAAGCAGTGCAGTAATCTCCCCATTCATAAAACATGTCTCCAAGAACATGATAGGTAAATCCTTCAAAGAAGATAACATTTTTTCCTTTAAGTCTCCTTGCATGTTCGTAGGCTCCGAGAATCAAAAGTAAAGGAGAAAATTCTTTTCCCCATTTTCGGTAAAGTTCTCTTGTTAAAACACCAGCATCCCCGGTAATTTTTTTAATATCTTTCAACCCTCCTCTCAATACAAAAAGTCCTGTTTCCTTTTCCCTTAAAAACAGCACTTCCAGTGAATCCGGGAGTAAAGATAACTTATCTGCCAGCACAAGAAAAACCTCTCCGTTTTTTCCAGAAGGAATAACAGCTTTTAAAAATATTTCTTCTACCTCTTTTAAAACCTCTGTTTCGATTTCTGGAAAATATTCCCTTAGTTTTTTTATCGTATTTTTTTTCAATCTTGAAAAAGAAAAAATTTTTGCCAGCTCAATTTGCTTAAAAATCTCTTCAACATCAGATCTTGATTCCACTTCAATCGAATAAAAATTTTCCTCTTGAAAGTTTTTCCAGAGATAAAAATAAAGCGATTTGATGTTACCAAAAAATTCAGGATAAAAAAACAAAGTATCCTTTAATCTTACAAAAGAAAATTCTGAAAAACATTTCTCTCTAAGCTTTTTTTGAAGTGTTTGAGGAAAGAAAAAGGCATAACCTTTTAAATTCAAAACACCTGCAAGTTTTAAAATACAGTAATCAAAAAAAGGAGGGGTATAATGTTCCAAAATAAGTCTTTCTAAGCAGACATGTTCAAAAAACTTCTCTTTTTCAGAAGAATTATTATTTACTATCTTAAGAATTTCAAGGGTAGGTATTTTAAACAAATTCTCAGGAAAATAATTAAGAGAAAGATTTGCTCCTATTTTTTCTGCAAGATGGAAAAATATTTCAGGAAATTTTTCCTTCATCTTTTAATTTTTTAAATGCATTTAAAATTTCTTTATAATCTTCCTCAAAAAGGCATCTCACATCTATAATAAGCAAATCTTCCTCTATTCTTGCAATAATTGGAGGGGTATTTTCTCTTAAAAATTTTTGCAATTTTTGAGGAGAAAAAGTTTTTGAATATAATCCCACTCCATAGGAAATAAGCTCAAGGGAAGGTAAAGCACCTCCTCCTGTTTTACCTACTGTTTTAACAAGTTTGACTTCTATTTGAGAAAGCCCGAGTTTTTTTAGAGATTTCACCAATTTTCTGGCAGACTTTTTCAACTCGTCTATTGATTTAAGAATCATTTTTAAAACAGGAATATATTCCACTGCAAGTTTTTCATCTCTGTAGAGTCTGAGAGTAGCTTCAAGTCCTGCAAGGGTCATCTTATCTATTCTTAAAGCTCTATTTAAGGGATTTTTTCTAATTTTTTCCACAACTTCTCTTTTTCCCACTATAATACCTGCCTGAGGTCCTCCCAGAAGTTTGTCACCTGAAAATGTTACCACATCAACTCCTGCTTTAACAACTTCCTGCACAGTTGGTTCTTTTTTCAAACCGTATCTGGACAAATCTATAAAACATCCACTTCCAAGATCTTCCATTACAGGAAGGTTTTTCTTTCTTCCCAGAGAGACAAGTTCTTCTGTTGAAACCTCGTGACTGAATCCAACTATTTCGTAATTACTCTTGTGAACTTTTAAAAGCAGAGCAGTATTTTCGTTTATTGCATTTTCATAATCTTTTATATAAGTTTTGTTTGTGGTGCCAACTTCTTTAAGAATACATCCTGCCCATTGCATAACTTCGGGCATTCTAAAAGATCCACCTATTTCTATGAGCTCACCTCTTGAAACAATTACTTCTTTGTTGTGGGCAAGGGTGTTTAAAGATATTAAAACTGCACCTGCATTATTATTTACTACAAGTCCTGCTTCTGCCCCGGTAATTTCACGAAGAATTTCTTCTACATGAACATACCTGCTTCCTCTTTTTCCTTTTGCAAGATCATATTCAAGATTGGAATAATGTCCGGCAATTTTATATATCTCTTTTAATATTTTATCAGAAAGCGGAGCTCTCCCGAGATTTGTATGAATAACAACTCCTGTAGCATTTATTACTCTTTTTAAAGACGGAGTTTCGTATTTTTTAAAAACTTCCTGCATTATGTTAAGAAGAAAGTCTTCCTTTATTTCGAAAATTTCCCCCTTCTGCCATTTTTCTCTTAAAATAGAGGTTACTCTTCTTGCAGGTTCTGTAAAATAAGAAAAAGGGTAATCTGGATAAAGTTCCTGATATTTCTGTTTTATTTCGTTAACCGAAGGAATTCGCATTATTTAACGAGCTTTCTGACAAATCTTTCTATTCTTTCAAGTGCTTTTTCAAGAACTGACTCTTCTGGTAAAAAGATTATTCTGAAATGTTTGGTGCCGGGTCTCTGTCCAAAACCACTTCCATGAACAACTACCACTCCTTCTTCAAGAATAAGTCTTTTTGCAAATTCAAGATCTGTAATTCCCTGTATTTCTATCCTCGGGAAAGCATAAAATGCACCAAGAGGTTTTACACAGGTTATATGAGGAATACTGTTTAATCCATGATATATTATATCTCTTCTTTTTCTTAAATCTGCAAGAACACTTTTTAGATATCCATTTTCATTATTTAATGCTACTGGAATAGCAAACTGTAAAGGATGAGGGGCACAAAGTCTTGCCCGTGCAAGCTTGTGAATTGCTTCTATGTAATCTACAAGAACTTCCTGAGGACCTGAAATAATTCCCCACCCTATTCTAAAACCAGGAGCAAAATAACACTTGGAAAGACCATTAAAAGTTACCATTGGAACATCTTTACTAAGTGAAGCAATGGATATATGATCCAGATTCTCGTCAAGAACAAATTGATCATAAATCTCATCAGAAAAAATAACAAGTCTGTATTTTTCTGCAATATCAACTATTTTTTGAAGAGTCTCTCTGGAATATATAGCACCTGTAGGATTATTTGGATTTATAATTACTATTGCCTTGGTTTTTTCATCTATTAAACTTTCTATAGCATCAAGCTCTGGTTCCCAGTTTCTTTCTTCTGATAAATAATAAAATCTTGGTTCTATACCAAACTTAGAAACTATTGCCTGATAAAGAGGATAACACGGACAGGGCAATAAAATATTTTCTCCTGGATTAATAAGAGCTGAAATAGCAAATTCTATAGCCTCACTTGCCCCCTGAGTTATATAAATATCAATGGGTTTTATACCTTTTTTAAAAGCGTAATTTCTAATAGCTTCTATTGCTTCAGGTATTCCAACAGATTCAGAATAGGAATTACGATTTTCCAGAAGAGCCTCGCAAACCCTTTTTAAAAGATTTTCAGGAGTAGTAAATCCATATTTAACAGGATCTCCTATATTTAAAAAGATCAGATCCTTTCCTGCCTGCTGAGCCTCTTTTGAAGCCTCCACAATGTCCCTTATTGCATATTCTATATGCCATGTTCTATAAGCTGGCTCTATTTTTTCCAGATAGCCCATTTTACATCATCTTTTACATAAAAATTTGTTAACAATTATGTGGATATTTTTAAATAATCTCTCTAAATTTTTTTTTGTCAATCCCCCTTTTAAAGGTTTTTTATCAGGCCAGGGAGGGTCCTCCCCGGCTTTTTAGTTCTTTAAAAATAGTAATAAAAACTTAACATTTCACGATTAACAGGTGCGTCTCCGTCACTATATCTGGTTACTGCCCTTAAATATTCAAAACTTATTCCAAATTCCTTTGTAAACTTATACATTATATTTCCATAATACATCTGCTGGGAAAGTCTCTCAATCTTTTTATTGTTTGTATCATCAACTCCTTTTAATTCATCATCATTGGGATTATCAATTCCCCATCCAAGATGAACCACTGTTTTTGGAGTGGGTTTAAAACCAAATTCAACCCACCCACCAACTGCATGTATAGGATTTGTTGAAACTATTTTATACACAGACCAGTCAATTTTTTTAAAGTCAGTTACATAAATCTTATCATTTTTGTTTTGTAAAAGAAATCTTACTCCCTGGTTTACTCCTCCTGTATAATAACCGTCAAGATTTTGTCCATACCAGAATTCTCCTGCAATATAAGGTTTAAATTTATTATCAGGAAGTCCTATTTTTAATTCAAGACCGCTTGAAAAGCTATTAACTCTTATTTTTCCAGAATAAGTTTTATAATCTTTAAAATATTCGTCCTTAGAATAATGTCCAAAAAGAGCTATGTGGAAAAATTTACCCCTGTCAAAGGCTATTCTTCCCTGAAAACCAGGAATTCCTGCATCAACATTTGGATCATTGTCCCAAATAACAACACCGTTCATATTAGGAAAAGCAAAAGGTCTTGTTATGGCAAATTGCATGGTTAAAACATCTTTTTTTGTAAAAGGAAACTTTTTAGTAAGTCTTATCTGAGGAGTTCTATATGCAAGATTTCCCATAAATGAACCAGCAGGAAAGTTTGAGAGATGCGGATAAAGCTGAGCTATGGTCATCCATTCGTTTCCTGCAAGAATCTGCCATGTTCCTTTTTCCACAACAAGAAAGACTCTTCTTGCTCTTAGAGGAGCATGCTGTGGATTCCAGGGTTGATTACTTACATCCTTACTAAAAGTATAAAAGTCCATTTCAAATTTTCCTTTAAGTTTCCATGTCTTGTAAGGCTTAATAATATCAAATCCGAACCTGCTGTGTCTGTAAGTTATATCAAACTTGCTATCGTCCCCATTTACAGCACTATGAGCAACCCATAGAATGTAATTCGTTCCCATACAACTTGCATCTTCGTAAATAGCATCGATTTTAATGTAACCATAAATTTAACCTTACTTTTTCCAGTATGATAGGCACCAGAAGAAGTAAATCCTTCTTTTTCTTTTTTTAAAGTTTCCAACTCTTTTTTTAATTTTTCCACCTGAACTGAAAGTTGC
>CAZWTB010000135.1:0-1624 GCA_964636875.1 uncultured Thermodesulfatator sp.
AGATCTTGGTCCAGAAGCATTTTTTAGAATAAAAGTTAAAAACTTTCCTGCTATAGTGATAAATTCCATCTATGGAGAGGATTATTACGAAAAGGTTATAGATTCCTCTCAAATTTTCGTCAGGTAATGAAATACTCTCAAGTCCCTTTTTATAGAACCAGTGTTACCACCAGTTTAAAGAGTTTTAGAGTGGTTTATAGAGAAAGTGATCTTTTTGTGCTTGCAGAGAAGGATTTGAGTTTTGAAACTTTAAAAATTCTTGTAGAGACAAGGAAACCCCTTGAAGAGTATATTTTAAAACATAAAGAATTTTTGCACAGCAAAGTTCCTGTAGGAGTTTATGAAAAGGAGGGTATAGTAAAAAAAATGGCACTTGCAGGGAAAATTGCAGGAGTTGGTCCTATGGCAAGTGTTGCAGGAGCTATTGCTCAGGAAGTTGGAGAAAAACTTATAAAAAAAGGACTTACATCTCAGGTGGTGGTGGAAAATGGTGGAGATGTGTTTTTAAGTCTTAAGAAAGATGCAGTAGTTACTATTTTTGCAGGAGATTCTCCTTTTTCAGGAAAAGTTGGTGTGGTGATAAAAAAAGAAATAATGCCATGTGGGGTATGCACTTCTTCAGGAAAGGTTGGACACAGTTTGAGTTTTGGCAGAGCTGATGCAGTAACAGTTGTTCACAGAGACACCGCAATTGCAGATGCACTTGCAACTTCTTTTGGAAATATGGTCACCTCGGCTCGGGACTTTAAAAAGATTGTTAAAAAAGCTAAAAAATTAAAAAACCTTTTTGGAATAATTGTAATAGTGGAAGATAAGATTCTGGTATATGGTAAGGATTTAAAGTTAAAAACTGTTTAAAAATTGAATAAAATGGATAAAAAAACAAGAAATGTTTTAATTAAATTTATTTTGAGTAAATATCCGTTTGTATTTGAGATTTTTAACAGAAATTAAATGTTGACAAAATTTACAAAATAAAATATAAAACAAAAATAGAGTTATTTAAAAATATTGAAAGGGGGGGATAATATGAAGTTTAGAAAGTTGCAGGTATTAGGGCTTGCAGGAGCATTGGTTTTAGGAACTGCTGTTTCTGGAAAAGCTATGGAAGCAGAAAAAGCTCCTGAAGCTAAAAAACCGTCAATTCATCTGGGACTTAATGCCAAATTTTTCTTTAAACACATTGGAAAAATGGGGAAAACCACGAAAATTGGATTTTCCAATGATTACGATCATGCTCAAAATGTTTTTTATGCTGACGAGATTAAAGTCGAAGCAGAAGGTGAAATTACAAAAAACATTGGATTTTTTGGAGAACTTGAAGCAAGTGCAGAAGAAACGGAAATAGGAGAAGCAGGAATAAACTGGGAATTTTATCCTGGCATTCAGGTAAGACTGGGTAAACAGAGGGTTCCTTTTATGAGGTATCAGATCACTGACGAATACACAGATGTTATTCCAACTATTCCGGGAAGGTATTTGAGACCAGAATTAGAAAGGAATTTAGGAAATAATCAAACTGAAGAAGTTACAAATATTGATCCTTATGGAATTATAGAGGGTAATCCTTATACGGTAGCTCCTTATGGAGATGGAAGAGTGGATGGGGGAGCTGTAATTCATG
>CAZWTB010000136.1:0-2401 GCA_964636875.1 uncultured Thermodesulfatator sp.
AATGTGATAAGGGTTAAAAGGATAGATATGTTTGATGGGACGCCGATACTTGATATAAAGCCTTTTAAGAATTATTCAGTATCCCAATAAATTTTTTTATTTTCACCAATAACTTCCGATAATGTATATTATGTAAAATTAAATTTGAAAAATTTTTTAGTCTCCTTTTATTTTAAACAAGTTCAAAATTGATATAAAACCTCTTCATATCCACTTCTTTTACTCTAACTTTTACTTTTTCCCCTATTTTAAAAACTTTCCCGGTTTTCTGTCCCACCAGAGAAATTCCTCTTTCATCAAGCACAAAATTGTCCCAAGATATATCGATAAGTCTAACAACTCCTGTAACAAGGTATTCTTCAAGATCTACAAAAAATCCAAAAGCAGTAACCCCTGTAATAATACCAGTAAAGACTTTTCCCACCTTATCCCTCATAAAAAATGCCTGAAATCTTCTAAGAATTTCTCTCTCTGCTTCTTCTGCAATGTATTCTCTTTCAGAAAGAAATTTACCCATCTTTTCAAGCTCTTCCTCACTATAAGGTGGCTTTTTATTCTTTAAAGCCCTTTTTAAAACTCTATGAACCACCAGATCTGGATATCGTCTTATCGGAGATGTAAAATGACAGTAACAATCAGAAGCAAGTCCAAAATGTTTTATATTTTCCGGAGAATACTTTGCTCTTTTTAAAGATCTAAGTAATAAGTGATGAAAAAGATAAGCTGACGAATAACCTGAAAGTCTGTTTATTAATTTTTGAAAAAAACGCGGAGACAGTTCTTCAGGAATCTCAAGTTCTATTCCATAGGCTTGAAGAATTTCTTTCAATTCCAGAAGTTTTTTTAAATCCGGAGCCTCATGAACACGATATAAAAAAGGATATCCTTTTTCAGTTAAAAATTCAGCAACTGTTTCATTTGCTGCTATCATAAAATCTTCTATTAACATATGTGCAACATTTCTTTCTCTTTTTATAATAGTTTCTATTTCTCCTTTAAGATTAAAAATTACATAAGCTTCAGGAAGATCAAAATCCAGACTCCCTCTTTTCATTCTCCTGTCCCTGAGAATTGAAGCAAGTTCTCCTGCTGTTTCAAGCATGGGAAAAAGATCTTCGTATTTTTTTATAATCTCTTTATCCCTGTCAACAAGCATTTTTTTTACTTCTGTATATGTTAATCTTGCATGAGATTTTATAACTGCTGGATAAATTTTTCTATCTTTCAACTCACCTGAAGTATCGAAATTCATTTCTACAACCATAGCAAGTCGTTCTACCAGAGGATTTAAACTACATATTCCATTTGAAAGCTTTTCAGGAAACATGGGAATAACCATATTGGGAAAGTAAACACTTGTTCCTCTAATATAAGCATCTCTATCTAAAAAAGAATTTTTTGGAACATAGTATGAAACATCTGCGATGGCTACCCATAATTTAAAACCATTTTTTTCTTTTTTTACACAGATTGCATCATCGAAATCTCTTGCATTTTCTCCATCTATGGTAACCAGAGGAAGTTCTGTAAGATTTTCTCTATGTTCTTTATCTTTTTTTCTGACTTTAGTGGGCACTTTTTTAAGCTCTTTTTCACTTTTTTTACTTAATTCATGAGGCAGATCGAAATTGTAAACCACTGCCCATGCCTGAGTTTCCAGAGATTCCGGAGAGCCAAGATCTTTTATCACCTCCCCCAGAGGAATTCCAAATTCTGATGTATTCTGAATTATTTTTGTAACCACGAGATTGCCTTTTCTGGCTCCATGTCTTCTTTTTTTGGGAATATAAATTTCAAATGGTAAATGGGGATCCTCAGGTTCAACAAAACAAAATTTTCCTCTTTTAATAAAATAGCCAACTATATATTTTCTTTTTCTTTCAATAACTTCAAGAATCCTTCCTTCTGGTCCTTCTCGAGCAATTTTTTCTATTCTTACAAGAACAGTGTCTCCGTCAAAAGCTTTTCCTATTTTTCTGGGAGGTATAAAAACAGTTTCCCCTTCTTCGGTTTCTACAAAACCAAAACCCTCAGGATGAACCCTTAGCTTTCCTTTTTTAACAGAAACAAGTTCTGCAAGAACATATTTTCTTCTTTTAATGGAAACAATAAAACCTTTTTGCACAAGATCTTTAATAACTTCTCTTACTAAAGGTCTTTGATCCCTTGGAATGTGTAAAAAATGATAGATTTCTCTTAATAATAAAGGCTTTCTTTTTTCTTTAAATAATTTTAAAACTTCTTTTTCTAAAACTTTTAAAAATTCGCTTTCCTTATTTTTGATGACTTTCATAAATCATAAATTTGAAAAACTCAAAAAAACTATAACACTGATGTTAATAAAAGCAATAATCTAAAGAAGCTGTTTGAAAAATATTCACAAAAATTAATAACCAGTAAA
>CAZWTB010000137.1:0-2218 GCA_964636875.1 uncultured Thermodesulfatator sp.
AGGTTCAAATGCAATGGGAATTTTTTATCCTTTTGTAAAGGACGAAAAAGTAAAACTTGTTGGAGTTGAAGCTGGTGGAAAGGGAATAAATTCTGATTATCACTCTGCAACCCTTTGTGCAGGAGAACCAGGAGTTTTACACGGAATGCTTACCTATCTTCTTCAGGATAGAGTTGGACAGATAAAAGGTGCTCACTCTGTTGCACCGGGGCTTGATTATCCAGGAGTTGGTCCTGAACATGTTTATTTAAAACAGACCAAAAGAGCAGAATACACCTATGTTACAGACGAAGAAGCTCTTTCCGCCTTTCAGATACTCTCAGAAACAGAAGGAATAATCCCTGCTCTTGAATCTGCTCATGCAGTCTCCTATGTGATAAAAATAGCAAAAGATCTTCCACGAGACACTGTGATTGTTATTAATCTTTCTGGAAGAGGAGACAAGGATGTTGCCTCTGTAAAAGACTATCTTGAAGGAAAAGAAACACCATGAAAAAAGCAGAAAAAGGAGCAAAACTCGTAGAAAGAAAAATAAAAAAAACAAAAGAAAAAGTAGGGACTTCTCTTGTTCCTTATATAACCTGCTGGGATCCTGATCTTGAAACAACAGGAGCAATTCTCTGGGAGATGGCAGAAGAAGAACCAGCCTGTATAGAACTCGGGTTCCCTTTTTCAGATCCAGTAGCAGACGGACCAACCATTCAAAAAGCTGTTGTTAGAGCTTTAAAAAACAAGCCCTCCCTTGAAGAATTTTTTGAATTTGTAAATGACTTAAATTCTAAAGGATATCCTGTGCCCCTTCTCTGTATGACCTATTACAACATAATTTACAGATATGGTCTTGAAAGAGCAGTTGAAGATGCGGTCTCCTCAGGACTTGCTGGATTTATAATTCCTGATCTTCCTGTTGAAGAAGCAAAACCCTGGCTTAAAGCAAACAAAGGCAAAGGACTTGCAACTGTCTTTCTCTCAGCTCCCACTTCTTCTGAAGAAAGAATAAAAAAAATTGCCAGAGCGTCAAAAGGTTTTTTATATTATGTTTCTTTAACAGGAATTACAGGAGCAAGAGACAAACTTCCAGAAGATGTGGTTGAAAGACTAAAACTCGTTAAGTCCCTTTCCCGGGTTCCAGTTGCAATAGGCTTCGGAATTTCAAAACCAGAACATGTTCGTCTTTTAAATCCTCATGCAGATGCCCTGGTGGTGGGAAGTGCTATAGTAAAAATCGTTGAAGAAAAAGGAAAAAACTCCCCAAAAGATGTCAGAAACTTTTTAAAATACCTCAAAAACTTTTAAAAATGCCTGTTTTAAAAGTAAAAACCAAGCCAGAGTATCAGATCATTATAGAAAAAGGACTTTTTGAAAAAATTTCTTCAGACATAAAAGCCTCTTTTAATTTCGGCAAAATAGCAATTATTACTGACTCAAAGGTAGAAAAACTTTATGCAGAAAGGTTAAAAGAGCTTTTTGAAAAAGAAGGGATAAAAAGTGAAATTTTCTCTTTTCCTGAGGGAGAAGCCTCTAAAAACATAGACACTGTGATTTCTCTTGCAAGAAGAATGATACAGAAAAAATTTGACAGAAAGGATATAATAATTGCTCTTGGAGGAGGGGTTACAGGAGACATAGCTGGATTTCTTGCAAGTATTTATCTCAGAGGAATTCCTTTTATTCAGATACCAACCACTCTTCTTGCTCAGGTTGATTCTTCAGTGGGAGGAAAAACAGGAGTTGATCTTCCAGAAGGGAAAAACCTCGTAGGAACTTTTTATCAACCTTTAAGGGTTTACATTGATCCAGATGTTTTAAAAACTTTACCACTCTCTGAAGTTAAAAATGGACTTGCAGAGGTTGTAAAATACGGTTGCATTTTAAAAAAGAGGCTTTTTTCTTTTCTTAAAAAAAGAGGGAAAGAAATCTATGAGCTTAAAGCCGAAGATATTGAATACATAATTTTTGAAAGTTGCAGAGCAAAGGCATGGGTGGTGTCAAAGGATGAAAAAGAGGCAGGTTTAAGAAGAATTTTGAACTTTGGACATACCATAGGACATGCAATAGAAACAGAGCTTAATTATCAGGTTCCTCATGGTCTTGCAGTTGCAGTTGGAATGCTGGTTGAAGCAAAACTTTCTGAAGAACTCAAGATTGCTAAAAAAGAAGTTGCAAGACCTCTTGAAAATCTTTTAAAAAAGCTTGAACTTCCTTACAGACTTTCTCA
>CAZWTB010000138.1:0-29007 GCA_964636875.1 uncultured Thermodesulfatator sp.
ACCCTCTGCCCTTCAACAAAAACAGGTTTTATTCCCATTTTTTTCATAACCTCGTTTATCTGAGGACCTCCTCCGTGAACTATAACAGGACAGATTCCTACATATTTCATAAGCACTATATCCTGGGCAAATGCAGACTTAAGTTCTTCATCAACCATTGCGTGCCCACCGTATTTTATCACCATAACCTTGTTGTAAAATTCTCTAAAGTAAGGAAGGGCTGAGATTAAAATTTTTGCTTTTTCAAAAAGCTGCATAGCTGGTTTAATCCTCTTGTTTATATTTTTACCAGAGTGCTGGAGCGTGAACTATATAACATTTTAAAAAAGTTTCTGCTACAACTCCATGTTCTTCCTTAGGAGGAATAACCACGACATCTCCAGCTTTTAATTCCTTCCATTCTCCATTTAAAAAGACTTTACCCTTTCCTTCAAGAACAAAAATAGTGTCTGCTTCTTTTTCGTGAGTGTGTATAGGTATTTCTACCCCTTTTTCTATTTCAAGCACTGTAATACTCAGCTCCTTACACTTTTCTTTTGTCACAACAAAACCTATTTTTACTCCTTTAAACTTTGGATGGGGCTTCATTTCGAGTGCATTAAGATTTATCATTAGAGCCATGTTTTTACCTCCCCGGGAGGTTTTTTACTTTATAAACCACCATGGTAGGAAAGTCGTCGTAAACAAGCTCAAAGTATCTGGGATCGTATTGTCTTAAGATATACATTTTATTAAACATAGTATCTGCAAGATCTGAGTTTAAAAGGAAAAGTCCAGTCAGTCCTTTTTTTGTTTTTACTATTTCTATTACATATCCATTTTCAAAAAACTTTTTCTTTTTAAGTCCCAATGGTGTTTTGTAGTAAATTTCTTTTACTGGTTTTGTTCCCTGGGGGAAAGTAATAATTCCGTTATTTAGATCTATTTCTGCTCTGAAATTACCTATCCCGCAATTATAGACTTGATTGGCTATTCTATAACATCTCTGAGGAACTATTATGCTTTCAAAAACACCTCTTTTTGTGTCAAAATTATAGGTTCCAAAGTAATTTATCCAGGTAAATTTAGGGACAAGATCCCTGGTAAATATCCAGTAAACAGGAGTTTTTATTCGGGAAGCAAGTTTTCCTTCTTGAACCTGTTTAAGGAGCTCTTTTGCAGAGATTCCGGACTTTAAAAATTTGGCAATACCTGTAAGTCCGTAATTTGTTATAAAAGAAATTACATTCCAGGCTTCATCAGGGCTTTTTGTGCTAAAACTTCTTGCAATAAAGTATGTTTTTGGGGTTCCCTGGGATCCTCCGTCATGATATGTGGTTCTTCTTGCATAAAGTTGAATAGCATACCCATAATCCCACCATGTCCATATAGCGGAATTTTTCGGTGTATTTTCTTTAAGATAAACCATGTCCTTAACAAGAGGAGCGTATATCTTGGGGTAACTTGTAAATTTTATAGAAGGTCTCTGGATAAATCCCAGAAACACAACAAACAAAGCCCCTATACCTACTCCTACTACTTCTTGCTTCCATTGCTCAGTAAATACTCCAGCTCTGGGAAATATTTTAAACAAAAGAATATCTATTAAATATCCCAATCCTATTCCTATGAAAGGAGCAAGATACATTACAAATCTTGCTCCAGAAACAAAGGCAAGGAGCCCTATACCAAAAAAGGGTAATATAAAAAGAAATCTCCTTAAATTTAACAAAAATAATAAAAAAGCTCCTGCAAGCCCTATTAATCCCAGATAAAAGTTAAATATACAGCTTGTAAATACTTCCTTAAAGCTAAGTTTTTGAAGTTCTGATATTGACATAAAAATATTAGGAAAATCTTTAAATAAAAGTTGTGCTTCTGTAGGTTTTTTTATATTTAAAACAAGGACTTTTACCTGCTGCCAGAGCATCTTGGGACCGGTATATAAATACCATATTTGAGGAATTAAAACTATTGCGATAAACAATAGATCCTGTTTTTTTAGTCTCCCTCTGGTATGCCATGCATATCCTGCAAGAAACATTAAAACCAGAACAAAATTAAGATTTGAATGGGCATACCACAAGAAATAAAAGTTTAAAGTTAGCGAAGAAAGTATTGCCCAGATGAGTTTCTTTTTTAAATCATCTGTTTCGAAAAATTTAAAAAAAAAGTAAGCAATAAGAAAAGGCAAAGTAAGATTTAAAACATCGTGATCAAGTCGCATCAGATCGCTTCTCCCCAGATACATCGGAGCAGAAAGAGTTACAATTGCACCTGAAAGTCCTGCTACAGGATAACCCATATCTTTTAAATAAAGAAAAATAGGTATTGCTACTGTTATAGCTAAAATGGGTATTAAATACCAAGTAAGTTTTTCCAGAGAAATATGAAAAATTTTAGAAAGATAATACCATATTACACTAATAAAATTACCAGGAATGTGATAATTAGAAGGAACAGGGAGACCTTTAATATTAACTTTTTGAGATGAATTATCCGGAAAACATCTAAAATAATCTACTTTCCCAGGTTTAAAATATCCATCTTTTAAGTCTAAAGCAAGTCTTGCAAAATAAAAAGAATCATATTCACTATATAAAGGCTTATCTTTATAAAAAAATAAATTCTTATACCGATACCACCAGGTAGTATCATCAAATCTAATATAAAGTCCAAAAATTATGATTCCAATTAAAATAAGAAAAAAACCAATTTTTGTATGCTTTAACATTGTTAAATATCCTTATAACACTATTATTATAAAAAAATTTTATTCAAATACAAGCATTATTTTATCTAAAATTAAAATCCTGCTCCAGGCATTCCCGGAATAAATGGTGCTTTCTGACAATTTAATAAATCTTTTTTAGTTATTTTGGGCTTATAATTAAACCCATATTTCACCGCTTCAAGCACAACTTCACCTTTTTCTTTTTCTTTAAGTAACCCAAAAGGAACTTTTTCATAAGCCAACCAGTATTCTTTTTTTAATTTATAATCTTTACCATAAATAGCTACATAATAAGCCCCTACCTTTTTTCCAGAAGGGAATTTATAAAAACTTCTTTTTATAATAATTCTTATCCATTTTTTCTTTTCCTTTTTAATATCATAAGAAGGATTTAAAGAATCAAGATTATTAAAATTTTGTGGAGTAGAGCATATAGTTCCAGACCCTGGTATTTTTATTACACTTTTAAAAGGTTTTAAAGGTGATCCCTGACTTAATTTCTCTTTAAAAGATTTAAACCACGTTTGAGATACAGAATTTTTAAAAGCAATTTCCAGTCCCTCACAAAATGTTCCAAATACTTTCTTTTTTCCCAGATAAGCTACAATGTATGTATGTTTCCCTGCTTTATATTCTATCCAGTATCCTGGCTTCAAGTTTTTAACCTTATTAACAAAATATTCTTTCAGAAAAGCCAAACCTTCTTCAACACTTAAACATCTTGCACAGGATAAATTCAAGTTAAAAAAAATAAAACCTATTATCCAAATCAAACAAAAAAACTTTTTTTTAAAAAATTTAACATACATGACGTACCCCCTTTAAAAAATAGTTTTTATCACAATAGCTTAATACAAAACGAAAAAAAATCTACAGATTTTTTTCAAAGATTTTTTTGATTAAAATTTAAAATTGTATTATACTTCAAAAAATTTACTTGAAAAAATTTTTTGTTTATTTTATACTTAATTTTAGAAAAAAGAAAAAGGAGTCAAAAAATGGAGGAAGTCAAAGATGAAAAAGGTCTTGAAATAGTTATACTTGGGCATCCTGCTCTAAGAAAAAAAGCAGAAGAAGTAAAAGAAATAGACGGAAGTATAAAAGAGCTTGTGGATCAAATGGCATATACCATGTATAAAGCAAAAGGTTTGGGTCTTGCTGCAAATCAGGTTGCAGTTTTAAAAAGAGTTTTTATAATTGACATCTCCCAGAAAGAAAATAAACCTCTTCTGGAAGTTTACATTAATCCTGAAATAGTTTCTGCAGAAGGTAAAATAGTAAGAGAAGAAGGCTGTTTAAGCATACCTGGATATTATGCAAAGGTAGAAAGATTTTCCAGAATTTTTATAAAAGCTTATGATCTTAAAGAAAAGCTAATAGAAAGGGAGCTGGAGGGTCTTCATGCAATTGCATTTCAGCACGAACTTGATCATCTTAATGGAATTTTATTTATAGATCATCTCTCTCCTCTTAAACAGGCTCTTTTTAAACGCTGGTGGAAAAAACACGGTAAAAAAAAGAAATAATTTATTATATAATAATTCTTATTCTTTCTATATATTTCCCTTTTCCCTGGTTATCAAGTTCCACAAAAATTCCTTCCAGTTTAATTTTCCCTTGTTTTTCTACTTCAAGCTTTCTTGGAACCTGGGTAAGAGCCATTTCTATAGCCTGTTCTACTTTCATTCCTATTACACTTTCCAGAGCACCGCACATTCCTACATCTGTAATATAAGCTGTTCCTCGGGAGAGAATTCTTTCATCCGAGGTTTGAACATGTGTATGAGTGCCTGCCAAAATTGAAACCATCCCGTCCAGATAATAGCCCAAGGCTATTTTTTCTGAAGTTGCTTCTGCATGGAAATCTACGAAAATAAAAGGAGTTTCTTCCCTTATTTTTTCTGCTAAATTTTTTCCAACTATGAATGGATTTTGCAAAGGTCTCATAAAAATTCTACCTTCCAGATTAATTACCCCAAGTTTTTTGTCTTTTTTATGATACACAATCCAGCCCTTTCCAGGTGCTCCCTCTCCATAATTTGCAGGTCTTAAAACCCTGTCACTTTTTTCAAGATATGGAAAAAATTCTCTTTTCCATATGTGATTTCCAGAAGTAAGAATGTCTATACCATAAGAAAAAAGTTCTTCTGCTACTTTTGCAGTAAGTCCATATCCTCCTGCTGCATTTTCTCCATTAGCTATTATAAAATCAGGAGCAAATCGTTCAATCAGCCCGGGGATTAATTCCTTTACTGCTCTTCTTCCGGGCTTTCCTACAATATCTCCAAGAAATAATATCTTCATTTTGATCCCTTCTATTTATTTAGCGTATTCTATTGCTCTGGTTTCTCTTATCACTGTTACTCTTATTATCCCGGGATAGGTTAATTCTTTTTCTATTTTTTGAGCTATTTCTCTGGCAAGAAGGTATGCCTGTTCATCACTAATTTTTTTATCATCCACTATTACTCTTACTTCTCTTCCAGCCTGTATAGCAAAAGCTTTTTCTACTCCTTCAAAACTTCCTGCAATTGCTTCAAGTTCCTTTATGCGTTTGATATACGCTTCCAGAAGTTCTCTTCTTGCACCTGGTCTGGCTCCAGAAATAGCATCTGCAATCTGTAATATTACTCCAAGAAGACTTGTTACAGGGACATCTTCATGATGAGATGCTATAGCATTTACTATTTCCTCATCTTCTCCGTATTTTCTAACAATTTCAGCTCCTATAAGGGCATGTGGACCTTCCTGTTCGTAACTTGCAGCTTTACCTATGTCGTGAAGAAGAGCAGCTCTTTTTGCTTTTTTTACATCAAGTCCCAGCTCCCCTGCAATAGCTCCACATATAATTGCTGTCTCTATAGAATGTTGAAGCACATTCTGACTATAACTTGTTCTAAATTTTAATTTACCAAGCATTTTTATAAGCTCTGGATGTAGCCCATAAATTCCAAGTTCAAAACAGGCTTTTTCTCCCACTTCTATAAGATGCTGTTCCATCTCTTCTTCCACCTGTTTCACCACTTCTTCTATTCTTGTAGGATGAATTCTACCGTCTGCAATAAGTTTTTCCAGAGCTATACGGGCTATTTCTCTTCTTAAAGGATCAACACAAGAAAGAACAACCACTTCTGGGGTATCATCTATAAGAAGATCCACACCAGTAAGTGTTTCAAAAGTTCTTATGTTTCTTCCTTCTCTTCCTATAATCCTTCCTTTCATTTCCTCATTGGGAAGATGAACAACAGAAACCGTTTTTTCTGTAACAAAAGGAATGGCAGCCTTTGCAATAGATTGTGCTAAAATTTCTTGAGTCTTTCTCTTTGCTTCTTCTTTTATTGTCTCTTCAAATTTCATTATAACTCTGGCTTTTTCTTCTGTAAGTTCTTCTTCGAGTTTCTTTAAAAGTATCTCTCTTGCTTCTTTTTCAGAAAGTCCGGAAATTTTTTCAAGTTCTTCTTTTGTTTTCTGTAACACTTCCTCAACTTCCTTTTTTTCCTTTTCAATCTGTGCTTTTATTTCCTCAACATCTTTTATTTTTTTATCCAAAGATTCTTCTTTTTTAATAAGATCGTTTTCTTTTCTTGAAAGAAATTCTTCTTTCTGTAAAATTCTCTGTTCTTTAGAAGTTAATTCCTGAAGTTTTTTTTCATATTCTTTTTCAAGTTGTTGTTTATGAGCTATAAGTTTCTCTTTAATCTGAAGTTCTGCTTGTTGAATTTTTAATTTTGCTTCGTTTTTAGCTTTTTCAATTATTTCTTCAGCTTTTTTTCTGGCTTCTCTTAAGAAATCTTCTGCTGTTTTTTTTATTTGTTCTTCTTTTTTTCTTTGCAAATAAAGATAAATGCCGGCAATTACTATTCCTAAAATAAATCCTATTATTAAACCGATTACCAAGTTCATAGAAAATCCCTCCTTTCTATAAAATTTTTTCAGGGAGGGAGAAGGAAAGAAAGGTAAAAGGAATTAAAAAACCCCGGGGTGCCGTGATAGATTGCCTGCTTCAGGCCCTATTTTGAAACTTTCGGGGTGGGGTCTGGTAAACCCTCCACGCTCTTCCACGAGCATCAGGCCCCAGATCCACCTAACCCCTATAAAACTTATGGTGTTGGCCAGGCAGGACTTCATCTATTCACGCACACCCCAGGGTAGTTCTTTTCTTTTTCAAAAAAAGTATCAAGTTTAATAACCTGCTCCTTTAATAATTGCTCAATCTCTTCTTTCTCTTTCTTAACTTTTATATAGTCATATGCTACCTGTAAAAGAAGCCATACCGCTAATTTAAAAGCTGGCACTTTTTTAAATCCCTCTATTTCCTCTTTCTTCTTTTCAAGATACTTTAAAACCTCTTTTATCTCTTCCTCCTCTGCATTACTTTTAAAAATAAAAACCTGACCTAAAAATTCAAATTCTATTTCCTTCTCCATCTCCCTGCCTTAATGCACAATCTATTATAACTTTGACAATTTATCAATCAACATCCCTATCTTTTCTTTTAAAACCCTTCTTTCCTCCTCCCTCCTCTGTATATCTTCTTTAAGCTGCCGATTTTCTTCTTCTATCTCTTTAATTCTCTCTTCAAGCTTTTGCTTTTCTTCTTTTAATTCAACTACCATAGAAATTAAAGTATCTATCTTTTCCTCAAGACTATTTATCTCTTCAAACATATTAACCCTCCTCCAGTTCTTTACTAAATCAGTATAATTCAAATATCTTATATAAGTTAAAATCTATTTTACCTTTTTGTCAAGATAGAAATAAAATTTTAAAATCTGAGAAAAATATGAAATGCTTGATTTAAATCGTTTTTTCATTAAAGTTGTTTTTATTAAAGTTGTTTTTAAAACTTGTATAATCCGAATTTTCTGCAATAATTTTTTAAATAGAAAAAATTTGAATAAAGTTTAAAAATGAAAGTTAAATTGTTCTTTATTGCAATTATCTGGATTTTTCTTTTAATATTTGGGGGAACCTTGGGATATATGATAATAGAAAAAGCCAGATTTATGGATGCACTTTTTATGACTATAATTACTATTACTACCATTGGCTACAAAGAATATGTTCCCCTCTCAGAAAAAGGAAGAATTTTTACCATGATACTTGCTCTTTGTGGAACAGGATTTTTCTTTTATATTTTTGCATTAATAAGTGAATTTGTAATAAGACATACTGTAGAAAACTTCTGGGGGCAGAGGATGAAAAAAGAGATTCAGAAACTTAAAAATCACTGTATTCTCTGTGGGTTTGGGAGAATTGGAAGGCACATATACGAATTTATAAAAGATGAAATACCTGTGGTGGTAATTGAAAAAAATAAAGAACTTATCGAAGAATTGAAAGAAAAGAAAATTTTTTGTATAGAAGGAGACGCAACATGTGAAGATATTTTAATAGAAGCCGGTATTGAAAGGGCAAAATATCTGGTTGCTTCTCTGGGAGACGATGCCTCAAATCTTTATATTACTTTAACTGCACGAAATTTAAATCCTGATCTTTACATTTTAAGCAGAGCCAATAATCCACAGGTTGAGAAAAAATTGTATCAAGCAGGAGCCACCAAGGTGGTTACACCTTATTTAATAGGAGCCAGAAAAATGGCTCTTTCTCTTCTTAAACCCAATGTGGTAGATTTCATGGAAATAGCGTCCCATAGTTTTCACCTTGATCTCCAAATAGAAGAAATAAAAGTAATTGCAAACTCCGATCTTGCTGGTAAAACCCTTATAGAAAGTAAGATAAGAGACAGAACCAAAGCAATTATTCTTGCAATAAAAAGAGCTGATGGAAGTATGATTTTTAATCCCCTTCCTGATACAGTAATAAATCCAGGAGATATCCTTATAGCTCTTGGAGAAAAAGAAGGTCTGGAAATTCTTGATCAGCTTGCGAGAGGCAATTTCAAGTAATTTTCAATAAATAAAAAAGAGTTAATAAATTTTTCAAATAAATTTTTATGTTGCAAAGATTTAAAAACGTTTTATTATATAAAAATAAAATTAAATATTAAAACGGGAGGGAAAAATGGAAGAATTAAAAAAATTATTTGAATTTCATGGCCACATATGCTGGGCTTCTGCTTTAGGATATAGAGCTGGAAAACTTGCTCTGGAGAAACTTGGTGTTAAAAGAACAGGAGCAAGAGATCTTTTTTGTATAATAGAAGTGGGACATGCTCATGGAGCAGTTTGTTTTGCAGATGGTGTTCAGGTTGCAACAGGCTGCACTGTTGGAAAAGGTAACCTTATCAAAAAACCAAGAGGAAAACTTGCTTTTACTCTGATTGATGTAAAAAACTGGAAACAGATCAGAATAAGTTATACAGGAGCTTTAAAAGATAAAATTGCTCAAACTGCCTTTATGAAAAAAAGAGCAGCTGGTATTCCTCCTACAGAGATTCCTGAAGAAGAAGCTATGGAAGTCGTTAAAATCGTTATGGAAGCTCCTGAAGAAGAAATTTTTATAATAAGCAAGGTTGAAGAAACTCAATTTGAGCCTCCTGAAGAAATACTTGGTTCTGCAGTATGTGAAATATGCGGAGAATGGGTGTCAATTCCTTATTTAAGGGTTCTCGGAGATAAAAAAGTTTGTATAGATTGCGCAGGATTTGACGAGGGATACGAAAAATGAGTATTTACCTTATAGCAGGCGGAATTACTTTTATATTTACAACCATCCTTGCAATTGCAGGAGTTGGAGCTGCGTTTATTCTTATTCCGGTTTTTGTAAGTCTTAAAGTTCCTCTACTTACTGCAATGGCAACAGCTCTTCTTTTAAACAGTATTTCCATGTGTGTTGTTTCTTACTACAATGCAAAGAATAAACTTATAATTTATAAAACCGCTATTCCTATACTTCTTACAGCTATGATTACTGCTCATATTGGTGGAATTGTTTCTGCCTATGTTCCGAGGAATATTTTACTTTGGCTTTTTGTAGGGTTCTTATTTTTTGCAGGATCTTTAATGCTATGGTATAAACCTCCGAAAACTGTAAGACAGGTTTCCTCAAAAAAACTTGTAGGGTATGGAATAGGAGTAGGAATGATAGCGGGTTTTGTGGGAGGACTTCTTGGAGTTGGAGGAGGAAGTTTAATTGCTCCATCTTTAACCTATCTTGGTTTTAATCCCAAAAATGTTTCTGCAACCACTTCTTTTATAGTAATTTTTTCTTCTCTGGGAGGATTTCTTGGACATGTATGCACAGGGCACATAGATCACCTTCTTCTTATTTTCTGTGGAACCGCATCTATATGCGGAGCTGTTCTTGGAAATTATCTTATGAGAAAAAAACTTACAGCACCCCAGGTTAAAAAAGTAATAGGAATAGTTCTTTATCTTATGGCTTTTAAAATACTCTGGAATCTTTTACATCATTAAAACTTTAAACAGTTTTTCATAATTTTTTTCCAGATTTTATCAACTCTTGCCTTAACCTCAGGAGCCATTCTGGTTTCTTCAGGCCACTTTCTTGTATAACCTTCTTCTTTCCACTTTCTCGTTGCATCAATACACATTTTTGAACCAAAGGCAGGTAAAGGGCTTGCATGATCAAGAGCATCCACAGGTCCTTTAACTATCATTATATCTCTCTCTGGATCCACATTTCCACTCATGTAAAAAAGAACTTCACTGGTATCCTGAACATTTACATCTTTATCAACTATAATAATTATTTTTGTGAACATCATCTGTCCCAAACCCCATAGAGCAGAGGCAACTTTAAAAGCATGCCCGGGATAGCGTTTATCTATGGAAACAAAAGCAAGATTATGAAAAACTCCCTCCCAGGGAAGATTAATGTCCACAACTTCGGGTAAAAGTTTTTTAATAAGAGGTAAAAACAGTCTTTCTGTAAGTTTTCCAAGATAACAATCTTCCTGAGGAGGTTTTCCGACTATGGTAGCAGGATAAATTGGATTTTTCCTCATAGTAATACAAGTAACTTTAAAAACAGGATAGTGATCAGGAGGGGTGTAATAACCTGTATGATCTCCAAAAGGACCTTCTATTCTTCTTTCATAAGGTTCTACATATCCTTCAAGCACTATTTGACTTTCAGCAGGCACTTCAAGAGGCACTGTTAAACATTTTACAAGTTCTACAGGTTTACCTCTTAAAAATCCAGCAAGTAAAAATTCATCCATATCTTCAGGAACAGGAGCAGTTGCAGAATAAATTACAGCTGGATCAGGACCTATAGCCACTGCAACAGGAAGTCTTTCTCCTTTTTCTTCTGCTTTTTTATAGTGTTTTGCCCCGACTTTATGAATCTGCCAGTGCATACCTGTGATATTTTTATCAAAAACCTGCATCCTATACATCCCTACATTTCTCATTCCTGTTTCAGGATCCTTTGTAATTACACATGGAAGAGTAATAAAAGGTCCTCCATCCTTGGGCCAGCATTTTAATATAGGAAGTTTGTATAAGTCAACTTCTTCGCCTTCCCATACTACTTCCTGACAAGCTCCTTTGTCAATAAGTTTAGGAAATACATTTTTAGCTTTTAAAAGCTTGGGAACAAACTTGATCTTTTCGAGAATTCCTTCAGCCTGTTTAATCTCCATAAATTCAGCAAGTTCTTCTGCAAGGGCATCAAGATTCTTAACTCCAAAAGCAAGAAAAATCCTTCTAAAACTTCCAAAAAGATTTGTGACTACGGGGATTTTGTGTCCTTTTACTTTTTCAAAAAAAAGAGCAGGTCCTTTTAATTTACATATTCTGTCAGTAATTTCAGTAATTTCAAGCTCTGCAGAAACTTCTTCTTTTATTCTGCAAAGTTCTTTTTCCTTTTCCAGAATATCTATAAATTCCTGCAAATTTTTATAAGCTCTCATTTTTTTACCCCTGGATTTTTTTTAATTCTTAGTATAATCCAAAAAGTAAAAAAGTCTAACTTTAAACAGTTGTTGTAAATTTTTAAAGAAGATATAAATTTAAAGTAGGGTGATAAAAAGTATGGGAAAGAAAAAAAAGGTTTACATAAAAACTTTTGGCTGTCAGATGAATGAAAATGATTCAGAAAAAATGCTTATTCTTTTAAAAGACGAGTATGAGCCAGTTTCTTCCCCAGAAGATGCAGATTTAATTTTAATAAATACATGTTCTGTAAGAAAAAAACCCGAACACAAAGTTTATAGCGAAGCAGGAAGATATAAAAATTTAAAGAAAAAAAAACCGCATCTCATTCTTGGAATAACTGGATGTGTTGCCCAGCAGGAAGGAGAAAATATAATAAAAAAACTTCCTTATGTAGATCTTGTTCTTGGAACACAGGGTTTTTATCATATAAAATCAGCCCTTCGTTTATATCAAAAAACCAAAAAGCCCGTTGTTTTTACCCAGTTAAAAGACGATTTCTGTTCCCCCCTTATTCTTCCTTCAAAGGATCTGTATTGTAATAGAATAACTGCTTTTGTAAGCATTATGCAGGGATGTGACAATTTTTGCACCTATTGTATAGTTCCTTATGTTAGAGGACGGGAAATAAGCAGGCCTCCCGAGGATATTATCCAGGAAATAGAAACTCTTGTTAAACTGGGAGTAAAAGAAGTTACTCTTCTTGGACAAAATGTTAATTCTTATGGATTAAAAAATAAAAATTATCCAACTTTCCCTGAGCTTATAAAAATGATAGCCCAAATTAAAGGACTTTTAAGAATAAGATTTACTACCAGTCATCCCAAAGATCTATCAGAAGAACTTATAAAAGTAATTGCTGAAGAACCAAAGGTATGCAAACATATTCATTTACCACTTCAGTCTGGTTCTAATCGCATTTTAAAGAAAATGAACAGAAAATATACAAAAGAAGAATATCTGGCTAAAATAAAAAAACTTAGAGAACTCGTTCCTGAAATAGCATTTACAACTGATATAATAGTAGGATTTCCCGGAGAGAGCATGGAAGATTTTTACGAAACAGTGGAGGTTCTGGAAAAAGTCAGATATCACGAAATTTTCTCTTTTAAGTATTGTGACAGACCTTTTACACCTGCTGGTAAGTTTTCAGAAAAAGTGCCAGAGGAAGAAAAAGACAGAAGGTTAAAAATTCTGCATGAAGTGCAGGGAAAAATTACCCAAGAAATTTATCAAAGTTATGTAGGAAAAGATGTGGAGGTTTTGGTGGAAGGAAGAAGTAAAAGAGATCCAGAATGGTTATCTGGAAGAACAACAACAAATGTTATTGTAAATTTTTCTCAGTGTCAAAGCATATCTGGAAAAGATTTAAAAGGAAAACTTGTTAAGGTAAAAATTACTTATGCAGGCAAACATTCTCTTAAAGGTGACTTTCTCGAAGAGATAAAAACCGAGCAATAAAGCTGATCACACTTCTATACACCTGTGTAAAAAACTACACACCTCTTTTATTCTTATCTTTTTAAATCTCTGGTTTTTTTAAAAGGTTTTTTTAGGCATAATTTTTGCTTTTAAATTCTTGGAGGGGGGAAGGAGGTAAAAATTGCTTGTAGAATATCAGAGAACAATAAGAGACAGGTTTTTTATCATAGGTAAAGGAATTTATACAGGAAAAGAAATAAAAGTAGAACTTGAACCCGCGGAACCTGACACAGGTATCGTCTTTATAAAAATGGAAGAAAAAAATGAAATTAAAATTCCTCTTAAGATAGAAAATGTAGTTGGATTAAGCGGTGCTACTGCGGTTGTTCATCAGGATAAAGCTATTTATTTAGTAGAACACCTTCTTTCTGCTTTACACGGGCTTCAAATAGATAATCTTTATATAAAAGTATGGGGAGATGAAATTCCTCTGTTCGATGGTTCTGCAGAACCATGGGTTAAAGCAATTCAAAAAATAGGTTATACTTTCTTCCCGGTCCCCAGAAGAAAATTAAAAATTCTGAAAAAGTTTGAATACCAAAATGGTGTAGGAAAAATTATTTTTGAACCAGGAGACAAGCTTTTTATTAGCGCCAGAATAGAATATGATCACCCTCTTATAGGCTCTCAGGAATTTTCTGTGGAGGTTAATCCTTTAAACTACATTAAAGAAATTGCTTTTGCAAGAACTTTTGGATTTAAAGATATAATAAATCAAAGAATTTCTCAGGGAATTATAAAAGGAGGAAGTCTGGAAAACGCAATCGTGCTTGATGAAAAAGGAGTTCTTAATCCTGAAGGTCTTCGCACAGAAGATGAATTTGTAAGACACAAAGTTCTGGATTTAATAGGTGATCTTTTTACTGCAGGATATCCCCTGGTAGGGAAAATTACCGCCTTCTTTTCTCACCACAAACTACATATAGAAGCACTTAGAACCCTTAAATTATCCGGACTTCTTACAGAATTTGTTACCCGATCTCTTGCTTTTTTGTTCTTCCCCAGAAAAAAGAAGTTTAATCAATCCCTGTAAACTATACCTATGGTATGCACCAGTCCATCTGGATGTTTTAAATATTTTTCGAGCTTCAATAAATTTATTCTATAATTTTCTCTTTTATTTCTCAGAAGTTTGTCAAGAAGTTTTATTATCCTTAAAACTGGATGCTTAATTTTCTTTTCTATATCAGGAAAAGCCTGAAGATAAATTTTTCTTTTCTGTATTGCTATTTTATATGGATCATAAACAATTCTAACAAGTGTCCCCACTGGAACATTTTTAAAAAGAAATTTTATATCCCATGGATAAAGTCTTATACATCCATGAGTTGTTCTTCGTCCTATACTGTAAATTTTATTAGTTCCATGTATTGCATACATACCTCTTGAAAGGTATAAAGCATATTTTCCCATGGGATTATCAGGACCCGGTGGGACCTTTTCAGGAAGATCAGGATCTTCCTTTCTTATAGAAGGCGGAGGATACCATACAGGATCTTTTTTTTTCTTTATTATCAAATAAACTCCTTCTGGAGGCAGACTCCCTTTTACCCCAACTCCTACAGGTGCAACAAAAAATTTACCCCTTTTAAAATAATAAAGTCGCATTTCAGGAAGATTTATTAGCACAAATTCTTTACCACTTTTTAAATAATAAGGAGGCAGTAATATCTCAAATGGAATTATAATTTTTTTACCTGGAGGAGGAACCCATGGATCCACTCCTGGATTAGCCAGAACAAGATTTCTGTATCCCACCCCAAATTTAACTGCCAGATCAACCAGAGTATCTTCCTTTTTTAAAACATACTCCCTGTTTTTAAAATATAAAAAGGTTGAAGGTTTAATCAAATGAAATGCAGGTATCTTAAAAATTAAATTTTTTCCTTGGCAAGGTGATAAAGTAGGATAAAATAAGAAAATCAAAAAGAAAAAAAATAATATTTTAAAATTATGAAGTTTCATAATGTCTTAGCTCGAATTGGTAATACTCCTATAATTAAACTAAGAAGTGTAAAAGTCAAGTCTTCTGTAGAAATCTGGGGGAAACTTGAGGCTTTGAATCCAGGTGGCTCTATAAAAGATCGTATTGCTCTTTCAATGATAGAAGATGCTGAAAAAAAGGGAATTTTAACCAGAGACAAGATAGTTATCGAGGCATCAAGCGGAAATACAGGCATAGGGCTTTCCTTAGTCTGCGCTGTAAAAGGGTATAAATGCATAATAGCTATGTCAGAATCTGCATCCATAGAAAGAAGAAAAATTATGCAGGCTTTTGGAGCAGACATCCTTCTAACTCCTGCTGAAAAAGGAACAGACGGTGCTATAGAAACTGTGTATGAACTTTTAAGAGAAAATCCTGAAAAATACTTCTGTCCTGATCAATACAATAATCCTGCAAACTGGATGAGTCATTACAGAACAACTGCTCCAGAAATATGGAAAGATACAGAAGGGAAAGTAACACATGTGGTATGTGGTCTTGGAACCACCGGCACTGCCATGGGAATTGCTAAATTTTCAAAAGATAGAGGGGGTATTTTTAAAGTAATAGGAGTTGAACCCGTTGCAGGACATAAAATTCAGGGGCTAAAAAATATGAAAGAATCATACCCTCCTGGAATTTACGACAAAAAACTTCTTGATCAAATAATAAATGTAAATGACGAAGAAGCTTTTTACTGGTGCAGAAAACTGGCAAGAGAAGAGGGAATTTTTGTGGGAATGAGTTCTGGAGCAGCTCTTGCAGGAGCTATAAAACTTGCAGAAAATCTTGATAAAGGTTTTATAGTCGTGATTTTTCCTGATGGAGGAGAAAGATATCTTTCAACCCCTCTCTGGAGCTTCTCCCCGCTTCAAGAACAAACAGATCTTGTTCTAACAAATACATTCTCGGAAAAAAAAGAACCTTTTAAACCCATTAAAACAAGTGAAGTTAAAATTTATACCTGCGGACCAACCCTGAATGTAAAACCTCATATAGGACTTTACAGAAGATTTCTAACAGTGGATATCCTTAAAAACTTTTTAAAATTAAAAGGTTATAAAGTTTTTCATGTGGTAAATCTTACAGATTACGATGATAAAACTATTAAAACCGCTATAGAAAAAGAAAAATCATTAAAAGATCTTACTGCTGAAATAGAAAAAGAATTTTTTAAAGATCTTAAACTCCTGAAAATAGATCCTGCTGATGTTTATCCAAAAGTAAGTGATCACCTCGAAGATATGAAAAATCTTGCTCTAAAAATTCTTGAAGAAGGAAAAGGATATGTAAAATATTCCACTCTTTACTTTGATATCTCTCGATTTTCTGAATATGGAAAACTTTCTAAAATAGATCTAAATTCTTTAAAACCTGGTGCAACTATTGATCTTGAAGACTACGATAAAGAAGAACCTTACGACTTTGCTCTTTTAAAAAGAGTTCATCTACTTGAATTAAAAAAAGGATATTACATAGAAACGAATTTTGGAAAAGTTAGACCTACATGGCATATTCATTGTGCTACTCTATGTCTAAAATACCTGGGAGAAAATTTTGATATTTACACAAGCAGTTGTGACCTTATTTTCCCTCATCACGAAAATACAAGAGCTGTAGCTAAAGCACTTACAGGTAAAGAACCTGCAAATTACTGGATCCATACTGCTCTCGTCTATTATAAAGGAAAAAAACTTTCTTCAGAAAATAAAATCACTTTAACTGATATAATAAAAAATGGTTTTTCTCCTCTTGAACTCAGACTTTACTTTTTAAGAACCCATTACAGAAATCCCTTTAACTTCACCTGGAAAGGTCTTGAAGAAAGTAAAAAAATATTAAAAAAACTCAGTAAATATATTGCTTTACTATTAACAACTTCAGAAAAAAATGAATCCAGAAACGAAAATTTCTGGCAAATACTGGAAGAATTTAGAAAAAACTGGAAAAATGCTTTAAAAGAAGACTTAAATACTCCCAAAGCTATTTCCTGTTTAATAACCTTTTTTAAAAAAATTTATCCCGGGTTTTATAATAAATTTCCACAGGGATTTAAAAAAGCTGTTTTAAATGAACTTAGAGATTTCAACAAAGTATTAAAATTTTTAAAATTTCCAGAAGAAATTAAAAAAGAAGAAGTTTTACTCCGGGTAAAAGAAAGAGATAAAGCAAGAAAAGAAGGTAATTTCGAACTCGCTGATAAAATAAGAAAAGAACTCCAAGAAAAAGGCTATCTTGTAATTGATACACCTTATGGAACAAAAGTTTTTGAAATTAAAGAAGAGGAATAACCAGAGTATCAGGATCTTTACAGGAGGAAAGGGTGGATAAAAAAGCGGTTCTTTTGGAAATTTATAAAGTTCTTTATGAGTATTTTGGTCCTCAAAACTGGTGGCCTGCTGATACACCTTTTGAAGTATGCGTGGGAGCTATATTAACTCAGGGAACCACCTGGAAAAACGTAAAAAAAGCAATAGAAAATTTAAAAAAAGAACACGCACTTTCTCCAGAAAAAATTTATAAAATGGAAACACACCATCTTGCCCAGATTATAAAACCATCTGGTTTTTACAATGTAAAAGCCCGTAGATTAAAAGAGTTCGTGAATTTTTTAATGAAAAATTATCAGGGTAATTTAGAAAAAATGTTTGAAGAAGATACTCTCTCTTTAAGGATGAAACTTCTTCAAATAAAAGGTCTGGGCAGAGAAACCGTGGACAGTATACTTCTATATGCAGGAAATAAACCCATCTTTGTGGTAGATGCATACACCTATAGAATTCTTTACAGACATTCTCTTATTCCAGAAGAAATTACTTATGATGAATTTCAGGATTTTTTTATGCAAAATCTGCCCCAGGATCTTACACTTTATAAAGAATATCACGCACTCCTTGTTGCATGTGCTAAAAACTTCTGTAAAAAGAAAAAACCGGTGTGTGAAAAATGTCCTTTAAATTCTTTTTAGTTCTTATCTGGTCTTTTTTTCTAAGCATCTGCTTTTCTGGATGCAGTCAGTCTCAGAAACTTTCTGAATTAAAGGAAGCATTGAAAAATCTCAAAAAAGAAAAACAAAATCTTATTCTGGCAGAAAAAAATAACAGCCAGAAAATAAAACTTCTTAACATAAAATTAAAACAACTGAGAGAAGAAGAAAAAAAACTCAATCAAAAATTGTTGACTCTTGTAGAAAAAAATAAAGATGTGTTAAAATGTGAAACCGGGGGAAAAATTCTTAAAAGCTGGAAAGATTATTTAAAAACACACGACTTTTTCCTTATAAAAGAGTCTGCTAAAAGATCAATAAAGTGTTTTTTTATTAAAATATTTAAAAGAAATTACAAAAAAATTAAAAAAGAAATTAATGATCTTAAAAAAGACCTTAAACAAATAGAAGAAAATATTTTAAAAACAGAAAAAAGGGAAAAAGATTTAATAAAAAAGAACATAAACATAAAAGAGAAACTTATTAATTTGGAAGAAAAAATAGAAGAGATTCAAGAAGAAATAAAATGTGAAAAAAGCTTTCTATGTAGAATCACCCTTAAATTTCTAAAAAAATTAAAAATACAGAAATCTTACTAATTAATTTTAATTTCAAAGTTTTACATTAATGCTATATTCTAATTGACCATTTGGTGAATCAATAGTAATTTTTAGTGCGTCTGAAGTTCCATTGACACAAAGTCCGGTAGGAGCTAAACGCAGGGTAAACAAACTTATTCCTTCTCCTCCATAAAGAGAATTTGATACAGTAGCATTATAACTATCCGCTCCATTTATTGTAAAACATGGTGGTTTATAAATAGATGCTTTAAACGAAATTGTAGAATTACTTCCCAAAGGTCTGCCATTGGCATCTGCAATTACTACTACAAGAACCGCTTGAGAATTGGTGCTATTCAAAACTACTCCCCAGGTTGAGTTGTATAGAGGTATTCCAGTTTTGGGATCAAGACTGTATTGATAAACCTTTACAGAAGGATAACCAGAAAACATTATCTTACCTGTAGTATACAAAATGTCTCCAATCTGGATAGTTTCTCCAGAAAGATTTACAAATTTTGCAAGTTCTGTAGCTCCTGCTGATTCTGGATTTTCCAGAAGATATAACTTCCTGGATGTGGTTCCAATAAATAATTTATTATTGAAGTAATACAAAGCGGTTATTTCTTTCTGAGGTATGGTAGTATAACCTGGATAAGGTTTTACTACATAATAAATTTCTACTGTAGAATTTGCAGGAACTGGATTTGTTTCTTCAGAAATTTTTATAGTTGTTGCATTTTCAAACTCATAATATGAGTTTCGCAATTCAATACCATTTATATAAATAAATGTATGATCTTTCCTTTCATCACAGGGATAAGAAAGAACCAGTTCTCTTGTTTCATTTGTTGTGGTTATGATCTCTTTATAAAAAGTTAAAGGAATAGCTCCGGTTGAAGTTACTTTGTAAAGTCCATAATCAGTGCCGGCAAAAATTGTTCCATTAGAAGTAACCACCACCTTCTTTACATTTCTCGTGGGAGCTCCTTCCAGAGATATTTCCTCCCAGGTATTAGTAGTGGAATCATAAATCTTTATCCCTTCTGTTGTAGCATAATATAGTTTACTATCTTTTACATATACATCATTAAAACTAACAGGAAATACCTTTACAAGCTGAAAATAAGGATTAGCTACCGATGATTTAAAAACTGAACCATCTACTGTTACAAAAATGGTATCTTTTTTACCATCTGCATTAGTATCAACCAGAGCTATGGTTGATATATCAAGACCTGTTAGATTTTTATTAAAATCTTCCCATCTTAAAGTTTGTTTATTAAATTTAAACAAACCTGTATTTTGAAAACAGGCAAAAAATACTGTGCTGTTTAAAATTTTAACAAGTTTAGCAGGTGCAGATGGGCTATTGTAATCTATGTCGTAGCTAACAGTATAATTACCCGGTGTATTTACAAAAAAAGTATTATTCTCAACTTTCCACTTCACTGGTGTATCTTCAATAGGAATACCATTTACAGTGATCCAGATTCTTGCCAGATTTGGAATGGGATAATATGTAAGATTTGCAGTTAAAGTAGTACCATTTAAATTAAAATAATCAATATATCTGTCTGAATGACTACTTAAATCTCTCCAGTTATAACCTCCATCTTCACTGTAAAAGACTCCCTTTTCAGTAGCCACCACTATCAGGTTAGTATTGGTATTTTTAAGAACATCCATGTCTTCTACATAGGTTCCCCACAGACCTTTTAATCCTTCTGAATAAGTTCTGGGTTTACCGATATTTTCCCATGAAATTCCCATATCTATACTTTTAAACACTCCTCCACCATCCGTTCCTATTAAAATTGTATCATTATCAGCATATATTTTAGTAATATGGGCATACGCTCCAGATTGAGTTTGAGCCCATACATGAACAGGTGCACCGTTTACAGGACGGGGATCCTGAGAATAAAGATAAGCAGTTGCTAAACCAGGTTCTTCTCCATCTGTTGCATTTGCTCCTTCTACCTTTGCATACTCACATTCAAAATGAACCCCGGTGCCCTCTGGAACAGGATTTCCGTAAAAATCAGCAAGTCTTGCACTTACACCATCTTGAATCCCGTCGTATATTAAACCAGGTATATTTAATTTATCAAAAGCAAGACTAAAGTGCCTTCCTTCAGGTGGTCCACTACTAATAGTAATTGCCTCTGTTTCAGTAAATATTCTATCATTATACCAGGCTTTAATCTTTACTACTCCAGGTAAAATACCTGCATGCAAAGTGGTCATTACTTCTCCATTTTCATCACTTACATTGACAACAGGACTCAAAAATTCTCCTCCACTACTACCTCCTATTAAAGAAAATTTAATTGCCACATTTTTTACAGGATTCCCTTCTTCATCCACCACTTTAAAAATCACCTTAGAAGTTTCCTTTTTTCCACTGCCTTTCACATAAATCTTATCAGTTTCTACACTTTCCACCTCAATTAATGCGGGACTGGTGGAAGTAGAAGATTTTATATAAACTTCTGTCTGATTACTAATATTTGCTACAGTCGCAGTAATTAAAGCTTTGCCTTCCAAATTTTTACTGTAAAGATATACCGTTGCTCTTCCCATATTATCAGTAGTAGCTACAGAAGGACTTATTTCTCCCAGAGTGGTAGAAAAAGCTATCTGCACCTGAGGAATACCTTTTCCATCTTTACCTATTACCTGGGCATTAATAGCTACTGTTTCTCCACTTTCACTTAACATAACCGGATTTAAAATAATAGCTACTGGAACTGCTATCTTTACAGTAGTCTCAGCACTCCTTCCTCCACAGGAAGCATTAACTTTTACCTGAGTATTTTGAGAAATCTCTCCTGCTGTAACAAATACTTTGGCACTACCATTTTCATCGGTAACCAAAGTATCCAGTCCAAGAGATAAAGCAGTATCATTCTCAGAAGAAAGTTTTACCCGGATACCTTCCACTGGTTCGTCAAATATGTCCTTTACATTCACGTGTAATAAAGTGCTTTCACCTTCCAGAAGATATTGTTTGTCCAGAACAAGAGATATAACTCCTATTTTTACCACATCTATTTCTGTAGAATTACTTAAAGCTCCTTCTGAAACTATAATACTTGCTTTACCTGGATTTTGACCACTTACAAAATAAAATTCTCCATATCCATAAGAATTTGTAGTAATCCGAGAAATTAAATTACCCTGTGAATCCGTAATACTTCCCAATGTTGCAGAGACATTTAAAGTTGTGCTTACTCCCTTTCCTGAAGAATCAAGTGTTCTTATAACTATCCTGGTAGTCCCTGTATCTCCACCATTAGTAGTAACTTTTGAATATTCTGGAGTTATTAAAATAGTTGAAACCCCTGAACTCGAAGAGGTAACCTGAGAAGAAGTGCTTTGAGAAGCGTTTTCTTCATTATTATCAGATGGAACACAACCAGAAGTTAAAAAACTAATCAAAATCACACTCAATATTACATAAATTAAATTAAACAATTTTCTTTTAATCATATTTAAACCCCTTTAAAATTTTTACTCAAAATTTTATTATACCTATTTTTATTTTTTGGGTCAACACTACAATTTTTAAATAATATGAAATTTATATTCAAATAAAATCAATTCTCTATTTGGTTTTAACACAGCAGTAAATTTGTATTTTTTTTCCAGTTCCTCAAGATAATGAATTTCCTCCCCTACAATTTCAGAAAGTTCAGGATTGATCTCTATTTCTACCTTTTTATTCTTTAAATGAGAACCCATTTTCATCAGCCTTCTCAATATTTCGTAATATACCGTTCTTTTACTTTTAACAAAACCTTCTCCATGGCAATAAGGACATGTTTCATAAAAAATTTGATAAAGAGACTCCCTCTTTCTTTCTCTTGTCATCTGTAAAATTCCCAGAGGAGAAATAGGTAAAAAACTATTTTTAGCTTTGTCTTTTTTTAAAGCTTCCTTTAAAGTTTGTAACACCAGTTCCTGATGCTCTGCAGATTCCATATCTATAAAATCTATAATAATAAGTCCTCCAATATTTCTTAATCGTAATTGATAAGCTATTTCTTCAGCTGCTTCAAGATTAATTTTAAATACAGTATCCTCAAGTTCCCTGCTTCCGGTATATCTTCCAGTATTTACATCAATGGCAGTAAAAGCTTCACAGGGTTCAATAACAATAAATCCTCCGGACTTAAGCCAGACTTTCTTCGAAAGAAGTTTTTTAACATCTATCTGAACACCATGCAGAGAGAATATATCCTCCTGTCCTTCGTATAATCTTACATAAGGAACAAGATGAGGAAAGTATCTTTTTAAAAAAGTTTTTATTTCTTCGTAAAAATCCCTGTTATCTACCACGATAGAGGTAATTTCTTTGTTAAACAGATCTCTTATAGCTCTAAGAGCTATATTCAATTCTTCATAAACAAGGGCAGGAGCTTTACATTTTTCAGCTCGTTCTTTTATCTCAGCCCATAGATTTAAAAGAAAATTCATCTCTGTTTTTAATTCTTCTTCAGTGGCTTCAACTGCTGCTGTTCTTATAATCCATCCCGTGGTGTCAGGGCGTAATTTTTCAATGAGTTCCTTGAGTCTTTTTCTCTCTTTTTCTCCTTTAATTTTACGGGAAACTCCTATTTTATTGAGGTAAGGAAGATAAACAAGATAATGACCTGGAAGAGTAAGATTCGTTGAAACCCGTGCCCCTTTGTTGCCTATGGGTTCTTTTACAACCTGAACCAGTATCTCCTGTCCTTCTTTTAAAATTTCGTGAAGATTGGTTACTGTTAAATTTTCTTTTTCCCAATCAATCTCTCCAAGAGGCATTATATCATCACCAAAAAGAAATGCTGTCCTCGAAAGACCAAGATCAAGAAAAGCAGAATTTATCCCCGGAACCACTCTTACCACTTTTCCTTTATAAATATTACCTACAAGACCTTTTTCCGAAGGTCTTTCTACATAAAATTCTACAAGCTGACTGCCTTCTACAAGTCCTACTCTTATTTCAAAAGGTGTATAGCTTATTAAAAGTTTTTCCATTACACTCCTTTTAGCACTTTACTTCCCTTAAAAATAATCTCACTAATTTTTCAAGTCTTTTTTCTGCTTTTCTGGACTGATGAACCACCTCGGAAAAGAGAATAGGTTTGAAGTTATCAGGATCATTTACATTTGAGATTACCGATATTCCAAGGACTTTTAATCCTGCATGCACAGCTACTATTACTTCCAGAGTAGTTGACATACCTACTGCATCAGCTCCTATCATTCTTAAAAATCTGGTTTCTGCAGGAGTTTCAAGACTTGGACCCGGAACTCCTACATAAACTCCTTCCTGAACTTTTTCTCCCTCATTCTCAGCTATTTCTTTAAACAGCTTCCTTAAATAAGGATCATAAGCTTGCGACATATCCGGAAATCTCTCCCCCCATTCCTCATAATTCTTTCCCCTTAAAGGATTATCCGGAATTAAATTTATGTGATCCCTGATAAGCATAAGATCTCCGGGACTAAACTCAAGATTTAACCCCCCTGCTGAATTGGAAACAATGTAAATTTCAGGTTTAAATTGAGCTAAAACCCTTAAAGGAAAAGTAACCTCTTTTGCAGAATAGCCTTCATAATAATGAAATCTTCCCTGAAGCACTGCCACCTTTTTATCTTCGAGTTCACCAAAAATAAGCCTTCCTTTATGAGTTTCCACAGTGGAAACAGGAAAATTGGGAATCTCCTTATATTCCCATACCTTAAATGCTCTAATTCTTTCTCCTATGGAAGAAAGCCCTGTGCCAAGAGTTAAAATTATCTCAGGAACAAAATCTCCTGCCTCTCTTTTTAAAAATTCAAAACTTTCCATCACCCTTTGATAGTAGTCCTTTTCTTCCATAAAGTTACCCCTGCTCTTTAACCCCGCTTTTTACTATCCATTTTATACGCATTTTAAATCACATCTTAAAAAAAACAACATAATAACAAACACAAGCAAAACCACATAAAATTTATTTATTTAGAACAGGATTTTATTACATCATAAACTTCTGAAATAATGTTAAAGTATTTCTTTTTTTCTGCTAAAATCTCTTCAAGTTCTTTTTCCATTCTGGCTGTAAATTCATAATCTACAAAAGGTGCAAAATTCTCTTTTAAAAATGCATTTACTTTTTTACCCAGCTCAGTGGGCTTTAAATATTTCCCTTCTTTAAATACATAATTTCTTTTAAACAAAACCTCAAGAAGATTGGCATAAGTTGATGGTCTTCCGATTCCCATAGATTCAAGTTTTTTTATAAGAGTAGCAGAGGTATATCTTTCTGGAGGCTTGGTAGTATAAGAACAAACTTTATAATTTTGAATTTCCCAGAATGTATTGGCTTCCACATCCATCCACACTTCTTTAATTTCTTTTTTAGAAAGCCTTAAAAATCCATCAAAAATGAGTTTTTTTAAAGAAATTTTCAGGAAATAATTTTTAAGTTTCTTTTCCTGAAAACTAAATATAAGTACTTTTTTTGCAAAAATTGCAGATGCCATCTGACTTAAAATAAAATAAAATCTTATAAGGGAATACAGTTGATTTTCTTTCTGGGAAAGAGGAACTTTTTCAAGTGCCAGCTTGGTTGGTCTTATACATTCGTGAGCATCCTGAACAAATTTACCCTTTTTTAAGTATCTTCCTCTTCCAACATATTCTTCTCCAAAAAGTTCTTTTATAAACTCTTTTGCAGATTTTTTTGCTGTATCACTTACCCTTATTGAATCAGTTCGCATATATGTTATAAATCCATTTTCATAAAGTTTTTGAGCTAATAACATTGTCTCCTTAGGAGAAAATCCAAGCTTCTTTTGAGCAAGTTCTATAAGAGATGTGGTTTTTAATGGAGGAGGAGGTAACAATTTTTCTTTTTTTTCAACTATCTTTTTTAACAGCAGTTTTTTTCCTTTAAGTGCTTTGCCCAAATTTTCTGCTTCTTTTTTTGTAAAAAAAGAAACTTTTTCCTTTTTACAGAAAAGTTCACCACATATTTTTTTATCTCCACTTGTAAGTTCAAGTTCGAGAAAATATCGAGTTTCAGGAACGAAGTTTTCTATTTCTTCTTCCTTTTCTACCACAAGTCTTAAAGCAACACTCTGAACCCTTCCAGCAGAGAGGTTCTGTTTAAAACTTCTGGAAATTCTGGGAGAAATAAGATATCCTATAAGTCTATCAAGAACCCTTCTTGCAAGCCATGCCTCATAAATTTTTAAATTTATTTCTCTGGGATTTTTCATTGCTTGTCTGACCCCGTGTTCAGTTATTTCGATAAGATCAATTCTTTTAAAATTGATTTTCTGATTTGCTTCAGAAATAAACTCGTATAAATGATGAGAAATGGCTTCTCCTTCTCTATCAGGATCCGTTGCAAGAAATACTTCCTGAACCTTTGCAGAGATACTTTTCAAACGGGAAAGGAGCCTTCTTTTGTAAGGTAGAAAAATAAGTTCTGGAGTAAAGTTTTTTAGATCAATTCCGAGTTTTTTTACAGGTAGATCTTTTATATGCCCCAGGGTAGCAAAAAACAAAAATTCATCTTCAATTTTCAACTTTTTTAAAATTTTGATAAGAGTAGAGATCTTAGCAGGAGACTCAACTATAAAAAGTTTCATAATTCAATTGTTTAATATTATAACACTATTTTTTCCCTTTGCATTTATTGAGTTTTATTACTTAAAAATTTTGGTAAAAAATCGGTAAGAAACAATCATTTTTCTTGACAAACAGAAAAAAACTTTTATGTAAAATGATTAACATTTTATATTTTAAAAAATTTAACAGGGGGAAAAATGATGAGTATAGAAAAAGAGATAAAAAATTTAAAAATTTTGCCTTTAGAAGAGGAGCTTTTTGATAGAGCCTGGGAGCGGCTTGATAATCTTATCAAACCCAAAAAAAGTCTGGGAAGACTTGAAGAAATAGCAGCGCGACTCGTTGCTATTTATGGAGAACTTTTTCCAGAAATTAAGAAAAAAATAATTCTGGTTTTTGCAGGTGATCACGGAGTTGTTGAAGAGGGGGTATCTGCTTATCCCAAGGAAGTTACTCCTCAGATGGTTTATAATTTTTTAAGAGGAACAGCAGGGATAAATGTTCTTGCAAGGCATTCTGGAGCAGATGTATGGGTTACGGATGTAGGAGTTGATTATGATTTTGAAAATCTTAAAGGACTTATTCAAAAAAAAGTAATAAAAGGCACCAGAAATTTTACTAAAGGTCCTGCAATGACAAGAGAAGAAGCTATCCAATGTATAAAAGCAGGGATGGAGGTAGCTGAAGAAGCAATAAAACAGGGATATAATTTAATAGGAATAGGTGATATGGGAATAGGAAATACCACTCCTTCTTCTGCAATAACATCTGTAATAACAGGGAAACCAGTGGAAGAGGTTACTGGAAGAGGAACCGGAATTCCGGATGAACTTTATAAAAATAAAATAGATGTAATAAAAAGAGGAATAAAAATAAACAATCCGGATCCAGAGGATGCTATAGATGTGCTTTCAAAGGTAGGGGGAGCAGAAATAGGAGCCTGTGCAGGAGTGGTTTTAGCATGTGCAAAAAATCGTGTTCCTGTAGTAATTGATGGATTTATTACTTCTGCAGGAGCACTTATTGCGTATAAATTAAATCCAGGAGTCAAGGATTATATGTTTATGGGACACCAGTCTGAAGAAATAGGACATAAAGCTATTCTTGAGTATATAGGGTTAAAACCCCTGCTTAATTTAAACTTAAGATTGGGAGAGGGCACTGGATCTGCTCTTGCAATGCATATTATAGAAGCAGGACTGAAAATTTATAAAGAAATGCTGACTTTTGAAGAAGCCGGGGTCTCTACCTCGGTTGTTTAAAATGCTTAAACATCTGCTTCTGGCATTTGCTTTTTTAACCCGTATTCCGATAAAAATCGAAACAGTTGAAGAGAAAGATCTTGGTAAAGCAGTTGTTTTCTTTCCTGTTGTAGGAGCTTTCGAAGGTTCTGTATGTGCTTTAAGTATCTATCTCTTATACTCTTATCTTCCTCCGGACCTGCTTTCTGCTTTAAGTCTGGTGGTGCTTTTTTTAATAAGAGGTATCTTTCACCTCGATGGGCTTTCCGATACTTTTGACGCTTTTTCTATAAAAAGTTCTGGAAATAAGGAAAAGGATATCCAAAAAAGACTACAGATTATGAAAGACAGCACAGTAGGAGTAGGAGGGGTATGGGCTGTTGTTATGGACATTTTGTTCAAGTTTCTCTTGATAAAAAATCTGTCAGCAGAAAAAGATGTCTTTTTCCCCCTTATTGTCGCTTATTCTTTTTCAAGATGGCTTATAACTTTAGCAATGTTTAAAGGAAAACCAGCCAGAAATACAGGACTGGGTTATGTTCTAATAAAAAATTTTACTTTTACAGAATTTCTTTTCTCTTCTCTTATATTTTTTATAATTGTTTTCCCTTTTTTAGCCTGTATTTCTTTTTACAAAATACAAATTACCTTTGTAATAATTTTTCTTCTTATTCTGATGAGTTTTTCTTTCAAAAAAATATGTAAAAATTTTTTTGGAGGTTTGACAGGAGATACTCTTGGAGCCCTGGTTGAAATTTCAGAAATACTATTTTTGTTTTTTTATACAATTATGTTTTAAACTTTAAACACTGCTTTCACCTTAAACTTTTTTAATGCTGGAAATGTTTTTACCTTTATTCCATATTTTGCCTCTATGTCTTCAACCAACTTTTCCAGAGCTTCTTCAGAAGGTATAACTACAGTAAACCAGAAGTTTAATTTGTGTTTTCTAAGATAAGCATGGGTAACCTCTGGCATTTTGGCAATTTCTTCTGTTATATACATTTTTTCTTCAGGTATATTTACAGCACACAAACAGGTTTTATATCCCAGAATTCTGGAATCAGGGCTTGCTCCCAGATGTCTTATAATTCCTTTTTGTTTTAAATCTTTTAAAATTTGTATTACTTCTTTTTCAGAAAGCCCTGTTTTTTCTCCCAGTTCTTTAAAAGGACGGGAGACTAAAGGAAAATCTTCCTGGATAAGATTGAGAAGTTTCTTGTAAGCTATTTTTTCATTCATTTTTTTTTAAAACCTTTTTTATTTCTCTATACAATTCAGGAAGTTTTTCAAAAATAACAACTGCTCTTCTCCAGATACTTGCTTTTATAGCCGGGATTCCTGCAACTTCTGCACCTTCGGGTATTTCTCCGGTTACTCCTGATTTAGCTGCTACCTTTGCTCCCTTTTTTATTCTTGCATGAGGAGCAACACCTACCTGCCCAGCAAGCATCACATAATCTTCAATTACCGCACTCCCTCCTATAGCAGTATGAGATACAAGAATACATTCCTTTCCAATTGTAACATTATGCCCCACCTGAACAAGATTGTCAATTTTTGTGCCT
>CAZWTB010000139.1:0-3348 GCA_964636875.1 uncultured Thermodesulfatator sp.
TTTATATTATTTATCGGGGGTGAGATAATGGAAGCAGGAGCTCAGCCACCACTTCTTTACAATTCTGTTGAAAGAAATACTGTATATCAAAACACTGCTGAAAAGGCGATTGCAACTGCAAAAAGTTTAAAAAGCTATCTAAGAGCAGGACGGGTATGGATTTCTCATGCTCCTCGAGGAGAGATAGAAGTAAAAGGAGCTGTGTTATATCAGAATGCAGTTGTAATGGTAATTCACTTTGATCCTGCTACTGGAGAAGTTTTACCACGGGGATACCATCCCTTTCTTTCCACCACCCAGATTCCCCTTGAAAAAATTCAGAAAAAACTCGAAGAAATAATTCCTTATCTTGAAGTATTAAACGGAGCTGAATACAGGGAACCAGAACTTTGCTGGGCTATTCCTGTGAGTTATAAAGGAAAAATAGTAGGACACATAAAAATTTATTACGATGGAATAAGGGTGGTTCCTGACTTTAAAGCTCAGGAAGAAATGCAGTATTATTTGAATTATAGATAAATATTTCTTAAATGAATGCAGTCTCCTGAATAAATTTTTTTTACTTCTTCTGTCTGTGTTTTAAGAAGAAGCGCACCGTCTTTTTCTATACCAATACATTTTCCAATTAATTCTCCTTCGGAAGTTAATACTTTTACCAGACTTCCAGGGGTGTCTGAGTTCTCTATCCATAATTTTAAAATATCTTCACCAGTAAGTTTTAGAAACTTTTTAAAATAGAATAAAAAGCTCTCAAGAATTTCAGCTCTTCTGATCTCTTTTCCTAAAATTTCTTTTATAGAAACCCCCCCTGGTTCAATAGAAGATATTTCATTATTAACATTTATCCCTATACCCACTATTGCATAATGGATTCCATCAATTTCTGCTTTTATTTCAAGCAGAATTCCTGCAAGTTTTTTTCCTTTGTAAAGAATATCGTTGGGCCACTTAAGTCTGCATACAATATTTGTAACTTTTTTTATACTATAAAGCACTGCAAGTGAGCTTACGAAGTTAAGAATAAAAATTTCTTTAAGAGAAAAGGGAGGTTTAAAAACCAGGCTCATCCACAAACCACCCTGTGGAGATTTCCACTTTCTTTGAAGTCTGCCTCTTCCCAAGGTTTGGATTTCCGCTATTATAAGGGCTGATTCTTTTTTTTCTCCACAATTTTTAGCTACATCCATGGTGGAGGTAATTTCTCGATAAAAGTAGAATTTTTCCAGAAAATCCGGCTTTACTTTTAAAAATATTTTTTCTATTTCAGAAGGAGTTAAATAATCCGTGGTTTGTAAAGAATAACCTCTTTTTGACGAGGAGATAGGATAACCTTTTTCTTTTAACTTTTTTATATTTTTCCAGACTGCAACCCTGGAAATGTTTAGCAGTTGAGCAATTTTTTCTCCTGAAACAGGAGAAGAAGAATTTTCCAGGATACTTAATATTTCTTTCTGGAAGTTTTTAGCTTTCAATTTGTGAAGAATTTTATACAGTAATTTTTACGGAGGAGGCGGGATTCGAACCCGCGAAGGGAGGGCATTCCTCCCTTAGCCGATTTCGAGTCGGCCCCCTTCGTCCACTCGGGCACTCCTCCAAATAAATAATTATAAAAAATTAATCACTGTTTTCAACCTCCTTTTACATGAAAAAACTTTGTGTTATAATAAAAAACATGAAAAATAAAGAAGTTGCAGAAATATTTCAGAAGGTAGCTGCACTTCTTGAAATAAAAGGAGATAACCCTTATAGAGTTAGAGCATACCAAAGGGCAGCTCAAACTATAGAAGCCCTCACCAGAGATGTTGAGGAACTTGCAAAACAGGGGAAACTCGAAAAGATCCCTGGTATAGGATCTGATCTTGCCAGCAAAATAAGAGAAATCCTTCGCACAGGAACCCTTTCTCTTTACGAAGAATTAAAAAAAGAAATTCCAACAGTGCTTCTCACCTTTCTTGAAATACCGGGGCTTGGTCCTAAAAAAGTGAAAGCACTTTACGAAAAACTCGGTATAACTTCTATTGAAGAACTTGAGAAAGCCTGCAAAGAACATAAAATAGCCAAACTTCCTGGTTTTGGATGGAAAACAGAGCAGAACATTCTCAAAGGAATAAAACTCTTCAGAGAAAAAGTAGGAAGAAGACCTCTTGGAGAGGTTCTTCCACTTGCAGAAGAAATAGTTAGAATTTTACAGAGAGATACCCCTGTTGAAAACATTTCAGTTGCAGGAAGTATAAGAAGGAGAAAAGAGACGATAAAAGACATAGACATTCTCATTACTTCTAAGGAGCCAGAAAAAGTAATGAAAAAGGTTACAGAGCTTGAATTTGTGCAGGAAGTAATAGTTTTTGGAGAAACCAAGACGAGTGTGAGGCTCAGGAACGGGATGCAGATGGATGTGAGGGTTGTGGAACCTGAAAGCTGGGGAGCAGCTTTAGCTTATTTTACTGGCTCAAAAGCCCACAACATAAGAGTAAGAGAACTTGCCCTTGAAAAAGGGCTAAAAATAAACGAATACGGTGTTTTTAAAGGAGAAAAAAGAATAGCTGGGAAAACAGAAGAAGAGGTTCATGCTTCTGTTGGTCTTTGCTATATTCCTCCTGAACTTAGAGAAGATAGAGGAGAAATAGAAGCGGCTTTAAAAAGAGAACTGCCGAAACTCGTTGAATACGATGAAATTCTCGGTGATGCTCATGTTCACTCCAAGTATAGTGACGGAACCGCTTCTCTTGAAGAAATAGTTGCAAAAGCAGAAGCTCTTGGACTTGAATGGGTTGCAGTGTGTGACCACTCCCAGAGCCTTAAAGTGGCAGGAGGTCTTCCAGTAGAAGAGCTTTTTAAAAAAAAGCGTCACATAGAGGAGATAAACAAACGCTCAAAAAAAGTAAAGCTCATTTTTGGAGCAGAAGTTGACATACTCTCAGATGGAAGTCTTGACTATCCAGATGAAGTTTTAAAAGAAATAGAATTCGTTATAGCAGCTATTCACACTGGTTTTCAGCAAGACGAAAAACAGCTTACTTCAAGAATTGTTTCTGCTCTCAAACATCCGCTTGTTCACGCAGTTGCCCATCCAACAGGAAGGGTGCTTGGAGAAAGACCAGCTTATGCCTTAAATTTTACAGAAGTTCTTGAAACAGCTTCAAAATACGGAAAAGCCCTGGAAATTAATGCTTATTATAAAAGACTTGATCTCAACGATATAAATGCAAGAGCAGCAAAAGAAAAAGGTATTCCTCTTATAATAGGAACAGATGCACACATAATAGATCAGATGGAATTTATCCATCTTGGTGTTGCAGTTGCAAGAAGAGCCTGGTGTGAGAAAAAAGATGTTCTCAATACTTTAAG
>CAZWTB010000140.1:0-1952 GCA_964636875.1 uncultured Thermodesulfatator sp.
CTGAAATCCATCCTGAATAGCGTTGTTATCTATTTTAGCGGTGAGTCTGCTTAAAAGTATCATTTTTTCAGCATTTTGAGAAAGTCCTGCTTTTTCTCCCCATTGTTCTATCTCCTGAGGGGTTTTAAGTGCGGTTTTCCCCTTACCTCCGCATATAAAAAGTCCAAGTTCTTTAAAGTGAGGTTTTAAAGCTTCTTTTACTGCTCCTCCAACAGTGGTAGTAAGACCTGAAGAATGCCAGTCAAAACCAAGCACACATCCAAATGCCTGAAACCAGAAAGGATCAGTTAGCCTTCTGACAACTTCCTCCCTTCCAAATTCCTCACATATTAAAAGCAAAATAGCCCTTCCAAGTCTTACCATTCTTTCAAAAAGCCAGCGTGGACACTTTCCTCCGTGAAGAGGAAGATCAACCACTCCTTTTCTGAGCATCTCTTTCCTCAAGAGCTCTTTTTACATCTTCAAGAATCTTTTCACAGACCTTTTCAGGCTCTTCTGCTTCCCTTATAGGACGCCCTACTACAATGTAATCAGCTCCTGAAAGCACTGCATCGTAAGGAGTTGCGGTGCGAAGTTGATCGTCCTGCCTTTCTACATTCTCCTCAAGTCTTATTCCTGGAACAACAGTAATAAGCTCTGGAAATGTTTCCTTTATCCTTTCAACCTCCCGTGCAGAACACACAACCCCATCACATCCACATCTCCAGGCAAGCTTGCTTAAAAAAAAGACTATTTCCTTTGTATCCCTCACAAGTTCAGAATTAAATCCAAGTTCCATAAGATCAGCTCTGTCAAGAGAAGTAAGAACAGTTACTGCTATTATTCTTAAACCGTTATAGGCAGAAGAAGTAGCACTTTTTAAAGCTTCTCTACCACTTAAAGAGTGAACCGTAACCCAGTTTACCCCTGCTTCTGAAAGAACTCGAATAGTTCTCTTAACAGTATTGGGAATATCACAAAGTTTTAAATCAAGAAAAATTCCGGTTTCAACTTTTTCTTTTATTTTCTCAACGATTTTCATCCCGCAGGCAGTAAAAAGCTCAAGTCCTATTTTAAACATGCCCACATAGTCTTTCAGCCTTTCAACCCACAAAAGAGCTTCTTCTTCAGAAGGCACATCCAAAGGAAAAATTAGTCTTTCTCTTGCTTTTTTTTCACTAATCATTGTTAAGTTCCTTTATTTGAGCTATAAATTCTGAAACATCCTGAAAGTCTTTGTAAACAGAAGCAAAACGAATATAAGCAACCTTATCCCACTTTTTTAAAGCTTCCATTACTTTTTCTCCTATGTAACTTGAGGGAATTTCCTTTTCTCCTCTCTGAATAAGATCAAGCTCAAGTTCATTTATAAACTTTCTAATAGTATCCTCACTTATAGGTCTTTTGTGACAGGCTTTTCTTATTCCAGCAAGAAGTTTTTCCCTTTTGTAAGGCTCTCTTCTTCCGTCTTTTTTAATTATCATTATGTCAAGCTCAAGTTTTTCGTAAGTCGTAAACCTGTATCCACACTTACCACATTCTCTTCTTCTCCTTATAGTAAACCCGTCTTCTATAAGCCTTGAATCTATAACCTTGGTTTCCAGAGCCTTGCATCTGGGGCACTTCATTTTGTTATATTATATAGGATATCTTCAAAATTTTCTACAAAAAAGTCTATTTCTCTCCAGTTTATTATAAGAGGTGGGGAAAGTCTTATAACCTGAGGCTTCGGCATGGTTGTTAAAATTCTCCTTTTAAGAAGCTCTTTGTAAATCTTTCCTGCTATTTCTTTTTCAAAAAACTCAATTCCTATGAGAAGTCCCAACCCCCTCACCTCTTTTATCACATCTTTAAACTTTTCAGCATATTTTTCAAGTTTTTCCTTTAAAACCTTTCCTTTTAAACTTACTTCTTCAAGAAAAGTCTTTTCTGATACTATTTCAAGCACTTTTACTCCTACCCTGCAAGCTATT
>CAZWTB010000141.1:0-1685 GCA_964636875.1 uncultured Thermodesulfatator sp.
TGTTGGTCAGGCTGCAAGTATGGCAGCTGTTTTGCTTTCTGCAGGAACCAAGGGGAAAAGATATGCCCTTTCCCACTCGAGAATCATGCTTCATCAACCTATAGGAGCTTTTAAAGGGCAGGCAACTGAAGTTGAAATCCAGGCTAAGGAAATTCTGAGACTAAGAGAAATTCTTAACGAAATACTTTCTCATCACACAGGACAGCCCAAGGAAAAAATTAAAGAAGATACTGAAAGAGACTTTTATATGTCAGCTAAAGAAGCCATGGATTACGGTATAATAGACAAAATTCTCACTAAAAGAGAAGAAACAGAAGAGGTGAAAAATGAGGATTAAGAAGGAAGAACCAAGGTGTTCTTTTTGTGGAAGATCTCAAAGCGAAGTAAAAAAACTTATAGCAGGTTCTTCTGCTTATATCTGTAACGAGTGTGTGGAACTCTGTAACGAGATTCTGGAAGAAGAATACGAAAGAATGGAAGGATATGAAGATTCTTCCGGTATTCCAAAGCCTGCCGAGATTAAGGCTTATCTTGATCAGTATGTCATAGGGCAGGAGAGAGCAAAAAAAATACTCTCTGTAGCTGTATATAATCACTATAAGAGAGTTGAATATCAAAAAAACAACGCCAGAAAACTTAAGGATGTAGAACTTCAAAAGACGAACATTCTTCTTATAGGACCCACTGGTTGCGGAAAGACCCTTCTTGCTCAAACACTGGCGAAATTTTTGAAAGTTCCTTTTACAATAGCTGATGCAACTCCTCTTACAGAAGCAGGTTATGTTGGAGAGGATGTGGAAAACATTCTTCTTTATCTTCTGCAAGCAGCAAACTTTGACCTCGAGCTTGCTGAAAAAGGGATAGTTTACATAGACGAGATTGATAAAATTGCTAAAAAAACTGACAGCCCATCTATTACAAGAGATGTTTCAGGAGAAGGTGTTCAGCAGGCACTTCTTAAAATTCTTGAAGGCACAATAGCAAATATTCCTCCTAAAGGCGGAAGAAAGCATCCCCAGCAGGAATATATCAGAATGGATACTAAAAACATCTTATTTATATGCGGAGGAGCTTTCGTAGGACTTGACGAAATTATAAAAAGAAGACTTGGTAAAGGATCCATAGGATTTGGAGCAGAAATAAAACAGACAAGAAATCTCACACTTGGGGAAATACTTTCTCAAGTTCAACCAGAAGACCTGATTAAATACGGTTTTATTCCTGAATTTGTGGGAAGACTCCCTGTTATTGCAACCCTTGACGAGCTTACGGTTGACGATCTGGTTAAAATTCTCGTAGAACCAAAAAATTCCGTTATCAAACAGTATCAAAAACTCCTTGAAATGGAAGGAGTTGAACTTAAGTTTACAGAAGGTGCTTTAAGAGCAGTTGCAGAAGAAGCTGCAAGAAGAAAAACAGGAGCAAGAGGACTCAGATCCATAATAGAGGAGGTTATGATAGAGGTTATGTATGAAATTCCATCCATGCGGGATGTAAAAGAATGTATAATTACAGAGGAAGTAATCTTGAAAAAAGAAAGACCCATCTTAACTTTTAAAAGTAAAAAAATAAAAGAAGGATAAGAGGTGGTTATGTTGAGAGAAGAATTAAAAGTATTACCACTTTTACCACTTAGAGAAATAGTTGTATTTCCCAATACAGCAGTGCCCTTGTTTATAGGAAGG
>CAZWTB010000142.1:0-14485 GCA_964636875.1 uncultured Thermodesulfatator sp.
CTATCCACTTTTTAAAGCAATGTTTATAGAAACCAATCCGGTTCCTGCTAAAACTGCTCTCTGGCTTATGGGTAAAATCGAAACCCCTGAAGTAAGATTACCTCTTGCAAACATGGTTGAAACTTCTGTGGAAAAACTTAAGGAAATTTTAAAAAGTTATTCTTTAATTTAAATGTTCCACGTGGAACATTTTCAGAAAAAATGAAAAAGAATTCCCCTCTGGAGATTTTTCTTTCTTTTTTAAAACTCGGGGTTAGTGCCTTCGGTGGTCCTGCCATGGTTTTTTATATAAAACAGCTCGCAGTAGAAGAAAAAAACTGGCTTTCTGAAGAAGAATTTAACCAGGGAGTGGCACTTTGCCAGATAGTTCCAGGAGCTATTGCACAAAATGTTGCGTCTTACACAGGTTTTAGAGCAGGAGGAATATCCGGACTTGTTTCTGCATTCATAGGGTTTCTTCTTCCTGCTTTTCTCCTCCTTCTTCTCTTTTCCATATTTTATAAACAAACTTCCTCAATTCCTGCCTTTATTTCCATGTTTAAAGGACTTAAAGTGGTTGTGGTGGCAATAATTGCAAATGCAGTTGTTAATTTTTCCAGATCCTCAATAAAAAAGAAATTTGATCCCTTCCTGATTTTTTTATCCTTTGCTCTGCTTTACTTTTTAAAAATTACTCCATTTCTTGTAATTATCTCATTCGGTATTGCGGGAATCTTTATTTATAGATCTCTGTTTCCTTCTGTCCAGAAAATTGCTTTTTCTTCTAAAATCGAACAACACAAATCGGGAATATTTCTTTTGCTTTTTTTTATTATTTCCATTGTCCTGCTGTATCTTTTTGATAGAGTTTTATTTTCCCTTGCCCTTACCATGAGTAAAATAGAACTTTTAAGCTTTGGAGGTGGATATACAGCCCTTGCTTTAATGTATCACGAAGTTGTTGAGGTTAAAAAATGGCTTGCAAGTTCAATTTTTATGGATGGTGTTGCACTTGGACAGATTACCCCGGGTCCAATTTTGATAACCTCTGCATTTGTTGGATACATGTTAAAAGGTCTTCCAGGAGCCATTATAGGAACACTTTTTATGTTTTTACCTTCGGTTGTGGTAATAATTCTTATTCTTCCTTATTACTCATCTTTACAGAAAACCCCTCTTTTAAAAAGAGGTATACAAGGTATCCTTATTGGATTTGTGGGACTTTTACTTTTTGTTTTAATTAAATTTGCTAAAAGTGCTCCCTGGACACCTGCTTCATTTCTTCTGTTTCTTGTGTGCTTTGTTTTAATTTACAGAAAAATAAATTTAATTTATGTAGTAATAGGAGGTGCCCTTGTTTCTTTACTAATTTTTTAAGAATCAAACATGAGCTATATTCAGCCCTTTGATCCATGGAAATCACCCCTGTGCACATGTCCTCCCAAATTCAGCCTGAACCCTTATACCGGCTGTGCTCACGCCTGTCTCTATTGCTATGCAACCTCATTTATAAAAAATTTTTATATCCCCAGAATTAAAAAAAATTTCATCAGCCAGATTAAAAAAGAAATCCTTAAATTGCCTCAAAATGCTCTGGTTTCTCTCTCAAATTCCTCAGATCCCTATCAACCTCTGGAAAAAATTTATAAACATACAAGACTTTTTTTAAATTTAATAAAAAATTACAGAAAAGACCTGAGGATCCTTATTATAACCAAATCTTCTTTAGTGGTGGAGGATCTCGACATTCTTAAAGAATTAAAATGTGCTGTAAGCATAACTATAACCTCCAAAAATCTTGCAAAAATCCTCGAGCCCGGTGCTCCTCCTTTTGAAGAAAGAATAAAAGCTTTGAAAATTTTGAAAAAACACGGAATTCCTTTAAGTGTGAGAATAGATCCTGTTATTCCACAAATAAATGAATATGAGGTATTTGAAGTTTTTGATGCAATAAAAGATCTGGCACTTCACATAACAGTAAGCAGTTATAAAGCCAAACCTGATTCTTTAAAAAGACTTTATATGGCATTTCCTGAAAAAAAAGAAATTTTAAAAAAACTTTATCTGAAAGAAGGAGTAAAGATTTCAGGAAGTATTTATCTTTCTGAAAAAAGGCGGAAAAATCTTATTTATCCTCTCCTGGAACTTGCTAAAAAACAGGGAATATCCTTTGCAACCTGTAGAGAAGGAATAAAAGAATTTGTAAACCCCGGCAAGTGTGATGGCAGTTTTTTAATAATTGCCTGATGGTAATTTTTTGGTATAATATCTGAAACTTTAAAAAAATAAATAAGTAAAAATGAGTTTAACTGCTCTGGAAATAGAAAAATTAAGTTTCGAAATTATAGAAAAAGAATTCGATTTTAAAAAGTTTTCTCCTCTGGAAAAGGAAGTGGTTAAAAGAGTTGTGCATGCGACTGCGGATCCTGAATACATAGAAACCATGGTTTTTCACAAAGATGCCATTTCTCTGGCTTTAAACGCCCTTAAAAACGAAATGGATATTCTGGTGGATGTAAAAATGCTTGAAGCAGGAATTTCAAAAAGACTTCTCGGTAAATCACGAGTTATCTGTTACCTTTCAGAAGTTAAAGAAGGAAAAGGCACAAGAACAGAAAGAGCAATAGAACTCGCTTTTAAAAGAGAAAAAAATATAGGAATAATTGCAATAGGAAATGCTCCCACTGCACTTTTTAAAGTAATAGAACTTTTAAAAGAAGTGCCAGAAAAACAGATAGTTGTAATAGGGATGCCTGTTGGATTTGTCAATGCCTTTGAAGCAAAAGAACTTTTAACCAGACAGCAAATTCCTTTTATCACCAATCTCAGCAGAAAAGGAGGAACTCCAGCTACCTGTGCAGTGATAAATGCTCTTTTAAAAATAAAAAACAGGATGACTTAAAGGTGATAAAAAAAATCTATCTTATTGGTATTGGACCAGGGCACCCCAGATACCTTACCCTTGAAGCTGTAGAACTTATTAAAAAACTTCCTCTTTTCCTTCTGCCCTTAAAACAGGGAAAAAAGAAAGAACTTACTGAAAAAAGAAAAGAAATTATCTTCGGATTGAGGGAAGATAAAAATTTTAGAATAATAGAAATACCCTTTCCAGAAAGAAAAAAAGCTTCAGATTATAAAAATGCAGTAAGCAAGTGGAGAAATAAAAAGGTTGAAATACTGGAAAAAGTGCTTCTCAGGGAAAAAGATAGAGAAGCTGGATTTCTGGTGTGGGGTGATCCTTCCCTTTACGACGGACATATTGAAATCTTTAAGGAGCTCAGGAAAAAGTTAGCTTTTGAGCTTGAAGTAATTCCAGGAATTTCTGCATTTCAGGTGCTTTCTGCCAGACACAGAATATCTTTAACCAGTATTGCCGGGTCCCTTATATTTACCACTCCAAGAAAATTAAAGACAATGCTTAATCTTCAGGAAAATACCTTGGTATTTCTGGATAATTATGAAACTTATTCGAGACTGGAAGAAGATTTCCAAATCTACTGGGGAGCATATCTTGGCACTGAAAAAGAAGTTCTTATTTCAGGAAAACTTTATGAAGTAAAGGAAAAAATACAGAAGTTGAGAAGAGAACTCAGGAAAAAATACGGCTGGATTATGGAACTTTATTTTCTTAAAATTCAAGAAAAATGAACAGAATACACATTGTTGGTATAGGTTTTAAACCTCTTGAAAAGGAAGTTGAGGAATTACTTTTAAGACTTTCTGTAATTTTTTGTTTTTCCGGCACTCTGAAGATTTTTGAAAAATATGCTATTTATTCCCGGGTAAAGAGCAAGCTGAAGGTGTGCAGGGGTGTTTCTCAACTTATTGAAGAACTTAAAGATGTGCTTAAATACACAAGTGCAGGAGTTCTTGCCTCTGGAGATCCACTTTATTTTGGAATTGCAGAAAAAATTATTAAAACTTTTGGCAGGGAAAAGGTAAGAATATATCCGGATCTTTCTTCACTTCAAAAGGCATGTGCCCTTATAGGAGAAAACTGGACAGAGTTTTTTTCCCTCAGTTTACACGGAAGAGCCTTTGAAAAAGAAGAATTTTTCCAACAGCTTGTAATTCACAAAAAACTTGCATTGCTAACAGATGCAAAAAATACTCCTGCAAAAATAGCAGAAGAACTTTTTAAAAGTTCTTTTAAAGATGTGGAGATGTGGGTTTGTGAAAAACTTGGCACTGAAGAAGAAAGGATTTTTCATGGCACACCGGAGAGCTTTAAAAATAAGAAATTTTCAGTGCCAAACATTGTTCTTCTCCTTCTTAGAAATAAAGAGAAGATTTCATTTGGATTGAAAGAGGAAGAAATTTTTCATCAGGGAGGCATGATTACCAAAGACGAGATAAGAGCAGTGGTGATTCACAGGTTAAGACTTCCTGAAACAGGAGTTTTATGGGACATTGGTGCAGGTTCGGGTTCTGTAGGACTTGAGTGTGCAAAAATATTTCCCAGACTTTTTGTTTTTTCCGTGGAAAAAAATAGATCCCTCTGCCAGCTTCTTCAAAAAAATAAAGAGTTTTTAAAAACTTTTAATCTTAAAGTGGTGGAAGGAGAAGCTCCTGCTATTTTAAAGGAACTCCCAGATCCTCACAGAGTTTTTGTAGGAGGAAGCGGAGGTAAACTCAGAGAGATTCTCCATTATCTTATAACTTTAAAAACCCTGAAGGTCCTGGTGTTGACTGCAGTTTCTCCTGATACACTTTTTAAAAGTCTTAATATTCTTGAAAATGCAGGGTTTTATACAGAAGTTTCGCAAATTTCTGTAAACAGACTTCAAAAAGCAGGATCAAAAAGAATTTTTAAAGCATTAAATCCTGTTTTTGTGGTGCAGGCTGAGAGAAAAAGTGATTTTTAACACAAGCTGTTTTTTATGAAAAAATAGAAATTAGAATTGGTAAAATAATGGGAAAAGTATGGTTCATAGGAGCCGGACCCGGTGATCCTGAACTTTTAACCATCAGAGCATTAAAGATCCTTGAAAAATGCAGGCTTATTATTTATCCTGGAAGCCTGATCAATGAAGAGTTTTTTGATTTTTTGAAAAAAAATTTCCCTGATGCAGAACTTCTTGACTCAGCACCTCTTATTCTTGAAGAAATTTTTCAGAGAATTTTAGAGACAATCTCTCAGGGAAGGGATGTTGCCCGTCTGGTGAGTGGCTCTCCTGCTTTTTATAGTGCTATTCAGGAACAAATAGAACTTTTACGCAGGTCAGGAATTCCTTATGAAGTTATTCCAGGGATTTCCTCAGGAACTGCAGGAGCCTGTAGAATGGGAATAGAACTTACCTATCCCGAACTTTCTCATACTGTTATATTTACCAGATTTTCTGGAAAAACAGGTGGTGCAACTCCTGAAGAAATAAAAAAACTCACCCTAAAAAATGCTGTTCTGGTGTTTTTCCTCAGCACATCTCTTGCAGACAAACTTCAGAATACACTCCTTGAGGTGCTCCCAGAAGATACCCCGATTGCCATTGTTTACAGGGTGTATCAATCAAAAGAATTAATCTTTCACGGCACATTGCATCAGCTTACCACACTTGTTGACAGACTTCCAGAAAGAAAGACCGCTCTTATCTATGTAGGAAATGCCCTTAAACTTCTCATAGAAAATCCAGGTATAAGGTCCAAGCTTTATGGAAAAAATAAAAAAAGAAAATAACTGCGTGATATTTTATCTTTCTTTTCAGGGAAAACAGATTGCAGAAACTTTAAGAGGTATTTTAAATAAAGCAGATGTATTTCTCCTCAATCAGGAAAAACTTAAAGAAAACTGGTTTCCAAATAAATTGCTGATTTTTATAATGTCAGCAGGGATAGTGGTGAGAAAAATTGCGAAGCTCATTTCTGAAAAAACAAAAGATCCTGGAGTAATTGTTATAGATGAGACAGGAAGATATGTAATTCCTCTTCTGGGGGGACATTCTGCTTTTGCAAATGAAATAGCAAAAAAAATTGCAGATTTTCTTTCAGGTATTCCTGTAATTACCACTGCATCTGATAACCTGGGGCTTCCTGCCCTTGATATCTGGATAAAAAGAACAGGTTTAAAAATTAAAAATCCCAGTTTCCTTCCAGGTGTAATGGCAAAGTTTAATAGAAAAAAAGAACTTCTGGTAAAGGTAGAAAAGGGAATAGAACTACCGTTTCCTGTATTTTTTAAAGAAGTAAAAAACTTAAACGATGCAGATGTAGTGATAACCTATTTTGATAAAAAAAGAAACGATGCTCTTGTGCTGGTAGCTCCATGCCTCTGGATAGGTATAGGACTTCATCAGGGAGTTTCTTCAGAAGAGATAAAACAGGCATTGCACGAAATTTTTAAGGAAAAAGGACTTACCTTTTTGGCAATAAAGGGCATTGCAACCATGGATACCAAGGTAGAACATCCTGCATTAAAAGAACTTGCTGATGAATTGGGAGTGGTTCTTAAGGGAGTGAGCAGGGAGCTTCTTTCCCGGGTTAAGGCATTTAGTCCTTCAGAAAAGGTTTTTTCAGCAGTTGGAGTGGAAAGTGTAAGTGAACAATCTGCTCTGTTTTGTGCAGGTAAAAATGCTGACCTGCTTGTGCCTAAAAAGATTTTTAAAGATTTTACCATTGCAATTGCACGGGAGGTTTATCGTGTTTGTGGAAAGCTTTACATAGTGGGAACAGGTCCCGGTGGAATACAGGATATGACTCTCAGAGCACTTTCAGCATTGAGAGAAGCAGATACAGTGGTTGGGTATAAACGATACATAGAACTTATTTCAGAACTTACTACAGGAAAAGAGGTTTTTTCTTTTTCCATGACAGAGGAGATAAAAAGAGCTGAAAAAGCTATATCTCTGGCAGAGTCAGGAAGAGTGGTTGCTCTTGTAAGTGGAGGTGATCCTGGAATTTATGGAATGGCTGGTCTGGTGCTGGAAATTCTTTCAAAAAGAAAAAAAATCCCTGAGTTTGAAATTAAAATTATTCCCGGGGTTTCTGCAATGTGTGCCTGTTCTGCCCTTGCAGGTGCACCTCTTATGACTGATTTTGCAGTAATAAGTCTTTCAGACAGACTTATTCCCTGGGAAGAAATTGAAAAAAGACTTGAGGCTTTTGCTTCAACAGATGTCCCTGTGGTAATTTACAATCCAAAAAGCAGAAAAAGAAAACATCATCTTAAAAAAGCAAAAGAAATCTTCCTTAAATATCGTAAAAAAGATACTCCCTGTGCAGTGGTTTCAAATGCAGGTAGAGAAAAAGAAAAAGTAATTCTTACCACTCTTTCTGAGATGGATCTTCAGGAAGTGCACATGGGAACCACCATAATTGTGGGTAATTCTGTAAGTTATTGCACTGGTAACTGGATTATTACTCCAAGGGGATATCATAAGAAATATGCATTCTGAAAAAAATTTTACAGAAAAAAAGCTGATTTATTTTTTTCTATGGATATTTTTATTTTGCAGTGTAATGGCTGGTATAAATTTTGGTGCAGTAAAAATTCATTTTTTTCACATGAGTGAGATTGAAAGGAACATTCTTTTTGAGGTAAGGATTCCCAGGGTTCTTCTTGCAGGAGAGGTGGGTGCGTGTCTTGTGCTTGCAGGTATTCTTTTTCAATACGTGCTTCAGAACCCTCTTGCAGACTCTTTTACTACAGGGGCATCTGCTTCTTCAGCTCTTGGAGCTGTGGTAGCAATTGCTATGGGATTTACCAGAGTTATTCTTCTTTTTTCCCTGGGATTTTGTCTTGCCGGGCTTCTCCTGGTTTATAAAACAGCAAGTATTAGAGGAAAAATTCTTCCCATTACCGTTCTTCTTGCAGGTATTGTAATAAGCACCTTTGCTTCCTCAGCTATAAGCTTTATAAAGTTTCTTTCTCAGGAATCTGTAAGTTCCATAGTGTTCTGGCTTATGGGAGGATTTCAAAATGCTGATTATCTGAAAGTATTGCTTCTTTTTGTGGTTCTTATTTTTGTTTTTTTTCGATTAAAGAGACTTTCCCTTGCTATAGATCTTCTTGCTTTTGATGAAAACACTGCGGTTTCAACAGGTGTAAATGTATATTCTCTGAGGAAAGAACTTATGTTTCACGGAGCACTTCTTACTGCATTTTGTGTTTCTTTTTCAGGTATCATAGGTTTTGTTGGGCTTATTGTGCCTCATATTTTAAGACTTCTTAAGTTTCGCAGGGCAGACGAACTATTTTTTTCGGGTATGCTCTGTGGAGCAGGATTTATGTTAAGTGCTGATACTGTTTCAAGACTTCTTCTTAAAGGAGGAGAGGAACTCCCTGTGGGAATTCTTACCTCAACCCTGGGAGGTGCTTTCTTTCTCTACCTTCTTCTTATCCGTAAAAAAAGGTTTCAGCTGTGGGAAACATAGCTCTTTTCCTTGAAAATTTCAGGGTAAAAAGAGGAAAGTTTAAAGTTTTTGTTAAATCCCTTAAGATTGAAGAAAAAAAACTGGTTGCTATTTGTGGAGGTAACGGAAGTGGAAAAAGCACCTTTCTTCTTGCCCTTGCCGGGATTTTACCTTTTGAAGGAAAATGTAAGATCTTTGGCACCCCTTTAAAGAAAGATCAGACTTTTTATAAAAAAATTTCCTATCTTCCTCAGGAGACTTCTCTTTCTCTTCCTTATGATGTTTTTTATGTGGTGCTTACAGGAAGATATCCTCTGGTTAAAGGAGGTAAATACAGAAAGGAAGACTTCACTGCAACAGAGAGAATTTTGAAAAAACTCGGGCTTATTTCTTTTAAACACAGGGAGTTTGGCACACTATCCGGTGGTGAAAAAAGAAGAGTGCTTATTGCAAGAGCTTTTAATAGAGAAGCCAGGTTTCTTCTTCTTGATGAACCTTTTTCAGAACTGGATCTGTTTTATCAATTTGAGGTTCTTAAATTTCTTAGAAATTATGTGGATGAAAGAAATGCTCTTGCTCTTGTAGTAATTCATGATTATCAGCTTGCTCTGAGATTTTTTGATGAAGTAATATTTTTTAAAAACGGAGAAGTGGTATTAAAAAGTCCGGGTTACAGGGTATCTCAGGAGTTTTTGACAGATTTTACAGGAGTAAAAATAAGACTTATTTCTGCCTGTCCTGCCCGGGACACCCTTTTTTTTGTGCGATAACCCTGTAAAAAATACGATTCAGTTTTAAAACTGCTTTAAAAGAATTAATACCAGGGCGGGAAAATTCTGATTCTTTTACTTTTATCACGCAGGCTTTAAGGGTTTTAAAATAAGGTCTTTTATTCGGTGGAACAGGATGTCTGTTCATGGGACCAACCTGGTAGATGTAAAACTCAGGGGAAAGAGCAAGAATTTTTTCAGGAGAAATGGAAACATGTTTTCTGGGCAGGGTTATTAAATTTTTTCCACCTGCATAATGAATAATGTCTGTAGTAATGTCTTTTGCTCCAGAAACCCTTAAAGGAGTGCTCATTACTTCAAAAATTACTCCAGGATGTCTGGGAAGTTTTTTAACCTTTTTCAACATAAGGGAGAGTTTTTTTATTAATTGTTCTGCCTGTTTTTGTTTGTGCAGTTCTTTTCCAAGAAGTCTTATTTTTTTAAGAATACCTTTAAGTGTTCTGGGATCGTATCTGAATATTTTAGTTTTAAACTTTTTTGCTTCTTCTGGAGGAAAAGCTCTTTTTGAACCCACGATCAGGAGATCGGGTTTCAGAGCTTTTACAAGTTCCAGATTAGGTCTTAAATGAGAGCCTACTTTTACTGCAGAAGGAAAGGTTGTGTCGTGTCTGGTTACTCCCACCACCCATTTTCCTGCTCCCAGTTCTTTTAAAATAGGACTTACTGCAGGATAAAGCACCACAATTCGCATCCCCTCTGTAAATCCCCTTTGAACAATGCTACAAATTATTAAAAGTAACATCCCTATATTTAATAAAATTTTCTTCATTTTTACCTCCTACAAAAATTTTTAAGAATTTTCTTCAATAGAAGTTCCTCCTTTTATAAGAAGAGTAAAATAATTAAGAGGCTCCTTTTTTAAATCTTCAACAGAAAAAATAAGTTTTTCTTCTTTAAAACCGCATTTTATAACTCCTTTTACTTTAAATGGCTCCATGAGTTTAAGTATGTTTTCCCGATTTTTATAGACTTTATAGACTACTAAGGAAAGATCCTGGATTTGGAGCAATTTTTTTAAGAGGTGTTCAGCTGTTCCACTTACTATGGCAATACCCTGATTCCCTTTTGCAAGTATGATTTTTAATTTGCCTGCAGCAGCCTGAGCAGCAGTTATTCCAGGAATAATTTCTATTTCCAGTTCTGGATTTAAATTTTTTAAAAATCTGGCAAGGCATCCGAAGGTTGAAAACATGGTTGGATCTCCGAGTGTTAAAAAGCAGGCTTTATGTTTTTTGCTGAGAACTTTAAGGACTTTTAATGCGTTTGTTTTTAAGAGTTCCTCGGATTTATCTAAGTTTTTTGTCATGGAAAAATTTAAAAATTCTACAGGAGTGGTGGGTGGGATATATTTTTTGGCAACTTCATAGGCAAGTGAATAAGTATTTTTTGAAGAAGAAGCCACGAATATGTGTGGAGAATTTTGAATTACTTTTACAGCTTTTACAGTTAATAATTCAGGATCTCCAGGACCCACCCCCACTCCGTAGAGTTTCACTTTAATACTCCTTCATAATTTTGAGACACCTTTTAATGCTTTCTACGAAGAGTTCAACTACTTTGGGATAGAGTCCAAGTCCTTTGTAATAGGTTTTTCCATTTACATGGGTGGTCACACAATCCACTTTTACTCCGGCATCTTCAAGGATTTCTCTCCAGCTTTTTTCTTCAAGATTTTTTCCCATAATGTCATGCATGATGTGATCTCCTGCAACCAGCATAAAAGGAATGAAACGCACTCTTTTTACTCTGTAGTGTTCAGCTTCATTTAATACTTCTTCAGCAGAAGGCACCCCCTCTACTGTGCCAACCAGCACATTTTTATATCTGTGTCTTACCAGCCAGTCAAGTCCAAGATAGGTAATATTATCTCCTACAATGGTAACAGGTGTTCCATGAGCTACCAGAATATTAATGCCTTCATCAGGTTTTAAAAAGTCTTTTGACACTACTTCAAGCACTTCTTTTACTCTTTCCCAGCGATAAAAGAGAGGCTCACCCACCATAATCCTGAGTCCAGGGAAGTTTTTACAGATATTTACTACTTTATCGTATTCTATACCAGGAAAAATGTGAAGAGGCTGAACCACCACTTTTCTATATCCTTCCTTGTAAAGTCTGGCAAGCACTTCCTGAAGATTGTAAAGTCTTTTGTGAATGTGATGTTTTTTGTAAATGTTATTTACTATGTGAATAATAATGTCAGAAGTAAAAGCCCAGACAATGTGATAACCCGGAAGGGCTTTTCTAACTTCTTTGTCTATTATGTTGAAAGTTATTTTAGCTTTGGTAGAGGTTCCAAAGGCACACAGCACAATAGCAGGTTTTTTCTTAAGGGGAGGGGCTTTTTCATCCACATAGGTTATGGCATAAGAAAATGCAAAAGAATAAGAAACAAAAAGCAAAAAGAGAATGAAAATGCTGGTTTTAAGTTTGTTTTTCATGGCTCCACCTCCTTTAATTTTTTTCTAAAATAATTTCACACAAAATAGAATATGCAATAATTTTAAATGGTAAAAAAATGGTAAAAAATTTTTTTCTAAGCTTTTATTTTTATGTAAAAAAACGGTAAAGTAATAAGAAATTGTTTAAAGAAGCGTCTTCTCAAATTTAATAGAAATGATATTATAAAATAAAAAAAATCCGGACAGAAAAATGTTAAAAGACAGATACAAAGCTATTTTTATTTCTACATGCGTTATTTTTCTTATTCTTATTATAGGGACTCTGGGATATTACCAGCTCGGGCATGGTAAATACTCCCTGCTTGACTGTTTTTACATGACATTTATAACCATAACCACCATTGGTTATGGAGAAATTATTAAACTTAATGGAACAGGAAGGATTTTTACAATTTTAATATCTCTTGGTGGAATAGGAATGATTATGTATCTGGTGTCAAATCTTGCTGCACTTCTTGTTGAAGGGGAGCTGAAAGAAGTTTTTAAAATAAAGAAAATGCAGAGAAAAATCAGAGCTTTAACAGGACATTACATAATTTGTGGGGCAAAAGGTGTAGGATTTCACATTGCATCAGAACTCATGGAAACAGAAAGAGAAGTGGTTGTAATAGATCCTGAAAAGAAATTTATAGAACCTCTTTTAAACAAATATCCTGATTTACTTTACATAATAGGAGATGCTACTCAGGAGAAAATTTTAAAAGAAGCAGGTATTGAAAAAGCAAAAGGACTGTTTGCAGCTTCTGGAGACGATAATCTTAATCTTGTTATAACTCTTACTGCTAAGTATTTAAATCCTGAAATAAAAGTGGTTGCAAAATGCAAGGATATTTCTCATATAGAAAAGATGAAAAAAGCAGGTGCTGATAGAGTGGTTTCTCCTACTTTTATTGGAGCTTTGCGCATGGCTTCTGAAATGATAAGACCTGTTGTGGTTTCCTTTCTGGATATAATGCTGCGTGACAAAGATAAAAAGTTAAGAATAGAAGAAGTAAAAGTAACTTCCAAGTATTCTGGCAAGCCATTAAAGGAGCTTAATCTTAAAAATCATCCTGAGATTCTGGTTCTGGCTGTTAAAAAAGAGCAGGACTGGATATACAATCCTTCTGAGGATTATATTCTTCAAGAAGGAGATTATGTGGTGGTAATGACCACTCCTGGAGCAAGAAAAGAACTTGAAAGAAAAATGGAAGTTTAATGACGTCTTTAAAGATTGAACATCTTGTAAAGGTTTATCCAGGGGTTCAGGCTTTAAAAGGAATAAGTTTCGAAGTGTATAAAGGTGAACTTTTTGCTCTTCTTGGTCCAAATGGAGCAGGGAAAACAACCACCATAAGAATAATAACAGGCTTAACCAGACCAACAAAAGGTAAAATATATCTTTTTAATAAAGACATATTTAAACATGAACTCTGGGCAAAAAACCAGATAGGACTCGTTCCTCAGGGAATTAATCTTGATCTTGAATTAACAGTGGAAGAAAATCTTTTAATTCATGGTTTACTTTTTAAAATGCCTTTATCTCTTATAAGAAAAAAAACCGAAGAACTTCTGGAACTTGCAGGTTTAAGTGAAAGGAAAAAAACAAAAGTTAAAGAACTATCAGGAGGAATGAGGCGGAGGGTGCTTATTATCAGGGCGTTACTTCATTCCCCAAAAATTCTTCTTCTGGACGAACCCACAGTAGGACTTGATCCTCATATAAGAAGAAAAATATGGTCTTTTATAAAACAAATACAGGCAAAAGGAACCACCATTTTATTAACCACTCACTATATGGAAGAAGCTGAATATCTGGCTGATAGAGTTGCTTTTATTTTTTCCGGAACCATTATGAAAATAGATTCTCCAAAAAACATGATTTCTGAACTCGGTAGCTTTGCAATAGATATTTATTCTTCACAGGGACTTCAAACCATGTATTTTAAAACAAAAGAAGAAGCTGAAAATAAACTCCTGGAATATACCAAAAAAAATTACTTTGTAAGCCTGAGAAGAGTTACTCTGGAAGATGTTTTCTTACATTATCTTGAAAAACTGGAAAAAAAATGAAGGGATTTCTGGCTGTTTATTTAAGAGAAATTTTACTGCTAAAAAAGAGAATTTTTAGACTTATTCTTTCTCTTTCTGTAAATCCGTTTTTGTATATTGTTGCCTTTGGGATAGGACTTGGTAAACATTTAAAAGTTAATGGAGTTCCTTATCTTCAATTTTTAATTCCTGGTTTAATTTCTGCAACAAGTATGATGCAGGCATTTGCTATAAATGTGGAAATAAATGTTTCCAGATTTTACTTAAAGATATTTGAAGAATTTCAATCTGCTCCACTTTCAACAGTAAGTTATGTCCTTGGTGAAGTGTTTAGCGGAATTACCAGGGCTTTTCTCTCAACCTTTATAATACTTGGTATAGCTTATGCTTCTGGAGTAAAAATTTACCTGAATTTTGTCTTTTTTTTAACCATATTTCTTAATGCTTTTGTTTTTGCGTGTCTGGGACTTGCTTCTGCAATGATAATTAAATCTCATGCAGATCAAACACTCGTTACAAATTTTATAATTACTCCCATGATGTTTCTGGGAGGGACTTTTTTTCCTACAAAAAATCTTCCTGCTATTATAAAGCCTATTATAGAAAGTTTACCCCTTACTCTTGCTTCTCATACACTTCGAAGTATAGCTCTTTATAAAACCTTTAAACCCATTAATCTTATTATTCTTGCGTTTTCCTCGATACCCTGTTTTATTATAGCTCTTTATACTGTAAAAAAAGCCAGGGATTAAAAGCAATTTTAAAAAGAATGGGTTTTACTCATTGCAAAATTTAAAAAGTGTCCTATCATATAAAAGATGAGTGTAAATAAAGTAATTTTAATTGGAAGATTGGGAGCTGATCCAGAAATTCGTT
>CAZWTB010000143.1:0-4529 GCA_964636875.1 uncultured Thermodesulfatator sp.
CAAGAATAACCAGAAGACCTTTTCTTGCCCTTGTGCATACTACAGGAGGAATAAGAATCCACGAAGGGACTCTTGGAGTTGTTCAAATGCCAAGATGCACCATAGCAGTAAGAGAATATGTGGATGCAGGAGGGCTTTATATAGTGGTTTATGACAATAATTCTTATGCAGGACCTGTTGCAAGTTTTCTTGGATCAGCTCCCTATCAATTTGCTTTAAGATCAACCCGTCTTGGTTTTGCAGGACCAAGGGTTATAAGAGAAACCACAGGACAGGATGTTCCTCCAGATTATCACAGTGCAGAAAATGCTTTAAAAAGAGGACATATTCAGGGTATATGGGATAGAAGAGAACTCAGAAAAAAACTTTTCACTGCTCTTCTGACAATGGGAGGTAAAAATCTTTATTACAGGTAATTAACCATGAAAATAGCCTATCAGGAATTAAATAGCCTTCTTCAAAGATTTAAAGCAAATCCTTACAAAATTTATCCTGTAAAAACTCCGCATACAGGCTATATAAAAGAGTTTAAAGTAAAAGAAGGAGAGGAGGTAAAAGGACCTTCTGGAAAATGGCTGGAAAAACCAGGAACACCTCTTTTTATTCTGGAAAGAGAAAAAAATCCTAAGGTAATAAGAGCAAAAATAAATGGACTGGTGCAAAATCTTAGAACAGATCTGCTTGGAAAATTTGTTGAGGCAGAAGAAGTTATTCTGGAAATAAAACATCCTCTTTCTCAGGAAGAAGTGATTTCTGAGATTTTACTTTCTGCTCTTTATATAATTAAAGCTCCTGAAACCGCAAGATATATTTTAAGTCCAGAACTTTCTAAAAAAATTGAAAAAGAAGGAATAGGAAGAGCAAAGGTTAAAGAAGGAGATGAACTTCTGATAATGACTTTTATGAAAAGAGAAACTCCTATTTATCTTAAAGAAAAAGGGAATTTTGTAGTATTTTACCTTTACTTTTCACCTTTTGAACTTGTGGAAGCAGACAAACCTTTGCTTGGGTTGTGTCCCGAGGAAAAACTTCCCTATCTGCAAAAAATTATTGCCAGAATAAAAGAAGAATGGCCTAATCCTTAAAGTCTGGATAAAGTTTCAGGTGAACTACTGTAATTTTTTTCCGGAAATAGGTCAGGAAATCTGGTTTTTTAAAGAAGTCTACAGGGCAATGGATATATCTCAACAGCTTATAAAGATGTTTCCAGAAAAGGCAAATGGAAGAATGGTTGTTGCAGAAAGATTAATCTCAGCAAAAGGAAGATTTGAAAGAAAGTGGTTTGCAGAAAAAGGAGGACTCTGGCTTGCTTTAAGCATTTACGATGAATTTTCAGAAGATCTTAAAGGACTTCTCTTACTTGGACTTGGACTTGCAGTAGTAAGATGTGTGCATGAATTTGGGGTAATCTCTGCGAGAATAAAATGGATAAACGATATACACATTAATGGAAAAAAACTCGCGGGAATTCTTGTTGAAAGAATTTCTGAAAAAGAAGAAAACTGGATTTTGATAGGAATTGGGATAAATGTAAATAATAAACTCCCTCAACATCTTCCTGCAATCAGTTTAAAAGAAATTTTAAAAAAAGAGGTTCCTCTAAAAGAAGTTCTTTTTAAACTTGTTAAATGGCTCAGATTTTACGCGGGTTTCCTCAGGTATTACGAAAAGAAAAAACTTGAAGAAGAAGGAGTAAAAAATCTTCTTCTTGAAGATTATAAACTGTTTTGTGATACAATTGGAAGGTGTGTTTGCTATTCTTATAATTTTGATAAAGAAGATTTTTTAGTGGGGAAGTGTCTTAATATAGGTGCTAAAGGTGAACTTCTTTTAAAAACAGAAAAAGGAGTGTTTAAATTTTCAACAGGGGAAGTGCTTTATGTTTATTAAAAATATGTTTATTAAAATTAAAAATTAAAAAGATTTTATAATTACAAAAGGACCGTAACCTTCAGCAGAAGGTGTATCAGGAAGAAACAGAAGTTTCTCAGGAGCTCTATGAAAAAAGTAAACAGCAAGAGCACAGAAAATAGCATCTATAATTCCTTCAACAAGAAGATTTTCTTTAAATTTTTTTATTCCGAATTTTTTAAATATGTTTATAATTAAAATTTTTTCTTCGTGTAAAAGAGAAGATTTTTTATATTTAAAAGCAAGAAATTTATATTGTTCAGGGAGACAGAAGTAAAAACTTGCTCTGGGGTGAGTTTCTATTATGGTTCCGCAGAAAGGAGAAAGTTTTCTGGCGAGAAGGAGACCTCTTAAAGGCACAGCCATAAGTGCATTGTAGGAAACAACCCAATTTTTAGCCCGGGGAGGAAGGATGCTTTTTAAAAATTTATCTGCAGTTCTAAAACCTTTTTTATCTTCTATAAGGGAAAAACTTAAAGGAGCATCTATTCCGGCGCCAATAACCCTGTTTTTTAAAGAAAACTTTACTACCTCCTCCAGTTCCAAAAGAGGTTCTGGAAAAGAAAAATTTTTTAAAGATAAAGCTTCCACAGGTATGAGTGTGTTTTCGTCCTTGGAAAAACCAAGGGCAACTACCCAGGTGTTATTACTTCCTGCAATGTCTATTCCTAAAAAATAAAACATGTAGTAAACTTATAATGATGGATAAAATTAAAGACTACCCTTTTGATATTTTAATAAAAGTTAGAAAGCCTTCAAGATACATTGGAGAAGAACCATTTTTCCCCAGAAAAGACTGGGATTCTGCCAGATTGAGGGTATGTTTTGGATATCCGGATCTTTATGAAGTGGGAAGAAGTCATCTTGGAATAAATATTCTTTACTATTTAATTAATAAAAAGAAAGAATATCTTTCTGATTATGTATTTGTGCCTGCTCCTGACTTTGAACAGGAGTTAAGAAAAAACAATTTACCTCTTTTAAGTTTAAATTACAGAAAACCTCTTTATGAATTTGATGTTCTGGGAATAAGTTATGCCTATGAGCTTACTGCAACTGGTATTTTAAATATTCTTGAACTTGGGAAAATATCCTTAAAAGCTGAAAATAGAGGTGAAAAAGAGCCTGTTGTAATTGGAGGGGGACCCAGCTGCGGCAATCCTGAACCAGTGGCAGACTTTTTTGATGCTATTGTAATAGGAGATGGAGAAGAGGTTATTTTTGAAATATTAAAAGTAATTGAAGAATGTAAAAAAATAAGAGAAACAAGAGAAAATCTTTTAAAAGAACTTGCTAAAATAAAAGGAGTATATGTGCCACTTTTTAAAAATAGTGTTAAAAAAAGAATTTTTATGAAGTTTGAAGATGAGGAATTTTGCTGGACTTTTGGAATTCCTGTAATAGAACTTGCTCACGATAGAATACCTCTTGAAATTTCAAGAGGATGCACAAGGGGATGCAGATTTTGTGAGGCAAGTTTCTACTACAGACCAGTTAGAGAAAAAAGTATTTCTTTTATTCTAACTCAGCTCTGGAAAAATTTTACTGAAACAGGTTACAGGGAAGCGTCATTAATGAGTCTTTCTACAGGAGATTTTACTTCTTTGAAAACTCTTGTAACAAGTCTGAAAGAAAGTTTTTATATAAAAGGAGGACAGAGAGAATTTAATTTTTCCATGCCATCTTTAAGAGTGGGAAGTATAGATGAAGATATTCTTAAATTTTTAAAAATGGGAAAAAAGTCAGGACTTACCTTTGCTCCTGAAGCAGGAACAGAAAGGTTGAGGCGTGTGATCAACAAGGATATATCCATAGAAAAACTTTTTAAAGATCTTGAACTTGCTTTAAAATTTGGATGGAGAAAGGTAAAACTTTATTTTATGATAGGATTACCCACAGAAAAGCAGGAAGATCTGGATGGGATTGTGGAACTATATCGAAAAATAAAAAAGCATTTCCCGGGTATGTATGTAACTTTTTCTGCTTCTACTTTTATTCCCAAACCTCATACACCTTTTCAATGGGAGAGGCAGATAGGAATAGAAGAAACTTATGAAAAAGCCAGATTTTTAAAAAAAGCTCTCAGAAAAAATTTTAAGTATCATCATCCAGAGCAGAGTTTCCTTGAAGGAGTAATTGCAAGAGGAGACAGAAGGGTAGGGGAACTTATTTTTACTGCTTATAAATATGGAGCAAGACTTGATAGCTGGAAAGAATATTTTAATTTTTCTTTATGGAAAAAAGCAGAAGAAAAACTGGGAATTAATATGGAAGAATATCTTCGAGAAAGAGAGCTATCTGAAAAACTTCCCTGGGATCATATAGACCTTGGGGTTTCAAAAGAATATTTACTTAAAGAAAGGGAAAAAGCATATAGGGAAAAAATTACCAGAGATTGTAGATTTGCTTCGTGTTCTGGATGCGGAGTATGCAGAAAGGACGAAGGGATAAAAAATATCTTGTTTGAAGAGAGAAAGACTATAAGAAAAGAGTTTTTTGTAAAAGGTTTTCCAGAAAAAGAAGTGTGGTATGAAGTAATTTATTCTAAAAAAGGGAAAAGTGTTTTTCTTTCACAGCTTGAAGTTGTAAGGTTATTTATTTTAATTTTAAGGAGGATG
>CAZWTB010000144.1:0-16075 GCA_964636875.1 uncultured Thermodesulfatator sp.
ATCCACATATTCCTGTCTGGATCTTTCTCTATCAGTGTCTTCAAATCGTAATATAAATTTTCCCCTGTTATGTCTTGCAAAAAGCCAGTTAAAAAGAGCTGTTCTTGCTCCACCAAGATGAAGATGTCCTGTTGGACTCGGCGGAAACCTCGTTACAATCTCCATACTCTATGATCCTCCTTTTAAAACTTTTAGAACTTTTCTTATTTTACTATTTAAAATCTTTCTTTTCAAGAATCTATCCAAACTTTTGTAATCTCGTTTTATTAATACCTAGGAGTGTTTAAAAAATATTTTTTAAACACCCTCTATTAATACCTTGCGTTTTTTTGAAAATTATTTAAAATTTCTATGAAAAAGTTCTTTCTCTGCAGGAGACGGAATTATGAAAATAAAAAAAGTTCTTTTTGTTTTTCTTTTTCTTATAATGGGCACAGGATGTTCTGGAATAACAGGTAAGTCTTTAAAAAAATCTTCTCTTTCTTTTAACTATGCTTTGCAGCATGCAATAGGAGAACAGATGCTTTTAAATCTTGTAAGACTGAGATATGGAGAAAATCCTGTATTTCTTGAAGTAAGCAGTATCTCAAGTCAATATTCTTTTTCAGGAGACCTTTCTGCAAGTGCTCAGTTTAAACGGAGTTCAGAATCTTATGGAATAGGGCTTGGTTTTTCCTATGCAGAAAGACCAACTTTTACTTTTACTCCTCTTCAGGGTGAAAAATTTGCAAGAAGACTCCTTTCTCCTATACCTATAAATCATCTGATTTTACTTTTAAATTCTGGATGGAGGGTTGATAGGGTTTTAAGATTGTGTGTGCAGAACATAAATGGAATACCAAATGCTCCAACAGCTTCAGGACCAACGCCCTCAGAACCTCCTAAATATAAAAAATTCCTTGAGCTTACAAAAAAACTTGAACTTCTCAGAAAAAGAGGAAAAATAAAATTTACTTACATAGTGAATAATAATCAAACAATTCCTGTTTTTATTTTTTATGGGAATTCAGCTCTTGTAAAAGAAGTAAAGGAGATACTTGGATTAAAAGAAGCTCCATATTATCCTGTAGTAGGGATGGAGGTAAAAAGAAGTCCTTCAGTTATACAGGTTGAGACCCGTTCTCTTATAGGAGTGCTTTTTTATCTTTCTCAGGGGGTTGTAGTGCCAAAGGAAGATATAAAAGCTGGTAGAGTGGCTATTACTGAATACAAAAATGGAAAAGTTTTTTCCTGGAAAACAGTAATAGGAGATATTTTTAGTATTCATGAGTCAAAAAAACTGCCAGAAGACGCAGCTATAGCGATCAAATTTAGAAATCATTGGTTTTATATAAAGGATACTGATATTTCTACCAAGTCCACTTTTATTTTACTCCAGCAGCTTTTTGCTCTTGAAGCTTCCAAAGGAAAGGGAACCTCACCTATTTTAACCTTACCTATCGGAGATTAAAATAAAAAGTTTATAAAAGATTATTTTTAAAAAGGAGGAGATCCTTATATGACCCAGAAGCAAAGAGCTTTAAATGGTGAAATAACTGAGGAAATGAGAATTTGTGCCGAGGAAGAAAAAGTCTCTCCAGAATACATAAGAGAAGGTCTTGCCAGAGGGGAGATTGTAATCTGTAAAAATAAAAGAGGATTCGTAAAAAAACCCTGTGCAATAGGAAAAGGACTTAAAGTAAAAGTTAATGTAAATATTGGAACCTCCAAGGATAGACCTAATGTAGAAGAGGAATTAAAAAAACTCGAAGTTGCTTTAAAATATGGAACTGATACAATTATGGATCTTTCAACAGGGGGAGATCTTGATGAAATCAGAAAAGTTATAAGAGAGAATTGTCCTGTTCCTCTTGGAACTGTTCCGATTTATCAGGCAGCTATAGAAGCTGTGGAAAAACATCACAAATCCATAGTGGAAATGAGTGTAGCAGAAATTTTTAGAGTTATAGAAAAACAGGCTGAAGATGGAGTGGACTTTATGACAGTGCATTGTGGAATTACAAGAGAGGTTCTGGATAGACTTAAAAATAAAGAAAGAATTATGGGGGTGGTTTCAAGAGGAGGATCATTTATTGCTGAGTGGATGATTTATAATAACAAAGAAAATCCCCTTTACGAACACTTTGATGAACTTCTTGAAATAGCCAGAGAATATGATGTTACTCTTTCTCTTGGAGACGGGATAAGACCGGGTTGTATAGCGGATGCTACAGATGCTCCTCAGATTCAGGAACTTATAATGCTTGGAGAACTGACTTTAAGGGCATGGGAAAAAGGGGTTCAGGTAATGATAGAAGGACCAGGGCATGTTCCTCTGGATCAGATAGAAGCCAATGTAATGCTTGAGAAAAGGCTCTGCCATGGTGCTCCTTTCTATGTTCTGGGACCTCTTCCTACAGACATAGCTCCGGGATACGACCATCTGGTAGGGGCAATTGGAGGAGCTATTGCAGGAAAAGCAGGTGCAGACTTTCTCTGTTATCTAACTCCTGCTGAACACTTAAGACTTCCTACTATAGAAGATGTTAAAGAAGGAGTAATAGCTTCCAAAATCGCAGCTCACATAGCAGATCTTGTAAGAGGAAACAAAGAAGCTTGGGAATGGGATTTAAAAATGGCAAAAGCAAGAGCAAAACTCGATTGGGAAGCCCAGATTAAACTTTCCTTAGATCCTGAAAAAGCAAGAAGATACAGAATAGAAGGTGGTATTTCCAAAAGTAAAGCATGCACCATGTGTGGAGAATACTGTGCTATAAAGATTTTTGACGAAGCATACAAAATACTTAAGGGGTCTGAAGCTTAATGAAAAAAAAACCTTATACAAGTAAATGGTTATGCGTCTTAATTTCATTTACAGGGCTGATTATCACCATCCTGGAAATTTACTTAACTTTTAAAGGCAAATCCCTGTGTCAGACCACAGGTTGCAGAGTGGTTCACACCTTTGATGCATACAATCTTCTAAACTGGATAGGATTTGGTATTTTTTCTTTTATTTTTCTGATTTCACTTCTGGATACATTAAATTTTAATCTGAATTCCCTTCCTGAAATAAAAACCTTGCTCCTTAGTGCAGGAGTTATTGTAGAGGGATATTTCATAGGATTTCAAAAATGGTATTTACATGAATATTGTATCTATTGTTTAACCATTGCCAGTTTAATATTTATTCTTTTTATTCTCGATTTCTTTTCCAGAGAGCAGAAAAAAACTTATCCTTACTTAGTAGCTATTGTGGGCTTTTTTGCTATATTTATAGCAACATTTCTGGTAAATGCTCCTTTAAAACCTCTTAAACTTAACAACGAGCCCATTCTTGTATATCAAAAAGGTTGCCCACATTGCAAACACATAATTGAATACTCCAGGAAAAAAGGTATAAAAATGGAACTTTTTGAAGTAAAAAATTTCTTATCTGTTATGAGGGTTTTTAATCTTCATCAGGTTCCTTTGCTGATTTACAAACAGGATCATAAAATAGAAATGCTTTCCGGAGAAAGGGAAATTTTAAACTGGCTTGATTTTAAATACGGACTTTTAAATATAAAAGAGGCTGATGTAAAAGGAAATCTGTTCCCTGTATATCAGGAAAATGATTCAGAAGAAGGGGCATGTGAAATAGGGAAGCCATGTGAATAACTACAGTATTCGTGCAGGATAATAATCTCCATGCCCTGGAAAAATCATTAATCCCCTCCCCTGTTTTTTTAATTTTTCATCGATTTCTTTAGCAAGTTGTTTCAGTAAATTCATTTCCTTTCTGAAAATTCCAGAATTGGTGTTGGTGCTGGTTAATAAATATTTGGGAATACTTAATATTTCTTTTTCTTCTTTACTGAGACTTGGCAAATAGAGAAGATAATCAGCTGTATATAAAATTCCAGCATCTTCACTTAAAAAGAAAACCTGTCCCTGAATATGTCCTCCGAGGCTCTGTATTACTTTAAACTTTGCATCTCCTATCTGGAATTCGTCTATAACCTGGAATTCTCCTATTTTTTCTTTAGGTCTGGTTTTAAAAGGTATCCAGTTAACCGGGAATTTGCACCTGGTAAAGTGGTTTACGAGAACAGTGAAGTGCTTATTTAATAAAAAAAGCGGGGTATTTGTTCCATAAGCTCGATTGTTATTTTCTATTATTCCTTTTGCTTCAGGATGCATAAAAACACGGGATCCGAATTCCTCTTCAAAATAGCCACTGAGACCGGCGTGATCCGCATCTGCATGAGAAATGTATATTCTTCTTATTTTAGCAGGATCTATACCATTTTCTTCAAGCATGTGTTTTACATTTTCATAATAAATTCCATAACCTCCATCTATCATCACAAATTCGTCGTTTTTTTGAATAAGATAAACATTTCCACCTGTAGGAAGTCTGAAGGAATGAATTAAAAGATCTCCTGCAGGAAGAATGGGTAATTTTTTATAAAAAAAGTTTTTTCCGGTTTTACTGCGGGAAGAAAAAGCAAATACAAGAATATTGGTAAAAACCTGTCCTGCTTCAAGATTTTTTCCCAGTTCTTTATTAAAATTTACAAGAGTCTCAGAAAGATTTTTGGAAGCCTGAATTATATTCTTTATTTCTTTTATTTCTTCTGGATCAAGCACTTTCTTTAATCTTAAGAAAAATCTTTCAATAAGATTAAGTCCTATTACTTTATTAGTATTTTCCTGATCAGTTCCAGAGTATTCAAAATTATAGTGATACCCAGCAAGGTTCAATTCCTGTGCAAGTTTGTTAATTATAGAATGATCTTTTACATAAAGAGCTATTTCAGCTTTGTTTTCAGATACCAGTTCATTGTAAATCATATAAAGCACATTTACTTCGTATTTTTTTAATAATCTGGCAAATTCTGCCAGGGTTCCGGGTTTATTTTCAAGATAAGCCGAAACTTTAAGAATGTTTTTTATATCGGTTATCTGAAAGTCTTCTTCGTAAAATTCTGTCCACAGGTTTTCTTTTGAAAGATCCTTGTAAAGTTTTTTAAAAGATTCTTTTTTAGAATTGACTCCTTCTATTATTATTTTGTTAGGATGTTCAGAACGATTATAATAAAAATAGGTTATGTTTATAGAATGTTTGGCAAAAATTTCTGCAATTTTAGCAAGAATTCCCGGTTTATCAGGAACATACAATCTGGTTTTACAAAGAAAACAGGAATGATCAGTTGATTCAAAAAGTTGAAACATGTTTTTAATTTAAAAATATTTTAAAGTTTGTCAATACGGAATTCACACTTCCCAGTAATTTTTATAACGGAGGAGATCTCCGAGTTTTTCGTAAAGCTCCTTAGCATAAGATGAAGGACTAAAATCTTTTATTTCCTGATATTTTTCCTGAAGCAGAGTTTTTATTATAGTGACTACACCTTCTGAAAGATTCTGGGAGCTATATCCTCCTTCAAGAGTAAATAAAATTTTATTATTACAGCACTGTTCAGCAATATTTTTTAAAATAAGAACTATGTGTTTTAGTCCCTGCAGATCAAGTTGAAGAAATCCAAGAGGATCTCCTTCAAGGCAATCAAAACCTGCTGAAACAAGAATTACATGAGGTTTATACTGAAGTCCAATAGATTTAAGAAATTTTTCATACAAAAATATAAAATCTCTGTTTTCAGTCCCAGCTTTAAGAGGCAGATTTATTGTAAATCCTCTACCACATCCTTCTCCAAGCTCGTTATAATAACCGGTTCCTGGATAATAGGGATATTGATGACTCGAAAAATACAAAACTTTGTCTGTATCATAAAAGGCATTCTGAGTTCCGTTACCATGGTGAAGATCGAAGTCCACTATAAGAACTCTCTGACAATTATAAAGATGCATAGCATAATAAGCGGATATTGCAACATTATTAAACAGGCAAAATCCCATAGCTCTATCTTTTTCTGCGTGATGTCCGGGTGGTCTTACAAGAGCAAAAGCATAATCGTAATCTTCTTCAAAAAGGAGTTTTAATCCTGTTTTTTGAGCTCCTACTGCATAAAGAGCAGATTCAAAAGAATATCTATTGGTGTAAGTATCAGGATCAAGCTGGAAATAATCGTATTCCTTGGTGCTTTCTACTCTTTTATAATGTTCTTCTGTGTGATTCCAGAGAATCTCTTCTTTTAATGCCTTGGCAGGAGAAAAGAACTCTATGAGAGGTTTAACATCCTCCTGATTGAGTCTTTCCAGAATTACTTCCAGTCTGTAAGGTGACTCAGGATGTCCGTAATTTGCTCTGTGTTTCAAAAAAATTTCATCGTATATAATTGCAAATTTTTTCATGTTTTTCCCTCCTGAAAAACATTTTTAAGACTTCAGGTCTTTTTCTATAATTTCCGCAATTTTTTTACCGCTCATAAGCATTCCTCCAAATATAGGACCCATTCTTGGAAGTCCAAAAATTTCACACACTGCAATCCCTGTTACATAAAGTCCTTCAGCAACTTTTCCAGTATGTTCAACAACTACTTTTTCTGAAACTTCACTCCAGTTAGATTTCCCTCCTGCTATGTTAATTTTTAATTCTGGATTCTTTCTGGCAGTAATTTTAACTATTTCTGCGTCATGTCCTGTTGCATCAACCAGAGCTCTGGAATTAGTATAAAGAGGATCTACATGCAGTCCTGCTATAGGGATTGCTGACCACTGCCATAAAACACCCACAACCCTTGGAGGATTTTCTCTTACTATTACATCCTCTACATGAGCACCAAGTAAAATTTTTGCTCCTGCGTCTATTGCTCCTACAGCAAGCTTGGCTATTAATTCTGCAGGGCTTATTACATAAAGGTCATCTTCTGTTTTTTTATAATTTATTTTAAAATCTTCTACAATAGGAAGTGCTTCTTCCTGAATTACTATTTTAGGAATAAGATTTCCACCTCCTCCTATTCCACCTCCAAAAGAAAGTCTTCTTTCGTAGATGATTATTTTAAATCCTTTTTCAGCAAGATACTTTCCTGCAGTAAGTCCCGAGGGACCTGCTCCAACTATCAAAACATCCACATCTGAATATTCATAAAGTTCTTCCATTCCGTGTTTAATAATAGCTCTTCCTATGTTTAATTCCATGATAGTGCCTCCTTATTAAATATTTTTTAAAAACACATTATATATCTATCAATAATAAGGTCAATGGAAAGATAAACAATTTTCATTTGAAAAAGCAGGGTAATCGTGTTAAAATGGTGCTGATGATTGTTGCAATAGTGCCTTCTGCAGGAAAAGGAGAGAGATTTGGTTCAGAATTGCCCAAACAGTTTTTAGAATTAAAGAATGTGCCTATTCTTATTCGCACTCTTTTAAAATTTGAGAATTCTTCTCTTGTTGACAGGATAATAGTTGTTGCTCCTCTATCCTGGTTAGAACATACAGAGAATCTCCTCAGAAAATACGGATTGAAAAAAGTGGAAAAAGTGGTTGCAGGAGGGAAAACAAGGCAGGAATCTGTATGGAGGGGTGTTCAGCAGGCTCCAGAAAAAACCAAAATTTTCCTTGTCCACGATGCAGTAAGACCCTTTTTCCCGGAAACTCTGATAGAAAAACTTATAACTACGCTTTTGGTGCAAAAAGAAGAAATTCACGGGGTTATTCCAGGTGTCCCGGTAAGAGATACCCTGAATCTGGTGGAAAAAGGACTGGTTAAAAAAAATGTTCCAAGAGAAGGAATATATCATGTCCAAACCCCTCAGGCTATAAAAGGAAAAATATTAAAACTCTGTCTGGAAAAAGCTCAAAAAGCAAATGCCGTTTTTTCAGATGAAAGTTCTTTGTTACTTTATCACGGATTTAAAGTAAAAATGATTGAAGGATCTTATTTAAATCTAAAAATTACATACAAACAGGACTTGTTGCTTGCAGAAAAATTAATTGAATGTAAAATAGAAAACCTGTTAGAAAGTCTTTAAAAGCGAATTTTAATTAGGAAACAGACTTATGAAAATAAACTGGATAACAAACATCCCTGTAAAAGCTCAAGATTTCCTTTCCTTCTGTAAGAATTCCCTTAAACTCCCTCTGGAAGAAGGACTGAAGCTTTTCTGGATAAATCTAAAGCTTACTTCTATGAGTGACAGTCCTGTTTATAAGTTTCTTGAAAGAATACCCACAGGGATTAAGTTTGATGAAATAGGAAAAAGAAAGTATCTTTTTACTCTCTCTTTTTTTACTCTGAGAAAACTTGTTGAAGAACATCTGGATTTAAGAATAGTAAAAAATCTTTATCTTAAACTTTATAAACAGTTTCCCAGAGAATTTTTTAAAGGATGTAATCCCAAACATTCTATAATTTCATCTCAGGATATAATAGTTGAATTTCTGGAAGAGACAGAAAAAAAGGAACTGCCTGCGTATTTAAAAGCCAAGCATATAGTTCTTGTTTTTAAAATTTCTGGAAATTGTGAAGAACTGATTTCTCTTCTTCCAGAACTCAGTTTTTATGTTCTTCAAAGAGAAAAAAAAGAATATCATGTATGGGCACCTCTTTCTATTTCAGAATTTGTGCTTTTTTCTTTAAAGTTAAAAGAAAAAACAGGATTGCAAGAAGTAGAAAACCTGTTTCAGCAGATTAAAGCAATTTTTCCTGAATGTTTTGGAGAAATTTAAAAGAAGGAGGAAGGTAATGGGATTAACTCTCACTCATAAGATCCTTAAGGAACACCTTGTTTCAGGGAAAATGAAACCAAGAGAAGAAATTGCCATAAAAATTGATCAAACACTTACTCAGGATGCAACAGGCACTATGGCTTATCTCGAATTTGAAGCCATTGGCATTGACAGAGTAAAAACAGAGCTTTCAGTCTCCTATGTTGATCACAACATACTTCAAACTGACTTCAGAAATGCAGACGATCACAGATTTCTTCAGAGTATTGCAAGGAGATACGGTATCTGGTTTTCAAAACCCGGAAATGGTATCTGCCATCAGGTTCATCTTGAAAGATTTGCAAAACCGGGGAAAACACTCCTTGGTTCTGACAGCCACACTCCCACTGCTGGTGGATGCGGAATGATTGCAATTGGTGCAGGCGGACTTGATGTTGCAATGGCAATGGCAGGGAAACCTTTTTACCTTAAAATGCCTAAAGTTGTGGGAGTTTACCTTTACGGAGAACTTCAGTCCTGGGTTTCTGCAAGAGACATAGCACTCTACCTTCTTTCAAAACTCACTGTTAAAGGAGCTCTTGGAAAAGTTCTTGAATACTTTGGTCCAGGGGTTAAAACCCTTTCTGTTCCTGAAAGAGCAACGATATGCAACCTTGGAACAGAAATGGGAGCAACAACAAGTATATTTCCTTCAGACGAAATAACCCGTGCCTGGCTTAAAGCCCAGCAGAGAGAAGCTGACTTCGTAGAGCTTCTTCCAGATGAATCTGCAGAATACGACGAGGTCATAGAAGTTGACCTTTCTAAAATAGAACCTTTGTGTGCCTGTCCTTCTTCTCCTGACAATGTAAAAAAAGTTGAGGAAGAAGCAGGAAAGCCGGTTGCTCAGGTAATAGTTGGTTCCTGCGCAAATTCTTCTTTAAAAGATCTCCTCATCGTTGCAGAAGTTCTTGAAAAATACCCTGTTCATGAAAGTGTTTGCTTTGAAGTAAATCCTGGTTCTCTTCAGGTGGTGGAAAATCTTGTGGAGCTTTCTGCATTTAGAAAGCTTGTTAAGGGTGGAGCGAGAATTCATCAGTGTGGTTGTCTTGGATGCATAGGAATGGGACAGGCTCCTCCAACAAATGCAATATCCCTTAGAACTTTTACCAGAAACTTTCCAGGTAGATCAGGAACCATACCAGATTATGTTTATCTCGTTTCTCCTGAAACAGCAGTTGCCTCTGCTGTAAAAGGAGTTATTACCGATCCAAGAGAACTCGGAGATTATCCAGAAGTAGTTCTTCCTGAAAGTTTTATAATTAATGATACCTTACTTATTCCTCCTCTTTCAGAAGAAGAAGCTAAAAAAGTGGAAATAATAAGAGGACCTAACATCGTTGCTCTTCCTGCTTTTGACGAGCTTCCAGAAACTCTTGAGGGTGTTTTTCTTTTAAAAGTTGGGGACAACATAACCACGGATCACATAATGCCTGCAGGAGCTAAAATCTTGCCTTTAAGAAGCAACCTGCCTGCTATAAGTGAACATGTTTATAAAAATGTAGATCCTGAATTTTCAAAGAAAGCCCTTGAGGTTAAAGAAAAAGGGCTTGCAGTTGGTATAGTTGGCGGAGAAAATTACGGGCAGGGTTCTTCAAGAGAACACGCTGCACTTGCTCCAAGATACCTCGGGGTAAGACTTAAGCTTGCTAAAAGCTTTGCAAGAATCCATAGAAGTAATCTGATTAACTTTGGAATTCTTCCTCTTGTTTTTGAAAATCCCCAGGATTACGAAAGAATTGAGCAGGGAGACGAATTCGTGATAGAAAACATAAGGGGTGCCCTTTTAAAAGGAGAAGAAAAAATCGTAATTAAAATAAAAAACAAGGGAGAAGTCACTGGAATTGCCCAGCTCAGTGAAAGAGAAAGAAAATGTATTTTAGCCGGCTCTCTTCTTAATCTTGCAAAGGAGACATAATTCTGTAAAATAATTTAAAATGCCAGAAGGTGAAAGAGTTTTAAAATACTTTAAAACTTTCTTTTTATTAATTTTATTCCTTTTTCAGATTTTTTTTACAGGAGTAAGAGCCTCCGCTGACACGAATTCAACCCCTGCTTTAACTCCTGGGAACTTTACCTGTTTTAAAATTTCTCCTGAAATTCTTAAAGACTTCGTCAAAAAAGTAAATTCTGACTTAAAAGGCAGAGTTCCTGAAAGTTATATTAAAAAAATTTTCTTTTCTGAAAGATTATGCTACTTTCCTCAGGTAATGATAAAGTGGCTTACTTGGAAGGAAAAGGAGCTTCCCTATTACCAGTTTCTGGAGCCTGACAGAATTAAAAGAGCAAGAGAATTTATGAAAGAACACATTACTTTACTCAGCTCCCTGGAAAAAAAGTTCGGAGTTGAAAAAGAAGTTCTGACAGCTATTTTTCTCGTTGAAACGGATCTCGGAAATAAAACAGGTAAATACCCTGTGTTTGATGTTCTTTTCAGTATGGCTGTTTCAGGAAACAAAACTTTGTTTTCAAAATTTGCAAAAAAATTTAACTTTAAACTTACTTCTTCAGACTTAAAAAAGCTTGAGTTCAGAAGCAGGTGGGCTTACAAAGAGCTTCTATCTTTTATAAAAATTTTATACAAAAACAGGTGGAACATTTTTGAAGTAAAAGGTTCAATTTTTGGGGCATTTGGATATCCTCAATTCGTTCCAAGAAGTTATTTAATTTATGGATACGACTGGGATAAAGACGGAATAATTGATCTTTATACAGTTGACGATGCTCTTGCAAGCATTGCAAATTACCTGAAGAAAGAAGGCTACAAAAAGAGTTTGCCTTTTTCTAAAAAGAAAAGGATAATTATGAAATATAACATAAGTGAACCTTATGCAGAAACAGTGCTTAAAATAGCGAAGATTCTTAAGGAAAAAGGTTAAAATGCTATTTCCAGAAGAGGAACTGAAAAGGCGCATATCGGTTTTTAAGAAGCTTCTAAAAAAAAATAACCTTTCTACAGCCCTTGTTTTTTCTCCTTTAAATCTTTTTTATTTTACAGGAACATTTGCAAGAGGAGTTCTGCTTTTTTCTCAGGATGAAGTAAAATTTTTCGTAAACAGATCTTTTGAAAGAGCAAAAGGAGAAACACCTATTCCCTGCGAATTTTTAAAGAGTCTGAAGGAACTCCCCAGATTTTTAAAAAATGCTAAAAAAGTGGGAATTGAAAAACGGTTTGTTCAGAACGGGACCTTTGAAGTTTATCAAAGGGTTCTTTCTGAGTTTGAACTTGTGGAAATTGATTTTTTAGTTCTTGAGGCAAGAATGACGAAAAGTGAATTTGAGATTGAGTGTATAAAGCAGGCTGGCAGAGTGCTTGACAGAGCTTTTAAAAAAGCTTTAAAGCAGTTTAGAGTCGGGATGAGAGAGGTTGAAGCAAGTGCTATTCTTGAAAAGGAGCTTCGTTTAAGAGGACACCCGGGTTTAACCAGGTCTTTAAACGAGTTTGAACTTACCTACGGACATCTTGTTTCAGGAAAACCCGGACTTTCTCCAATATCCGCAACAACAGGACAGGGAGGAGAAGGAGTTCCTGGATTTCAGGGAGGAGCAAGTTTAAGAAAAAAACTCAGTAAAAAAGAGCCAATTCTTATAGATTTTGGAGGATACTTTAAAGGATATTATATAGATCAAACCAGGATGGCAAGTTTTTCAAAATTAAAGCAGGCAGAAGAGATTTTTAATTCAGCTCTTAAGGTATTAAACAGGCTTAAACAGAGTGTAAAAGCAGGAATTTCTGCAGAAGAGGTATTTTTTATGGCAGAGAGGACTGCCGAGGAATCAGGATTTGGAGAATATTTTATGGCTCACGGAGGAAAACTCAAGTTTATCGGACACGGAGTAGGTCTTCAGATAGACGAACCTCCGGTTCTTGCAAGAGGGCAGAAAGTTTCTTTAAAAGAAAACATGGTAATTGCTCTTGAGCCAAAGTTTCATGTGCCTGAACTTGGAGTTGTGGGAGTAGAAGAAACCTTTCTTGTAAAAAAAGACGGACTCCAAAATCTTAACACCACTCCTTTAAAGTGGATTTACCTGAAAACTTAAATAGAAAGAGGAGTTTAAAGATGGCAAAAAAAAGAAAGATTCACACGAAGTTTATATTTATTACAGGAGGGGTTTTGTCTTCTCTTGGAAAAGGGCTTGCAGCATCTTCCATAGGTGCTCTTCTTGAAGCAAGGGGGCTAAAGGTTACTTTGCAAAAGCTCGATCCTTACATAAATGTTGATCCTGGCACCATGAATCCATTTCAACACGGAGAAGTTTATGTAACAGAAGACGGAGCAGAAACAGACCTTGACTTGGGACACTATGAAAGATTTACATCTGCCCAGATGAATGCTAAAAACAATTACACCTCTGGAAAAATTTATTATTCTGTAATAATGAAAGAGAGAAAAGGAGTTTATCTTGGAGGGACTGTCCAGATTATTCCTCATGTAACAGACGAAATAAAAGCCTGTATTCTTGATCTTGCAGGTCCGCAGGTTGATGTGGCAATAGTTGAGATAGGGGGAACTGTTGGAGACATAGAAAGTTTGCCTTTTCTTGAAGCTATAAGACAGCTTGGAAACGAACTTGGAAAAGAAAACGCTTTATACATTCACCTTACCTATGTTCCTTACATAAAAACCGCAGGAGAACTTAAGACCAAACCAACTCAACACAGTGTTAAAGAACTCAGAGCCATAGGAATTCAGCCAGATATAATTCTCTGCAGAACAGACAGATTTCTTCCTCCGGAGATAAAAAAGAAGATTTCTCTTTTTTGTAATGTAAGTGAAGACGCGGTTATAACTGCAAAGGATGTGGATTGTATTTACGAAATTCCTCTTATTTTTCATCAGGAAGGGCTTGACGATAAAATTATAGAACTTTTAAACATGTGGACAAGGGAGCCAGATTTAAGTGTCTGGGAAAACATAGTAAAAAAGTATAAAAATCCCAAAGACGAGGTAACCATTGCAATAGTGGGAAAGTATGTAAATCTTAAGGATTCCTATAAGTCTTTAAACGAAGCACTGGTTCACGGAGGACTTGCAAACGAACTGAGAGTTAATTTGAAATTTGTTAGTGCAGACGAAATTACCCCTGAAAATGTGGAAGAGCAATTAAAAGATGCAGACGGGATACTTATTCCGGGAGGATTTGGAATAAGAGGAATGGAAGGAAAAATTCTTGCTATAAATTACGCAAGAACGAAAAAAATTCCATTTTTTGGAATATGCTTGGGTATGCAACTTGCAGTTATAGAGTTTGCAAGAAATGTGCTTGGCTGGGAGGATGCAAATTCAACGGAATTTGACAAAAACACCTCAAAACCTGTGATTTACCTTATGAGGGAATGGTATGACTACAGAAAAGGAAGGATAGAGAGGAGGGACGAGAGTTGTGATCTTGGAGGAACCATGAGACTCGGAGCTTATCCCTGCAGACTTAAAAAAGATTCAAAGGCGTTTTTAGCGTATCAGCAGGAAGAAATTTTCGAAAGACACAGACATCGCTACGAATTTAACAACGAATACAGAGAGGAAATAGAAAAGGCAGGACTTGAAATAGTAGGAACATCTCCTGATGGGGAGCTCGTTGAAATAGTTGAACTTAAAGACCATCCCTGGTTTATCGGGGTTCAGTTTCATCCGGAATTTAAGTCCAAACCAACGAAACCTCATCCTCTTTTTAGAGAATTTATAAAAGCTTCTTACGAATATAAAAAACAAAAAGGAGGAAACTAAGTGATAGATCTGCACACCCATTCCACTGCTTCTGACGGAACCCTATCACCTTCTGAGCTCGTTTATCTTGCCAAGAAAACAGGTCTCGAAGCCCTTGCTCTTACTGACCACGACACCCTGAAAGGGCTTAAATCCGCCTGGCAAACTGCTTCTGAAGAAAGACTTCCTTTTCTGTGCGGAGTTGAAATAAGTATAAAATACGAAAGAAAAGGACACTTTCATCTTCTTGGCTACTTTTTAACTCCCGAGGTTCCGGAGATAGAAAACACCCTGCAAAAGCTTCACGAAGCAAGGGAAAGAAGAAATGAAAAAATAGTTGAAAAACTTCAGGAAATGGGAATAGACATAACCATGGAAGAGCTTAGAGAAATAGCTAAAGGAGAGATTGGAAGACCTCATATTGCAAATCTTCTTGTTAAAAAAGGAGTGGTAAAGGACTTTAATCAGGCTTTTGAAAAGTATTTAAAAAAAGGAGCACCTGCCTATGTTCCAAAGGCACTTCTCAGTCCTGAAGAAGGAATAAAAATTATTCTCAAAGCAAAGGGAATTCCTGTTCTTGCCCATCCTGTTACTCTTCAGCAAACAGAAGAGGAACTGGAAAATTATTTAAAGGAACTAAAAGAACTCGGACTTGCAGGAATAGAAGCCTATTACACAGAACACACCAAGGGTTTTACGAATTTTCTCCTTTCTCTTGCAAAACAGCTTGATCTTCTTGTTACAGGAGGAAGTGACTTTCACGGAGAGAACAAGCCTGACATAAAACTTGGAAGGGGCTTTGGAGATCTTGATGTGCCTTTTGAATGCTTTGAAAATCTTAAAAATTCCCTTGAAAAATTAGCCTGAAGGAGGAAAAGTTGGGGTCTATGGAAAAGGAAAAGTTAATAAAAGAAATTCTGAAATTGAAGAAGGATAGAAAAGCCATTATCCTTGCTCACAATTATCAGCCTCCTGAAATTCAGGACATAGCAGACCTGAGAGGGGATTCCTTGGAGCTCAGTCTTAAGGCAAGCAAAACAGATGCAGAGGTTATAGTTTTTTGTGGAGTCTTTTTTATGGCTCAAACTGCAAAAATAGCTTCTCCAGACAAAAAAGTCCTGCTTCCTGTAATGGATGTTCCCTGTGACATGGCAGACATGATAACTCCTGAGGATATTTTAAAACTGAGGGAGCTTCATCCTGGAGCACCTGTTGTAACCTATGTGAATTCCAATGCAGATGTAAAAGCTCTGAGTGACATTTGCTGCACTTCTGCAAATTCTGTAAAAGTAGTGGGGACTTTAAAAGAGCAAAAGGTAATTATGACGCCTGACAAAAATCTTGCAAGATACACCCAGAGGTTTTATCCTGAGAAGGAGATAGTCTATTTTGACGGCTATTGTCCCTATCACGACACATTAACTCCCGAGGAGGTGCTCAGGTGTAAGGAGGAGCATCCGAACGCAGTGTTTATTGCCCATCCTGAGTGTGCGCCAGAAGTAATAGACCTTGCTGATCATGTTGCTTCAACAAGCGGTATGCTCAAACTCGCAAAGGAACTACCTGATAAGGAATTTATAATAGGAACTGAAGTAGGGCTTCTTTATCCTTTGCAGAAGGAGAATCCAGAGAAGAAGTTTTATCATCCTGCTCCTGAAAAGATGCTCTGTAAGTCTATGAAGAAAATAAGTCTTGAGGATGTGCTGAGGTCTCTTGAGAATCTTGAG
>CAZWTB010000145.1:0-2501 GCA_964636875.1 uncultured Thermodesulfatator sp.
GAGCAACACATTTTGCCATCGGAACCCAAAGTGCTTGGGGTAGTTCAGGTTTTGCCAATACCTCAAAAAGATGAAAGCATCTCTTCAGATGAAGAGATAGAAAGAATCGGGATGGAGATAGCCATGAAATATGAAAAAAAGTACGGCAGAAACCCTGAGGATGTATCCGCACTGAACCTTGGTTATGACATACGCTCCGAGGATAGCAAAGGCAATACACGTTATATTGAAGTCAAGGCCCGTGCAAAAACAGGGCCAGTGGTCTTAACTGCTAATGAGTGGTTTATGGCAAGACGCCTTCAGGATGAGTATTGGCTTTATGTTGTGGAAAATGCAGCAAGTGACAGCCCAGCTCTTTATACCATTCAAAATCCGGCTTCCAAGTTTAGACCAGAAGAGGTTGTAGGTGTGGTAAGATATGTGATAAAAGACTGGAAGAAAGAGGAAATTCAATGATAAGCCAGCTTACAATAAAGAACTTTAAGTCAATAAAAGAACTACAGATTCCATGTAAAAGAATCAATCTGCTTATAGGAGAACCCAACTCTGGAAAATCAAACATACTTGAAACATTGGGATTTCTGTCTTTTCTCGAGTATGGTAAAAGCTTGGCAGATTTTGTGAGATTTGATGATATGAGCAATCTGTTTTTTGATAATGACTTATCTAAGAACATCACAATCAAAACAAATTATGTGGATAAAAAACTGGAAACTATAGTTTTAAGATTTGTGCATTCAATGTTTACATGTGTTCTCAAAACACCTCATTCCTCTGGAGAAATTCACTTATTCAGTTTTGACTTTGAAGGCAAAGGAACTTTCGGGATAACCAAGCAATCTGAGAATGTTAAGTTTTATCGTTTTAAAAAACAAAGCAAGTTTGAAGGGAAACGATCGGATTTTCTGTCTGTTCCAAATGGAGATAATCTATTGTCTGTTTTAATGTCGCATAAAGAAATAAAGGATACTGTTACACAGTTGTTAAAACACTTTGATTATAAACTGATGTTCAAACCAAAGGATAGCACCATAGAAGTAGCAAAGGAATATGATGATGTTTTGATAAGCATACCATACCCGCTAATCTCCGATACATTTCAGCGCCTGATTTTCTACTTAGCTGCCATCATGTCAAATAAAGGATCTGTTTTAGTTTTTGAAGAACCAGAGTCTCACACGTTTCCCTATTATACCAAGTTCTTGGCGGAAAAGGTTGCCTTGGATGAAAGCAACCAATTTTTTATATCAACTCACAATCCTTACTTTCTCCTCTCGGTACTGGAAAAAGCTAAGAGAAAGGATGTTTCTGTATTCGTAACTTACATGAAGAGCTTTGAAACCAAGGTCAAGCTGCTTTCAGAAGAAGATATAGAAGAGTGCTTGAATGAGGGGATAGACTTTTTCTTTAACATGGACAGATTCCTATACGAGGAAGTTAGCCAGTGAAATATATTGTGGAATGTAAACCCGACAGGACTCTTATAGAAGTACTCACAAATGCTTCCAGAAAATCTATAATTCATGCTGCAAACAAGTCGGAAGCCATTAAAATCCTTATTAAAACAAAGAAGCCGTCCATCGCTGTGGTAGATGAAGACCCTGGCAGCCCTTGGCCTGGTTTTTTTAAAAAATTCAGGTTGGAAAAAAACTTTCATCAATGCGATATGGAAGTTTACCTTGAACCCTCTTTTGGAAGGAAGCTTATTGTTATAAGACCTCGGCTTGAGGAGTGGCTTATAAAAGCAGGGAGAGAGTGTAATATTTCTTTCGGGAAATATAACTTGCCTGAGAAAGGTAAAAAGCTTCACGATGTAATAAATCTTAACATTAAAAGATTGGAGGGCGTTTTAAAAGAAATGCTCAATATCAAGTGCTTGAGGTTAAGTAAGTTAAAACAAGAGTTAGAGGCATGAAGAAAAAAGCTTTCATGGAAGTTGACTTTCCCATAAAAGATGTGTCGGCCAGTTCGGTAAGAGAGAAAAATATAAGACACGGGCACATATCTACGCTTCACATCTGGTGGGCCAGACGGCCGCTTGCGGCATCCAGGGCGAGCATTTACGCGGCTCTTACGCCAGCACCTGAAAACGAAGAAGAGCGCCTCAAAAAATCCCAATTCATTGCGGAGCTATCTAAGTGGGAAAACTCCCTAAACGAGGCGCTTATTTCCCGCACAAGGGAGGAAATCCTTAAAACCAACGGTGGGAAGCCACCAAAGGTGTTAGATCCCTTTGCGGGCGGGGGATCTATTCCGCTTGAAGCCCTGCGCCTTGGTTGTGAGACCTACGCTGGGGATCTGAATCCGGTGGCGGTTCTCATTTTAAAAGCCACCCTGGAATATCCCCAGAAGTTTGGAAGACCGGTCAAGAAGAAGATCAAAAATGAAATTGGAATTGAGGAAGAGGTAGAGGTTAACCCGTTGCTTGAGGCGGTTAAGTATTGGGGGAATTGGGTTCTTGAAGAAGCCAGGAAGGAACTTGCGCGGTTTTACCCGGAAGA
>CAZWTB010000146.1:0-7095 GCA_964636875.1 uncultured Thermodesulfatator sp.
TAAAATCCTGGGGGAAATTATGTTAAGGATTTTTTATCTCTTTTTACCTCTTTGTTTGAGTGCCATTCCTCTTTTTCTATTTTTCGAGAATTTTACTCCGGAAAAGATAGGCTATCCTTTTTTAAAATCGCTTATGATATTTTTTGTGCTTGTAATTCTTTATCTGTTTTCTCAATTATTTTTAAGGAAAGGTTATATTGAAACAGGAATTGGACTTTTATTCTGGTTATTTTTAAGTTTTATAATTCTCAGAGAAAGAAAGTAGTTGAAATAAATAAAGAAAATTATATAATATCAAACATGCAAAGTTTTATATTTCTTTTTGCAATAGTTTTTTTTCTTTTAGCTTATTTTATTTATGGAAGATTTATCAGCTATAAAGTTCTTGGACTTGATGACAGCAGATTAACCCCTGCCCATAAGATGAGAGACAACATGGATTATGTTCCAGCACCTGCTCCTGTTCTTTTTGGGCACCATTTTTCTTCGATTGCAGGAGCTGGCCCAATAATAGGTCCTATTATAGCAGGTTCAGCCTGGGGATGGCTTCCACCTTTTATCTGGATACTTCTGGGCTGTGTTTTCATAGGGGCAGTTCATGATGAAAGCTCTATTGCTATTTCAATACGCCATAAAGCAAAATCAATTGCAGAAATATCTAAAACATCTCTCAGCAGAAAAACCTCCCTTATACTTAAAATTTTTATCTGGCTTGCCCTGATGTATGTAATTGCAGTCTTTGTAAATATTGCTCAGATTATTTTTAATTCCACTCTTCCTGTAGTAAAAAAAGGTGGAATTATTAAAAATTTACCTGTAGGAGCAGGAGTTGCAACTTCTTCTATAATATATATTTTACTTGCTCCTGTTTTCGGGTATCTGACCTATCGGAAAAGACTTAATCTCTTTTTCTGTAGCGTGGTATTTGTATCTTTAGTATATTTAAGTATTTATGTTGGTAGATTTTTGCCCTGTTATCTTTCTCCATCAACCTGGAAAATTTTAATTCTTTTTTATTCAGCAATTGCATCTTTTACTCCGGTGTGGTTGCTTTTACAGCCAAGGGATTATCTTTCCAGTTTTCTTTTATACGGAGTGGTATTAGCAACAGGGCTCGGCATTCTGCTTTCCTGGGGCAAAATATCTGTTACAACCCCTGCTTTTAAAGGATTTAACTCTCAAATAGGACCTCTTTTTCCACTTCTTTTCGTGGTGGTTGCATGTGGGGCAATTTCTGGATTTCATTCTCTTGTTGGATCAGGAACCACTTCCAAACAGCTCAATAAAGAAACTGATGCACTTAAAATAGGATACGGAGCAATGCTTGTTGAAGGTGTGATTGCTGTTATGTCGGTTCTTATGGTGATGAGCATACCCCCAGAAGATCTCCTTAAATTTAAAAAGAACATAGGAGCTCTCTATGGACTTGGAGTAAGTAAGTTTGTTGCTTTTCTGGGAATTCCTCCTGAAGTAGGAATGGCTTTTGGAATGGTGGCTCTTTCTTCCTTTATCCTGACCACAGTTGATACAAGCACCCGTATTGCAAGATATACATTTTCAGAATTAACAGGTATTAAAAATCCTTATATAGCTACCTTTATTTCCCTTTTTATCCCTGGAATACTGGTATTTATTAAATATCAGGATCCTGTTACTCATAAACTTCTTCCTGTATGGAAAGCACTCTGGCCTGTATTTGGTGCAACAAATCAACTTATTGCAGCTCTTGCACTCTTCGTAATCACCGCCTGGATACTTAAAACCAGAAAAACTTACTGGATTTTTACAGGTCTTCCAGGTATATTCGTCTGTTCAATAACTATCTGGTCCCTTTTTCTGCTTCTTTTTAAATGGAAGTTAAGTGTGGTTGGAATAGCTTCTTTAATACAGATACTTCTTGCATTCTGGCTTCTTCTGGAAGCAGGCAAGGTTTTTATCCGTTCTTTCTAAAATATTTTTCTAAAAATTCTACAGCTTTTTCTATGTCTTCTAAAGTAGTAAGTCTTCCTAAGGAAAAACGAATTGTTCCTTCTGCAATTTCTGGTTTTACTCCAAGGGCACTTAAAGTGGTTGAACCCTTTCTGTCGTGACACGCAGAACCAGTTGAAGCACATATCTCAGGAATTTCAGAAAGAATTCCTGCTCCACTTCTACCAACGAAAGACACAGTCAGAGTATTGGGAAGGGTTTTTTCAGGAATTCCATAGCGATAAAGTTCTGGATAAATTTCTTTTAGTTCTTTAAAAAATTTTTCTCTTAAATACACAAGCCTTTCTGCTTCTGCAGAAAGATCTTTTCTGGCAATTTCTCCTGCTCTGGTAAGGGCAGAAATAAGAGCAACCGGCTCTGTTCCAGCTCTTATCCCTTTTTCCTGCCCCCCTCCAAGAAAAATTGGCTTAATTTTAACTCCTTTTCTTATGTAAAGAGCTCCTATTCCCTTTGGAGCATACATTTTGTGCCCTGCAATACTTAAAAGATCGCAACCAAGCTCTTTTACATCCACAGGTATTTTACCAACTGCCTGACACGCATCAGTGTGAAAAATAATACCTCTTTCTTTGCAAAGAGAAGCTATTTCTTTAACAGGCTGAATTGTGCCTATTTCGTTATTTGCAAACATTACAGAAACAAAAATAGTATCAGGTTTTATAAATTTTTTTACTGTATCAGGTTCAACATACCCTTCAGGACTAACAGGAATTAGTTCGACTTTATATCCTCTTTTTGAAAGCTCCTCAGCAGGTTTTAAAACAGAAGGGTGTTCAAAGGCACTAATAAGAATGTGTCCTTTTTTGCAATTTAAGACGCTACCAAAGAGGGCAAGATGATTTGACTCTGTTCCTCCAGAAGTAAAAATTATCTCTTCTGGATCAGCATTTATAAGCTGGGCAAAAGATTTTCTAAATTCTTCAAGTTTTTCTTTTACAAATCTTCCAAATTCGTGTGCAGAACTTGGATTTGCAAAAAGCTCAAGGCAAAAGCCTTTAAAAGCTTCTATAACTTCCGGCAAACAGGGAGTTGTTGCATTGTAATCCAGATAAATTTTCTGTTTTAATTTGAGGAAAGAGTTCATTTTCAAAGAGCCTCCCCATGGTTTTTCCTTTTATTGTTATAAACTTGCTGATTTTTTCAAGTGGTAAGCCAAGTTTTCTTAAAGTGTATTCGTTTAAAGGGGTGTCTTTTCTCAGGGCAAGGATTTTTCTTGCTGTTTGAGGACCTATCCCTGGAATTCTTAAGAGCTCAAAGTAATCAGCTCTGGCAAGGTCAACAGGAAAGAATTCAGGATGAGAAAATGCCCAGGCAAGTTTGGGATCTCTGTCAAGGGAGAGATTTTCACTACAGGAAAAAAGTTCAGAAATAGAAAAGCGGTATTCTCTTATGAGTTTGTCAGCCTGATAAAGCCTGTATTCCCTTAAAACCGGGGGTTCTTTAATTTCAGGAAGTTCTGGATCCTGATTTACAGGGATGTAAGCAGAATAGTAAACCCTTTTTACGATTTTGCTTTTGTAAAGGGAATCTGCAAGTTTCAGGATGGTTTTATCTGAGTCTCTGGAAGCTCCTATGATGAGCTGGGTTGAAACAGAGGGTTGTTTTTCATTTTCAAGAAAGTTCTTTGTTATCAGGGAGAGAATTTTTATAAGTTCGGCTTTTTTCTTTTCAGGTGCCCAGAAGGCAAGGCTCTTGTTTGTTGGAAGCTCAAGATTACAGCTCACCCTGTCTGCAAGAGTCACTGCCTTTTTAATAAGTTCCTTTGAAGTCCCCGGCAAAATTTTAAGATGCACATATCCCTTGTAATCAAATTTTTTCCTTAAAATTTCAATGCTTTTTATCATTCTTTCCATTGTATCATCTGGATTTTTACCAATACCAGAACTTAAAAAGAGTCCCTTAATCAGCCCTTTTGTATGTAGTTCTAAAACAAAATTTGCAAGTTCTTCTGGTGTAAAACTCGTTCTTCTTATGTCGTTTTGGTTTCTTATAGCACAATATTTACAATTGTTAATACAGAAGTTTGTAAAAAGGATTTTCAGGATAGAAATTTTGGTATAAGGAAGTTTACAGGTTGCAATACCCAGACTGTCAAATCTGGAAAAGCGTGAAAGAATAGAAAATTTAGTAAAAGTATCCTGATTTTTTATTACTAAATAAGGCATTATTAATTTATTTTATAGGACAAAAGAAAAACCGCAATAACGAACTTATTGAAAAAATTTCAGAAGATGTTCAACGATAGGGAAGAGTCTCTTTTGAAGTATTTCATAAAATTCCTGATGAGAAGAAAAAGTTTCTTTCATAATTCGCTCTACTTCTTTTTCAAAAGAGAATAATGCTTCTTTAAATTCCTGCACAGCGGACTTTAAAGCTTTTTCGAAATTTTCCAAGCTTGAGAGAAATTTTAAAGTTTCTATATTTTCTTTTATTTTTATCTGACCTGTTGAAATGTTACCAAGAAGTCGCACTCTTATAGTAAAAATTTCAAATTTTGCTATCATTTTCAGCACTTCTGGAGAAGCATCTTTAAGATTTTCTCTTAGCAAGCTTTCATTATGAGTAAATTCTTCTATAACTGCGAAACAGACATTTACAAATTCACTGAACATTTTACCCACTACCTCCATATCTTTTATAGCTTTTTCAAGTTCTTTGCTCTGCTCATAGGATACAGAAAAAGCATCTTTTACATGTTGAAGATTTGCGATTGTTTCTCGTATTTGAGAAAGAACTACATTCTGTTCCTCTATGGCTCCTGCCACTGTTCCCATGTGTTCATTAACTTTGTTAACTTCCTGAGAAGTTACTTCTACAGAACTAACAACCTTTCTAACATTTTGTTGAATTTCTCTTATTATATTAACTATTTCTTCCGAAGCTTTGGAAGTTTGATTTGCAAGCTCTTTAATTTCGTTGGCAACAACAGCAAATCCTTTTCCTGCTTCTCCAGAGCGTGCCGCTTCTATAGTAGCATTTAAAGCCAACAATTTCGTCTGATCTGTTATTCCCACAATGGTGTCTATTATAGTTTCAACTTTCTGAGCACTGGCTTTTAAAATTTCTATAGTTTCCCTTGTTTCTTCTGTTTTTTTAACTGCTCCTTTTGTAATTTCTGATGTCATAGTTACTGCTCTGGCAATTTCATTAATAGCTTCTACCATTTGAGCAGTTAAATTTTCTACATCTTCCACAACCTTCATGGTTTCCTCTACTGCTTGGGAATTATTCTCCATACTTTTTATTATTTCATTAGATTTTTCCACAACTTTTTTCTCTGCATTGTTCAAAAATTCTTTGGTGTTTTTAAACTCTTCTCCCTGAGATCTAAAAAGTTTGATAATCCCGCCTATGGAAGACGCAACATTTTTAATATAAAGTGAAAGATTTCTTATTTCAGGAATTTCCAGATATTCCGAAGAAATAGGTTTAGGAATTTTTTTATTCGCAAGCTCTTTAAGGTTTGCGATTATTAAGTATATAGGCTTTATTATCTTCCTTTGAGTATAAGAAGAAATGCTAAAAGATATAATCATCATAACAATTACCATACTTCCTATAAAAAGTGCAATAGACTTATAAAACCCTAATTTTATTGGTGTAAAATCAGTAGCAAGGACTGCTATACCTGCTACATTATCAGAAAAGTCTTTTAGAGGAAAAAGCACATACACATAATCACCTCTTTCAAAAGACAATAATCCTTTTTCTGCTTTTTTTAAATCCTCTTCTGTTAAAGGAAACTTTTCTCCATAAATTTTAAGAAAACTTCCAAGTTTTTCTATTTTTAGTCCTGAAACTGCGGAACTTATCACCTTGCTTCTTGTATAAAAAGCAACTTTTCTTCCTGATTGTTTTGAAAAATTCTTTAAAATATCAGAAATTTTTATAAAAACTTCAACACTTGCTATAACTTTTTTATTTCCGTTTTTATTTATTACAATAGGGGCAATTCCCCTTATGGGAATGCCTCCTCTTCCTGGTTCTATAGCAATCACAGAACGACCGGTTTGTAAAACATATTTTACTGTATGTCTGAAAGAAGATAAATCATCTCCATATTTATTAGGTTTCCACATTCTTAAAAAGGACTTACATGGAGGAACATGGAAATGCACTTTTAGCTTAAATTCTCTTTTTTTGTTAATACCCGAAATAATAGGATTTAAATAATTATACAGTGCCTTCCTATCCTGATTTAATATGAATTCTTTAATTTTTTGCATATGAGAAATGGTAGTTGCAATAGAGAGTAAATCCTCCCCGAGTGTTTCTATCTCATTATTTAATACCTGTTGGGCATGAATAAGAACTTTTTTCTCCTTTTTTATAAATTGAGAGGTGTTAAAATAATTTAAAATAATAGCTACAAGTAATGTAACAAATACACTAAGTATTACAACTGCAACTATTTTTTTACTTAATGACATGTTTTTTATTTTATTGCTTCTCATTTTTTACTCCTTCTCTTCTATTTCTACATCTCATACACTTATTAACTTTAAATGTTAATCTTATAAAGTCAAATCCTGTTTAAAAAAAGAAACCAAAAAAAAATGCTTGAAATCTAAAATTTTTCAAAAAAATTGATAAATTTTAAAAAATAATTCAATAAAACAAAGTAAAGTATAGCCGGTATTATTTATATAAATAAAAAGTTTAAAGATTATTTAAAAATATCCAACCAAGTATGATAAAGTATTTATCAATTAAACTTATCAAAATAAAAGTGAAAATATTTAATAAAATTATAAAAATTTCCAAAGAAGACGATGAACAACTTCCCAAAATTTGGACAAATTTAATGTTAGGGTTAAAATTAAAAGAGGCAAAAAATTGGGGGGCATTTCATTAAAAAATATATACTTTATTTTTTTATTATACTCTTTACAAAAAATTTCTCTTGCTTAAATTAGAAAAAATTTTATAATTAAAAATAAAAAAGAAAGAAAACAAGGGAAAATAAAATGGAAAGAAGAGAGGAAGTAGGTAAAGATTATCCGATTTTAACCTTTGCAGATATACTGAGAGCACTTAAAGAACATCCAGATTGGTTAGAAGAACTGAGAAAACTTATCTTAACAGCAGAACTTCTGGAACTTCCCA
>CAZWTB010000147.1:0-8060 GCA_964636875.1 uncultured Thermodesulfatator sp.
AGAGGTTACCAGAATAGCACCTAAAATTTTTTCAAGGGTTAAACTTTCTTTTAGAAATAAAATTCCGAGAAAAGTAGCTACAAGTGGGTAAGTTGCTGTAAGAGGAACTATTTTAGAGGCACTTTTAATTCTTAAGAGGGCAAAATAAGTAAGCATTCCCAGAAAACCACCCACTATTCCGCTTAAAGCAAGAAAAGTGTATTCCTTTAAACTGAGCCCTGTTAAAGTAGAAAAACCATCAGGAACAAGAAAGGGAAAGGTAAATGCCATAATTGCAAAGCAGATACCGGTTCTGATAAAGAGTGCTGTAAAAGGTTCCACACTTCTGAGGGCTACTTTTTCAAAAATTGGACTCACTCCCCAGAAGGAAATAGTTAAAAGCCAGAGTATAAAAACTTTCTTTTCCATGGGCTAACTTCTTAAAACAGCTATAAGTCTTTTTGGAATTAAAAGGAGATCAAGAGCGTCAAGAGGAGATTTTACCAGAATATCGGCATTTTGAATGGTTTCAATTGCACATCCCTCTTCAAGCATAACAGCTATACCAATTGCAGATTCTTTTAACATCTTCCTATCATTTCTTCCATTTCCCAGAGCAACTACTTTATTTTTATCAAGCTTTTTTACATATTCTTCTTTTTGTTCAGCTTCATTCCCTTGAGATAAAATTACTACTTTGGCATTTACATCTTTTAAAGCTTCTTTTGCCTTTCCAAATGTATCAGCAGTAAGTATGTGAATTTCAAGAAATTTGGAAATTCTGTTTAACTTTTCTTTTATACCTTTTACAGGGATGCCATCTACAGAAAGGGTTCCTGTAAAGTCTGAAACAAGATATTTAAGGGTAAACTTTCCTTTTCCTGGAATTTTCACTTCCAGCATAACACAAATTTTAGCATTATATAAAAAAAAATCAATTTTACTTTAAAGCTGTTTTTATACTCTTAAAAAACAGGTAGAAAAATCTTTGCAAAAATGTGGATATGGGAGTAAAATATATAAGATATGGAAAGCGTGGTTATTGAAGGGGTAACTCTTTATCTGGCTCATCCAGACGAAATTAATGTAACTCTTTATTATAGAGAAGATATAGTTGATCAAATTCTTGCATGCTGGCTTGTGGTGGATGAGGAAGATATCCCTTTAACTCCTCGTCTTATTGGAAAACCAGGGGTTGGAAAAACCACCCTTGCTTATGCAGCAGGAAAAAAGCTTAACAAAGAGGTTTATATTTTCCAGGCTACAGTTGATACCAGGCCAGAGGATCTCATAATTACGCCTGTTATTTCAGAAGACAGGAAGATCAGGTATGTTGCAAGTCCTATTGTAACTGCCATGATAAAAGGCGGGGTTGCGATTATTGATGAAGCAAATCGAATGAGTGAAAAATCCTGGGCATCTCTTGCTCCTCTGCTGGATGCAAGAAGATATGTTGAGTCCATAATAGCAGGTATTAAAATAAAAGCTCATCCTGAATTCAGACTCTGTGTCACAATGAATGAGGATGCTTCAACTTTTGAACTACCTGAATATATTCAGTCAAGACTTCAACCGCAAATATTTATAGATTTTCCTGATTATGAAGAAGAAAAGGCTATTTTAAAGAAAAACTTACCCTGGCTCGAAGAAAATGTTCTTGATTCTATAGTAAAATTTCTCCAAACCGCTCATCAATATGGAGAACCTTACAGCATAAGGGATGGAGTAAATATTGGAAGATATGTGCTGAAAAAAATGCAATTTTTAAAAGGTAAAACCGAAAAAATTAATCAGGTAGAATTAATTAAAGAGGCTATCTCTTTAATACTTGGAGCTCATGCACTTGGTTACTTTAAGGAATTTGTTGAACAATCAAAAACAAAACCAGGTCCTGGTAAGCCTTTTCTTTATCCACTGGATTAAAGATGTTCTGTTTCGAACTGGGTTTTTCAAAAATTTACTTTTTGCCTTTTATTCCTGAAAATCTTGAAACCTCCCAGATTATAGCAAAAAAATTAAGAGAAATTAAACCTGATACAATAGCCCTGTTTTTACCCTATTTTTTTAAAGAAAAATGGATCGAAGGAGTGAAAACTCTTCCCACTATAACGGTTCTGAAGGCAATTTATAAAAATTTTAATGAATATTTATTTATAACTCCTATTTGTGCTCAGGTTGAAGGAGCGCGTTATGCAATTTCTCGAAAAATTCCACTGCATTTTGTGGATTTTCCCAGGGAAAGCGAAGAAAAAGAGGAATATTCTATTTCTCTTTCACCGTATCTTGTAAAAACTCAGGGTTATAAAACTTATACAGAATCCCTTTTATCGCTTTTAACTCCTGTAGTAAGTGAAAGAGAGCAGTTTGTTGCTACCAGACTCAGGGAACTTGCTCAGAAATATAAAAATATTGCCTTTCTGCTTCCTTACAGGTTTTTTAAAGGAATATGGCAATGTCTTAAAGACGGTGTAAAATTACTTTATATTCCCAGAAAAGTTCCTGAAAAAATTGAATTATATACTCTTCATCCACAAAGTATAAGGGAACTTCTTGCTGAACCAGGATATTTTCAGGAGATTTACGAAAAAAACAGAGAAAAAATTATAAAAGGAATTTTTCTTGATAGAATTGAGCTATTTGAAGAAATACTTTTTAAAGCAGAAGAAAAATTTAAAGAAGAAACTGGAATTGAACTTTCTCCAAGAGATTTTAGAATTTTTGGTCAGTATTTAAAAAACTATCTGCTTATAAAAAATAGATTTATTCCTGATCTTCTTGATATTGTAACTACTGCAAGGGGCATAGGAGGGGATGAATTTGCTTTCTGGGTATGGGAAATAGCAACTTCTTATTCTTTAAGTTCTAATAAATTTTATCCTGTATTAAAACTTAGTCCAGAAGATCTTTCAATGCCTTATAAAAATTTGAGGTTTTTTAGAAAGTTAAAGAGTGCAAGACAGAGAATAAGATTTTTAAAAAAATTTACCACAAGGGAGGAAAGAAAGGAGTTTAAAAAGAATTTTTCAGGTAAAGTGATATGTTCTTTTCCTCCTGAAGATATAGTGGTGGAAACTTTTGGAGAAAAGGCTATAGAAAAGGGGCTCAGGGTTTTAAGTGAAAATTTAAGAAAAGTGGAACCTTTTACAAGTTCTTTAAAAGATGGTCTTGAAATAAGGGAAACCATAAGGAAATGGGTTTTTGAAGAGGTGCCTTATGTAATGGAGGAACCTGTTGGCAGTGCTAAAGCAGGATCAGTGGTGGTAATTTTTGAAGAGGATCCCGATCCTGTTACAAAGGAAGAAAAATTTCCCTGGAATTTTACATGGCATGGAGAACACCATCAGGAATCTGATATGGCTTTTTATGCAACAGAGCCTTCGGAGAACGTGGTTGGTCCTGGAATTGCAAGGTGTGTTTATGGAGGTTTTATGCTTACCAGACCTCCGATGAGGGTTTTTGACATCTGGCAGGATCCTTACTTTGATATTGCTCAAACCAAATCAGAAAGACTCCTTCTTGCAGGAATAGATTATAGTCTTGAAAAATATATAGTTTTTATAGCCCCGCATCCTCCGACGCTTCTTGCTAAAAAGTTTGCTTCATTTCAGGGAAAAAAGATTATTTATCTTCCTCTTGGTTCTTTTTCTCGAAGAACCCTCGAAAAAATAAGAATTTTTCATGTGCTTGAGGGACATCATTTAAGGAAAATAGCTCATAAATACATTCAAAAACCACCTTAAAGCTGATAAACAGCATGTTTTCTAACCACTTCCTTTAGTGTGGGTAAAATTTCATACTCCTCAATTTGAAATTTTTTAGAAATTTCTCTGATAATTTTTTGAAGTTCTTCTTCTGTTTTTCCATGAACCATGGTATAAAGGTTATATTTCCACTCTGGAAGAGTTTTTCTTATATAACAATGAGTTATAAAAGGATATTTTGCAAGTTCAAATCCAATTTTTTCTACTTTTTCTTCTGGAACATACCAGGCAACCATTGCATTGGCAGTGTAGCCGGTTTTATTGTGCCTTAAAGTTGCGCCCAATCTTCTTATTACTTTTTTTTCTTTAAGTTTTTTTATACAGTTTATTACTTCTTCTTCTGTGATGCCGATTTTTTTTCCTATTTCTGCAAAAGGAGTTTCCACAAGAGGAATACCTTCTATTAAAGCAAGTAGAACTTTTTTTTCCTTTTCTTCAAGTTTAATCATTTTCTTTTTCCTTCTCCACTGTAATAACGGTGTGGACATTTCCTCTGGGATGAAAATCTCCAATAACTTTGAGTTTTCTTGGCTTAAGAAGATTCCAGAGGGCATCAAAAATTTCGTTTGTTGCTGATTCATGAGAAATATAGCGACTTCTGAATTTATTCAGCCACAGTTTTAAAGATTTAAGCTCCACTATTTTTTTATCCGGGATATAAGAAATTTTTATAGTTGCAAAATCTGGATATCCTGATCTTGGGCAAAGACAGGTAAATTCAGGAAAAGTTATTTCAATAAGGTAATCTCTGTCAGGATAAGGATTATCCCATGCTTCAAGTTCAGCTTTTTCTATTTCCAATTCTCCATACTTTTTTCCCATTTATTCACCTTTTTATTTTATTTTTTGCGGGAAATCTTCCCGCAGGTTTCCGGTTTTCAACCACCAGAAAGATAAATGGCAAGAATTTTCTTTTCAAGATCAGGTTTAAAAGGTTTTTCAAAAGGGGCTCTGTAACTTAAAAGTCGAGAATAAGAAGGTATTAGATCTTCGTTTCCTCTTATAAATTTTACAGGAAGGGTTTCTATGAGAATATAATCTGTAAAATTGGTGAGTAATGCATAAGCAGGCACAGGATTAAAAAGAACTCTTGCAAGAGCAAGCAACCCTCTTTCAAAAGAAGTAAGTCCGCCTCGAGAGGGTTTATAATCAACAACCATCATTACCTTTCCGTTTGTTTTAACTGTAAGAGGGATTTCTATATGAAAGTTAAGTTTACCGTAAGAAAATGAAAAAGAACTGGAGAGGATTAAGGAACTTTCAGGGTAGCCCTTTTTTAAAAAAATATTTTTAAGAATCTGAGCAACTTTTTCAGGGGTTAAAACTTCTAAAGGAATCTCTTTTTTACCTGTGTCCATATCTCTTCGACTTCCTTTCTGGTTAAACCTGCTCCCATTCCAACTTTTAGAGCGTGTTCTTTTGTCATAAAATCAGAAGGAGAATGTGCATCGGAATTTATAACCAGTTGAGCTCCCCATTTTTTTGCAAGTTTTACCACATGTCCATTGGTGAGACAGTGTCCTTTTCTTGCAGAAATCTCCAGAAAAACTCCTTTTTCTACTGCAAGTTTTACCTCTTCTTCCTTTATTAAACCGGGATGTGCAAGAATATCAGCACCTCCAAGAATTGCAGAAATATTGGTTCCTTCTGCAACTGGTTCTACAACAGTTTCTCCATGAACCACAACTATTTCTGCCCCGAGTTTCCTACATTCTTTTATAAGATCAGGAATGAATTCTGGATAAACATGTGTAATTTCAACTCCTGCAATTAGTCTGGGTTTGAGAAACTGATACTTATCCTTTATTTTTAACAGATTTCTTAAAACATACTCATAATTTGAATGATCAACATGATCAGTTATAGCAATAGCTTCATATCCCAAGTTTTTTACTCTCTGCCAGATCTCTCCAGGAATAAGTTCTCCGTCACTATAAACAGAATGGCAGTGAAGATCTATCATTTTACATCTTATATTTAAAATGTTTTGGATCCAGATTTTCCAGAAGTTTTTTTAACCTTTCTTTTTCCTCCTCTGTTGCTCCAACCATTTCTTCTTTTTCAGCAGATGGAGTTTCTGTAAAAACCTGTCCTTTTTGAAGCACTTCCTCATTCACAAAAATCTCAGCTCCTGTTCTTAAAGCAAGAGCAACTGCATCACTTGGTCTTGCATCTATATCAATGGTTTTCCCTTCTATGTCAAGAGTTATTATTGCGTAATAAGTATTGTCTTTCAAATCAACTATTTCAATCTTGGGGACTTTTACTCCCAGATAATCAAAAATATTCTTCATAAGATCATGGGTAAGTGGACGGGGAAATTGAATATTTTCGAGTTTAGCAGCTATGGAAGTAGCTTCAAGCAAACCTATCCATATAGGAAGAATTCTGTCACCTTCAGCTTCTTTTAAAAGCATTACAGGACTATTTGACATGGGATCAACTGCTATACCATGAATTACCATTTTTACCTTCATAAAAAAAACCTCCCCTTAATGCAAAAAATTTTTTTATTAAAATATATTAAGACAGAAATCTCAAAAAGTCAACATAACATTTATAAGAGAGTTTTTTCTTTTAAAAAATCGAAATTTTTGGATAATTTCCTATTTGACTTTTTTGAAATTTTATGCTATTTCTTAAAGATAACTTTTTTGAAAAATTTTGACTCCTGCAGGAGGAGAAAGATGAAAAGAATTTTTATTCTTGCTTTAAGTATCTTTATCTTGTTTCATTTATTTATCAAAAATCTCCAAGCCAGCATTAAAGAAGATCTGGAAGATATTAATGCACTTTCCGCAGTTGCCATAGATGGAGAAACCGGGAAAATTCTTTTTGCTAAAAATCCCCATCTTAAAATCCCCCCTGCAAGCACTGTAAAACTCGTTACTGCTATGGTGGTGCTTGACAGACTTCCTCTTAATAAAAAGGTAAAAATTTCCAGAAGAGCAGCAGAAACACCAAGTATTCCACCTGCTCTTTATCCTGGAGAAGTTTACACTGTTAAGGATCTTCTTTATCTTATGCTTATGAAGTCTTCAAATCAGGCTGCAGTTGCTCTTGCAGAAGCTGTGGCAGGTTCAGAAAGAAAATTTGCCAGGCTTATGAATGAAAAAGTTCAGAGCCTCGGATTAAAAGAATCTCATTTTGTAACTGCTTCAGGACTCCCTGCTCCTGATCAATATACAACCTCTTATGAACTGGCTTTAATTCTTTACGAGGCTCTTAAATATCCATTTATAAGAAAAATTATAAGCACTCCTGTTAAAATAATTAAATCCGAAACAGGAAGAACCTTAGTTATAAGAAATACAAATAAACTGCTCGAAGATCCAAGTGTTAAAAACAAAGTAATAGGAGGAAAAACCGGATTTACCAGACTTTCAAGGCATTGTCTGGTAAATGTGGCTAATGAGAATGGAAGGTTGATTATAACTGCTGTTCTTGGTGCTCCCAATAGAGAAACTCTCTGGGAAGATACCAAAAACCTTCTTAAATTTTCAGAACTTGTTCTCGAAAAGAAAATGTCTCCGGTTTTTATAAATACTGCTGTTAATACAAGCATACTTGCAAGTGAAAAGTTCATAAGTCCTTATTATTACTATAAGAGACATCGCAGAAGATATTATCACAGGAGATACCATAGAAGATATCACAGGAGGCATTCCAGAAGACACCATTATAGAAGATATTATTCCTATAAAAAACATTCACATTATTACAGAAGAAGACATCGCAGAAGGTATCATCACAGGAGATACCACAGAAGACACCATTATAGAAGATACCATTACAGGAAACATTAAACAGGAGGTGAAATCGTATGCATATATCTGTAATAGGAACAGGTTATGTAGGACTTGTTTCTGGAGCAGGGCTTGCTGACTTTGGTATGAATGTAATATGCGTTGATAAAGACAAAGAAAAAATAGAAATGTTAAAAAAAGGAAAAGTTCCTTTTTATGAACCGGGGCTTGAAGAACTCGTTAACAAAAATCTTAAAGCAGGAAGACTTAAATTTACAACAGATCTTGCTGAAGCAGTAAAGAATTCTCTGGTTATTTTTATATGCGTTGGGACTCCTTCAAACCCTGATGGTTCTGCAGATCTATCTCAGATTAAGGAAGTTGCTCTTTCTCTTGCAGAAGTGATAGACGAATACAAAGTAATCGTTACAAAAAGCACTGTGCCTGTAGGAACCAACAGGTGGATAAAATCTCTTATTGATGCAAATAAAAAGAAAGATGTGGCAGTTGATGTAATTTCAAATCCTGAATTTTTAAGAGAAGGTTGTGCAGTTGAAGATTTTATGCATCCAGA
>CAZWTB010000148.1:0-17178 GCA_964636875.1 uncultured Thermodesulfatator sp.
AGAAGAGTATGGGTTACTTCCAACAGATGCATCTGTTTTAGCAACCTGTAAGCATTACGGAATAAAATACTTAATTTCCATAGACAATGATTTCCCAGAGCCCTGCAAAAAAGAAGGAATTGTTTTAATCAACTCTGCTGAAAAATTAAAAGAAGTTTTAAATAAGTAATTTTTTTCTTTAAGCGGTGTCAACCGAGCCATCGGTTGCAACTCAAGCTTTATAAATCTTAAATCCTCTGGTATAATAATTCGTAGAGAAACCCAAATCTTAGGAGGATTAAAATGGGAGAGATAATAATCAAAGTGCCTGGGGACATTAAAGAAGTGTTAGAACTAAATTTACCTTATGAGAATATTAAAAAAGCACTAATGGAATTAGAAAAAAAGGAGGATATAAAAAAAGCTTTAAATGTTTTTTACAAATATAAACACAAAATAGAATTTGAAGAAGTAACAGAAGAAGAATTACATCTTCAGGGTGATTAGATGGAATTTTTTATAGATAGCTGTATTTTTATAGAAGCTTTTAAAACCACGGGAACGAAAGAAGCAAGTAATATTCTGGAGAACATTTTAAGACGTATAGAATTTGTCAATTTTTACATAAATTCTATTGTAGAAAGCGAAGTTCTTTATTATTTTGGTTTTAAGCAAAAATCAAAACTAAAAATTAGTAAAGAAGAATTGAATATAATTTTGAAATTATTTGAAATTTTATCTTTAAACAGAGAAGTAAGGTCTTGTTTCTGGCAGATCTTTAAAAAATACAATCTCAAACCAAATGACGCCTTAATTTTAGCCACTTGCAAGTATTACGGTATTAAATACTTAATTTCTATAGACAATGACTTCCCAGAACCCTGCGAAAAAGAAGGAATTGTTTTAATCAATTCTGGGGAGAAATTAAAAGAAATTCTGGAAAAAGAAAATTTATAAAAATTAAATCTTCTGTTATAATAATTCATAGAAAAACTCAAATCCTGGGAGGATAAAATGGGGGAAATTATAATTAAAGTACCTGGAGATGTGAAGGAAGTTATAGAAATTTCCAATTTTTCAATTATTCAGCAAATATTAAATTTAAAAACATCTATGCCTAGAAAAAATTGGAAGGAAAAGTTTAAAGAGAAAGACAATTTATTAATAAATGATGTGTTTGAAGATGAAGATTTAGAGTGGTGGGAATGGTAAAAGTTGAACAATATTCTATTTGGTTAGTGAATTTAGACCCTACAATTGGAGCAGAAATAAAAAAAACAAGACCTGCAGTTATAATTTCTCCAAATGAAATGAATGAAGTTCTTAATACTGTTATAATTGCTCCAATGACTACAAAGATTAGAAATTGGCCTACAAGAGTAAAAATTGAATTTCAGGGAAAACAAGGAGAAATAGCTTTAGATCAAATAAGGACAATAGATAAAAAAAAGATTAATAAAACAATTGGGAAATATTGACTTTTTCACTATTATGAAGATAAAGCAAATACTAAAAGAAATGTTTATAGATTAAGATCTTTTTTAAAAGCTTATTAATTGGTCCATCGGTTGCAAGTGAAGTTTTATAAATCTTAAATCCTTTGTTATAATAATTCATAGAAAAACTCAAATCTTAGGAGGATTAAAATGGGAGAGATAATAATTAAAGTGCCTGGGGATATTAAAGAAGTGTTTGAGATTAAAAATGAATTAAAAGTACAAAAACTTTTTGATTTTTTGGAAAAAGAAGAAATAGAAAATAGGAAAGCCATCATAGAAAGTGTAGTTGGGTTGTGGGGTGATAGATATAAAAATTAAAAATTCTGCAGAAATAGGAAAAACAATTAGAAAAGAAGCCTGGAGAAAATGAAAGTTTTAGTTGATATTTGTGTATTAATAGATTTTTTGCGAGGTAATAAAAAAATAGGAGAAATTTTATTAAAAAAATGAAGATTTAGTTATAAATTCTGTTGTTTATATGAAAATAATAAGAGGAGCAAGAGATAAAATAGAATTGAATAAACTAAGAAAATTTTTAAACATTTTTGAAATTATTGAAATTGACGAGTTAATTTCTTATAAAGCGAGATATTTAATTAATAATTACTCTTTAAGCCATAATTTACACATTGCAGATGCTCTAATAGCAGCTACTTGTTTGGTTAAAAATCTTAAATTATGGACTTATAATAAAAAAGATTTTATATTCATAGATGAAATAGAATTTTTTGAACCATTGTAAATAAAAAAATTTTTTCAAGAGCGTCAACCGGGCTGTCAGTTGCAACTCAAGCTTTATAAATCTTAAATCCTTTGGTATAATAAATCGTAGAGAAACCCAAATCTTTGGAGGATTAAAATGGGAGAGATAATAATTAAAGTGCCTGGGGATATTAAAGAAGTGTTTGCAGTAGAGGATAAAGATTTAGATATCCAAGATTTTAAAGAAAAAGTAAATAGAATAATAAAACGATTAGAAAATCTTTTGTTTTTAACTTATTATTATCCTAAATTAAAGCATTCAATAGAAGTTGAAGAAGTAACAGAAGAAGAACTGTATTTACAAGAAGACTAAAATGAAAGCTTTTGTTGATAGCTGTATTTTTATAGAAACCTTTAAAGAAAATGGAAAAGAAGAAGCTTCAAGAATATTTGAATATCTTTTAAAAGCTCTATTTGATTTAGAAAATGTGTTTTTTGTAAACGCTATAATTTATAGCGAAGTTGTTTATAAACTGATTACGAAGAAAAAGAGGAAAAAGGAAATAATGGAAGAATTTATTTTTAGGTTATTTGAAACTTTGATTGGTTGGACATACCTTATCCACTTAAGAATTTAGCAGTTAGTTATTACAAGAAATATAAACTTAAACCAAACGATGCTTTAATCTTAGCCACCTGCAAGTATTACGGAATAAAATATTTAATTTCCATAGACGGAGACTTTCAGGAGCCCTGTAAAAAAGAAGGAATTCTTTTAATCAACTCTGCTGAAAAACTAAGAGAAATCCTGGAAAAAGAAAATTTATAAATATTAATTTTTTTGATATAAAATTTAATTAATTTGAAGAATTGAAATTGGAAATGGGAATCGGAATTGAGATGCCCCAAGAGAATGAAATTTGAAATATTTTGTTTTATTGTAAAACTGAAAATTTTTGATAATATTAAAATATGGAATGGGAGGATCTTAAAAATATCAAACTTGTCTTTGCAACAGGAGAACCGAAGTCAGGAACTACTTTTTTACAGATGATTCTTGACTCTCATCCTGAAATTTCCTGTCCACCTGAACACTATCTATACGATCTTCTTACTGAAAAACTTCCAAAATTTTTTGAAAATTACAATCAGAGTGTTATTTTCATAGATCAAGCTACTGCTAAACAAGGGGCTCCTATATTTGACTCAGAGGATCAAAAAGAAATAGGAAAATTTATAATTAAACTGGCAGCTTATAAAGGTGCTAAAGGAAAAAAAGTAAAATGGTATGGAATAAAAGATGATCAGCTGACTGAAAGAAATGGATTTGAGTTTCTTGAAAGTTTGTTTCCTGATGCAAAATTTATAGGAATAATAAGAGATCCAAGAGCAGTGTGTGTCTCAGCCTGGCATTTTAATCACAGAATTGATCCGGATTTTAAAGAAAAAATACCTAATAAAGAAAAATGGGCTGAAGCCTTTGCTCCCATATGGGTAAAAGATATAAACAATCTCCTCAACTTTTTAAAGAAAAAAACAGATAAAATTTACCTTGTTAGATACGAAGATCTCAGATTAAAACCTTTTGAAAGTTTAAAGGGAATTTTTGAATTTTTAAAAGTTGATAGTTCAGAAAAAGTTATAAATGAAGTTATAGAAAAAACATCTTTTGAAAAGTTTAAAGACGGAAAATTTTTTAGAAAAGGTAAAGTTGATAGCTGGAAAGAAGAACTTTCTCCTCTCGCTATAAAAACTATAGAAAAAACCTGTGGATTTTTGATGAAACTTTTGGGCTATGAGTTAATTCATTGGTAATTATTCTTTTTCTTCTACAAAAATTTAGGCAGATTGAAAAAATAGTTTTAAATTTAGAAAAAGTTTTAAATAAAAAATCAAATTTTTTTATCTTTTTCGCACTTGCGAGGTGCGAAAAGGTAGGTTGGGGAAAAGTTGAGAAATACCGCTTAAAATACCGTCAAAATTGTGGGATTTTAAGAAATTTTTTGGAACTTTATAGGAAAAGGGATCTTGTGAAAAGCTGAATTTTTCTTGACTTTGGGAATCTATGAAACTAAATGGAACTAAATTTTGGTGGAGCCGGTGGGACTTGAACCCACGACCTCGTGAATGCCATTCACGCGCTCTCCCGCTGAGCTACGGCCCCACTTATAACCCTGCTCCCCTTTTCCAAAAATTTTAACATTTTTTCCATAACTGTCAATACATTCTCATAAGGATTGGTTGCTTTATTTTAAAATCAATGTAGAATTTTTTTTAATAAATAAAAAATTCAGGAGGTTAGATCATGCCTGGAACCTATGCAGGTAAAATTCTAAAAGTAAACCTTAGTGAAAAAAAAGTAGAAACTGAAACCATACCAGAAGATGTGCTGAGAAAATTTATAGGAGGAAGGGGACTGGGAAGTTACTATCTTTTTAAATTAATGAATCCAGAAGCAGATGCCCTTTCTCCTGAAAATGTTCTTATTTTTGCAACAGGACCTTTAACAGGCACCCCTGCTCCAACAGGTGGACGCTATATGGTAATCTGCAAAAGTCCTTTAACAGGACTTATTGCCTGTTCAAACTCTGGAGGTAACTTTGGAGCAGAATTAAAATCTGCAGGATATGATATGATAGTTATCACCGGAAAAGCTGATTCCCCGGTGTATATCGCTATAAAAGACGATCTGGTTGAAATAAAGCCTGCATCTCATTTGTGGGGACTTGATACTCATACTGTAACTGATAAACTTCTTGAAGAATTTGGGGATGATAGAGCAAAAGTTGCATGTATCGGTCCTGCAGGAGAAAATCTTGTAAAAATCGCCTGTGTTATAAATGACAAGCATCGTGCTGCCGGACGCTCTGGAGTAGGAGCAGTAATGGGATCTAAAAATCTTAAAGCTATAATAGTTAAAGGTTCAGGCAGACCCGAAGCCCCTGATAAAGACACTTTCATGAGTATTATAAGAGAAAAAGTTGAAAAAATTCGTAACAATCCTGTAACAGGTGAAGCTCTTCCTAAGCTCGGAACAAAAGTGCTTGATAATATAATAAATGAAAATGGACTTTATCCAACCAGAAATTTTCAAACCGGGGTTTTTGAAGACACTCATGAAGTTTGTGGAGAAGCACTTGTGGAAAAAGGATATCTTAAAAAAAATAAAGGATGTTATGCATGCCCTATTCAGTGCGGAAGATATGTAGAACTACCAAACGGAAGAAAAGGTGAAGGACCAGAATACGAGTCAGGATGGGCTTTTGGTGCATGTTGCGGTGTTAAAGATCTTATTGCTATTACTGAAGCAAATTTTCTCTGTAATGAACTCGGTCTTGATACTATCTCAACAGGAGTAACCATTGCCTGTGCAATGGAACTTTATGAAAAGGGATACATCCCAAAAGAAGATCTTGCAAAAGGTCCTGAACTAAAATTCGGCAGCTCCGAAGCTATTGTATATTATACAAAAGCTATAGCTTATAGAACAGGCTTAGGAGATAAACTTGCAGAAGGCTCTTTCAGACTTGCAGAAACTTATGGACATCCCGAACTTTCTATGTCTGTTAAAAAACAGGAATTACCTGCTTATGATCCAAGAGGTGTTTATGGACACGCCCTTGGTTATGCGACTTCAAACCGTGGTGGATGCCATGTCAGGGCTTATCTTATTTCTCCAGAAGTTCTCGGAGTTCCTGAAAAATTAGAACCTCTTACAACCCAAAATAAACCTCAATGGCTTAAGCTTTTTCAGGAACTTACTGCAGTAATAGATTCAAGTGGATTATGCCTCTTCAGCTCCTTTGCCCTTGGATTAGAAGACTACAGAGATCTTATTTCTGCTGGAACAGGTTTTGACTATACTGTTGAAGAACTCCTAACCTGTGGAGAAAGAATATGGAACCTTGAAAGACTTTTTAATCTAAAAGCAGGAATGAACCCCTCAAAAGATGATACCCTTCCTAAAAGATTTCTTAAAGAAGCCATGCCCGAAGGACCTAAAAAAGGATCAGTGGTCCCCCTTTCTGAAATGCTTAAAGAATATTACTCAATAAGAGGATGGAATGAAAAAGGAATTCCTACACAGGAAAAATTATCCGAACTGGAACTTACAGAATTCGCATAATCTTTTTAATAAATGGGCACTGTTAAAGTTAAAATTTTTGGTCTCCTGAGATTATCTCTGGGGATATCCGAAGTGGATATCCCCGTTTCTTCTACACTACCACTTAAAGAAGTATTAACCCTTTTAAAAAATTTTATTCCTGAAGAAAAAATTACAATCTTTTCTGAAAAACTCTTTGAAAATGAAAATCTTAAACCCGGAGTTATGATATTAAAAAATGGAGTAAATGTTTTGCATCTCGCAGGTCTTAATACCCTGATTAACAGCGGTGATACTATTTCTATTTTCCCTCCTGGAGGGGGTGGTTAGCCCTCAAGAGGTATTATTTCAAAAGAAAAAGTTAGTAAATCAATTACCAGAAGACGGTTTAATAAAAGTTCTCCAAAATTAAGAACAAGTTTGATTAATTCCATAGCCTGTATTCCTGCCACAATCATACATATTGGTAAATGAGAAGGAACAGGAGCCGTTTCTTCTTTTACCCCTGCAAAAATATCTTTAAGTCTCCGGGTTTTACCAGGAAAAATGGTGGTTATCTGTCCAAAATGTCTATAAATACCAGCATGAATAAAAGGAATACCCCTGAAATAACATTTTTCTTCAAGAATAAATCTGGTTTCCCAATTATCCAGAGCATCAATCACAATTCTGACTTCTTCAGGGATAAAAAAATTCCGATCTATTTTAGTTTTTAAAGGAATAACCTTAGAGGTGCCCAATTCTTTTTCTATTTTTTCTTTTATAATATTAACTTTGGGATAACCCACATGTTGGGTAGTGAAAAACACCTGACGGTTCAAATCTGAGAAAGAAACCTGATCATGATCAACTATGTAAATTTTCCCCAAGCCCAGTCTTGCAAGACACTGCACCACATTGGTTCCCAATCCCCCGGCTCCAGCAACAAGAACCACTGTCTCTTTAAGTTTTCTCTGCCCCTCCTCACCCCATATTAAAACCTGCCTTGAAAAATATTCTTTCATCTTTAATTTCTCATTTTAACGGAAAAAAGAAAAAAATAAATTAAAATATTAAAAAGTTACCATGAATAAGATTGCACTCTACATGCATGTTCCTTTTTGCATAAAAAAATGCCCTTATTGTGACTTTTACTCTATTCCTGTAGTTCCTTCTTATCAGGAAGAAGATTTATTTCTGGAAGCTTTAAAAAAAGAATTAAACTTTTTAAAAAAATATTTAGAAAAAAATTTATCTCTCAAAAATTTTACTTTTTATACATTTTATGCAGGAGGCGGAACACCCTCCCTTCTTTCTCCACGATTTTATTTTAGATTATTCAACTTTTTATACCAAAATTTCCATTTTACTCCTGTTGAACTGACTCTTGAAGCCAATCCCGAAACCCTTAACAAAGAAAAAACCAGAGCTTATCTGGAAACAGGTTTTAATAGAATTAGCATTGGAATACAAAGCTTTTTTAATAAAGGCTTAAAATTTCTTGGAAGAATACACGATGCAAAAAAAGCTTTAAAAGCTATTGAATTTGCTCAAAAAGCAGGATTTGAAAAAATTTCCATTGATTTAATTTTTGGATGGAAAGGACAGGGAGAAAAAACTTTAAAAAAAGAAATTCTAAAAGCAATTTCCCTTGAAATTCCCCATATTTCCATTTACGAATTAACTATAGAACCATTTACTCCCTTTTATAAAAAATTTAAAAAGAAAACATGGCTTTCAGATAAAAAACTCCTTTTTTATTATGAATTAATAGAAAAGACATTTAAAGAAAAAGGATACAATCATTATGAAATTTCCAATTATGCTTTAAAGGGTTTCGAATGCATTCACAATCTTTTTTACTGGAAAGTTCAACCATATCTTGGTATAGGACCTTCTGCAGTTTCCAGAATTTTACATCTAAGATGGGAAAATCCAAGAGATCTTAGAAATTATTATTATTTACTTGAATGTAATAAACTACCTTTAAAAATAATAGAAAAAATGAGTGAAAAAGATTTTGCAAAAGAAAAAATAATGATGGAACTCAGACTTGAAGAAGGATTAGACATTGAAGAACTTTTAAAATATCGTGTAAAAATTCAGGAAACAGCTCTTTTAAATCTTGAAAAAGAGGGTTTAATTAAACGGAAAAATAGAAAGATAAAGTTAACCTTAAAGGGAATGTTAATTCACAATCAGGTGGTGAGTTATCTCTGGGACAACTTAGAGGAGTTAAGTAAAAGATGAAAAATAGAGTGTATCTAATAGGGATAGGTGGAATAGGCATGAGTGGGGTTGGAGGATTACTTAAGGAACTCGGATATGAAGTTGCAGGGTTTGAAAAACTTCCGATTTATCCTCCTGCTTCAGAAATTTTAAAAAAATCTCAAATCCGGGTTTATGGATATGATGAAACAGGTATTGAAAAATTTCGTCCTGATTATGTAATTGTAGGGAATGCGATAAAAAAAGAGCATCCAGAAGTAAAGAAGGCTATTCAGATGGGGCTTTTTCTTTATTCTTTTCCTGAATTTCTTGAAAAACATGTTTTAAAAGATAAACAGGTTCTTCTCTGTGCAGGAACTCATGGAAAAAGCACCACCACTGCTCTTCTGGGTTTTCTTCTGGAAAAACTGGGAGAAGATCCTTTTTATCTTGTGGGAGCAGTGCAGAAACACTCCGGTCTTAATTATAGAACAGGAAAAAAGCACTGGTTCGTTATAGAGGGAGATGAATATCCTTCTTCTTTTTTTGATAAAAAAGCCAAATTTCTACATTACAATCCATTTGCAATAATACTGACCAGTTTAGAAAGAGATCACATTGATGCCTATCCAGAGTATGAAACTTTAAAAGAAACTTTCTTCTTGCTTTTAAAACTTCTCCCGGAAGAAGGAATACTTATTTTTAATGAAGATTCTGAAGATGTAAAAAAGGTGGTAAAAAATTTAAATAAACAAAAGAAAATAAAAAAAATTATTTCTTATGGAAAAAGTAAGAATGCCAATTTCAGGCTTATTTCCAGCAGGACTTCTTTTTCTTCTGATAAGGGATTTTTAAATCAGATAAAAGTAAAAATAGATGGAAAAGAAAAAGAATATTTCCTGAAAATTCCCGGTGAACATAATGCTCTTAATAGTGTGGGGGTTCTGGCTTTACTTTATTCTCTTGGTTTTGATATAGAAAGTGTTTTAAAGCTTATGAAAAAGTTTCCTGGTATTAAAAGAAGACAGGAAATAATTTTTTCCGAAGGTCCTGTTGTAATAGACGATTTTGCTCATCATCCAACTGCTGTAAAGTTAACCCTTAGTGAATTAAGAAAGGCAATTTATGCTGATAAAGTTGTTCTTGTTTTTGAACCAAGAACTAATTCCAGTAAGAGAAAGGTATTTCAGAAAGAATACGAGAAGGCTTTAAGTCTTGCGGATATTATTTTTATAAAAATTCCTCCGGGCTTTGAAAAAATAGAAAAAAAAGAAAGACTGAATATTCCTGCATTAATTTCTGCCCTGGAAAAATCCGGAAAAAGGGCACAATATTTAAATCTTCAAGAATTAAAAAAATTCTTGGAAGAAAAAAATAATTTAATAGTTTTTATGTCAAGTGGATCATTTGAAGAAGAATTTAAACAAATTTTTTCACAAAAAATAAAATAAGAGGGGGGGGAAACCCCCCGGAAATCCCAATTATTTACTTTTCCACATTAATTTTTATAACTTTCTTTTTCTCTTCAGGTTTTTTAGGAAGAACTATTTTTAAAACACCGTCTTTATAATTTGCTTCTACTTTTTCTTCTTCAACCTCACAGGGAAGCTGAATAGCTCTCATAAAACTTCCGTAATATCTTTCCATTCTGTAGAAGTTTTCCTTCTTTTCCTCTTCTTCTCTTTTCTTTTCTCCTTTTATAACAAGCACATTATCAACGAGACTTATTTCCATGTCTTCAGGCTTAACTCCAGGCACATCAACCTTTACAATTACAGAATCTTCAGTTTCAGAAACATCTACTGCAGGTGCCCATTCTATATTTTCCCATTTTTCTGGAAGATAGGTCTTTCCAAAAAAGTCCTGAAATATACGATCCATTTCTTTTCTTAATTCCTGAAGTGGACGCCAGATTGTTAAATCAGCCATATTCTCACCCCCTTTCTTTTGGTTTTTGTTTTTTCTTTGCACTTTAAATAATAAGTCCTGGTTTAAAAAATTCAAGGAAAAATTGGCACGAAATTTGTTAATATTTTTTCTCCCTTTACCTATTGAAACTTGCAAAAGAGTATTTAACTTTTTTAAATAAAATACAAGTCTAACGAGGAGGAGGAAGATAATGAAACTGGACAAGTTTACTTTTAAAGCGCAGGAAGCTTTACAGTCAGCTCAGAAAATCGCAGAGTCTTTAAATAATACACAGCTTGAACCAGAGCATCTTTTAAAGGCTCTGGTAGATCAGGAAGGGGGTATTATACCCATTATTCTGGATAGACTTGGTGTTAATTCACAGATAATTTCCAGGGAGCTGGAAGAACTGCTGGATAAACTGCCCAAGGTTACAGGTGGAGCTTATCAACTTTATCTTTCAATGGCTTTAAAGGATGTGCTTGACAAAGCAGAAAAACTTGCCAAGGAAATGCGTGACGAATTTATTTCAACAGAACATTTATTTTTAAGTATTATTGACAGTCCAAGTAGAGCAGGAGATCTTTTAAGAAAAAGAGGGGTTACTTTTAACAATGCCAGAGAAGTAATAAGGCAGATAAGAAAAGGGCAGAGAATCACGGATCAGAATCCAGAGGAAAAATATCAGGCACTTGAGAAGTTTGGAAGAGATCTTACTGCTCTGGCAAGAGCAGGAAAACTCGATCCTGTTATAGGAAGAGACGAGGAAATAAGAAGGGTTATGCATATTCTTTCAAGGAGAACGAAAAATAATCCTGTTCTTGTTGGAGAACCAGGAGTTGGAAAAACAGCGATTGTTGAAGGTCTTGCTCAGAGAATAGTGGCAGGTGATGTTCCAGAGGTTTTGAAAAATAAAAGACTTGTTCAACTTGATGTAGGTGCACTTCTTGCAGGAACAAAATTTAGAGGAGAATTTGAAGAAAGGCTTAAAGCTGTTTTAAGAGAAGTTCAGGCAAGTGAAGGAGAAATCATTCTTTTTATAGATGAGATTCACACCATCGTAGGGGCTGGTGCTGCTGAAGGAGCAATGGATGCTGCAAACATGCTTAAACCAGCCCTTGCAAGAGGAGAATTAAGATGCATAGGTGCAACCACAATAGAAGAATATAGAAAATACATAGAAAAAGATCCTGCTCTTGAAAGAAGATTTCAACCTGTTTATGTTGACGAACCCTCTCCTGAAGAAGCAATTACAATTTTGCGTGGGTTAAAAGAAAAATATGAAGTGCATCACGGAGTAAAAATTACTGACAATGCAATTGTGGCTGCTGTTATGCTCTCTCACAGATACATAACCGATAGATATCTTCCTGATAAAGCAATAGATCTTATTGATGAAGCTGCTGCAAAACTCAGAATAGAAATCGATTCAATGCCAACTGAAATAGATGAAATAGAAAGAAAAATAAAACAACTGGAAATTGAAAAAGTTGCTCTGGAAAAAGAAACAGATCCAAAGGCAAGAGAAAGGCTCAAGAAAATTCTGGATCAACTTGAAGAACTTAGAGCAAAGGCTGAAAGACTAAAATCTCAGTGGCTCAAGGAAAAAGAAGTTATTCAGAAAATAAGGAAACTTAAGGAAAAAATAGATCAGCTTAAAATAGAAGCTCAGCAGGCAGAAAGAAAAGGAGACTTAAACAGGGTTGCAGAAATCATTTATGGTATAATTCCCCAGCTTGAAAAAGAACTTGAAGAGGAAAACAAAAAACTTGCTGAGATTCAAAAAGAAGGGAAATTTCTTAAAGAAGAAGTGGATGCAGAAGACATAGCAGAAATTATTTCCAAATGGACTGGAATTCCTGTTAGCAGACTTCTTGAAAGTGAAAGGGAAAAACTTCTGAAAATAGAAGAGAGACTGAAGAGGAGGGTTGTTGGACAGGATCATGCAATATCTGCAGTTGCCAATGCTCTTAGAAGAGCCCGTGCAGGACTTAAAGATCCCAATCGTCCTATAGGATCCTTTATGTTTATAGGACCTACAGGAGTGGGAAAAACAGAACTTGCAAAAGCACTTGCAGAATTCATGTTTGATACAGAAGATGCCCTTATCAGAATTGATATGAGCGAATATATGGAAAAACACTCTGTTGCAAGACTTATAGGAGCACCTCCTGGATATGTAGGATATGAAGAAGGTGGTCAGCTTACAGAAGCAGTAAGAAGAAGACCTTATTCAGTTATTCTTTTTGATGAAATAGAAAAAGCACATCCAGATGTTTTTAACATACTTCTTCAGGTTCTCGACGATGGGAGACTCACTGATGGTAAAGGTAGAACAGTAAATTTCAGAAACACCATTATAATTATGACCTCAAATGTAGGAAGCCATTACTTTCAGGATCATTCTCTAAGTAACGACGAAATAGAAAAAAGAATCTTTGACATGCTAAAAACCACATTCAGACCTGAATTTTTGAATCGTATTGATGAAATAATTATCTTTCATAATCTTACCAGGGAAGAGATTATTAAAATTGTGGATATACAGATCAGGTATCTTAATGAAAGACTTGAAGAAAAGGGTATGGTTCTTGAACTTACTCAAAAAGCAAAAGAAGTTCTTGCAACATACGGATATGATCCTGTGTTTGGAGCAAGACCCCTTAAGAGAGCAATTCAGAGGTATATTGAAAATCCCCTTGCATTGAAAATTCTCGAAGGAGTATTTAACGAGGGCGACAAAATAATCGTGGATGTAAATGAAAGAGGAGAATTTGAATTTAAAAAGGGATAAAAAATGAAAAAAATAATGGTTTTGCTCATACTTGCAGTGATTTTCCTCCCCTGCACACTTCTTGCAGGGGAGGAAACCAGTGTATTTTATCAGATTAAAAAAGAAATTTATCTCAATCCTGATGAATTCTGGATAGGAATAAGTGTGGAAGCCTCTGGAAATAGTGAAGAAAAAGTTATTTCTGCTCTTGGAAAAGCGGATACCAGAATTAAAAAATTAAAACTCTATTATAAAGGTGGATATTACAGGGTCTTTAAAAATTGTTTCTGGGAGAATAAAAAATACATCTGTAAAGGATTTAAAGGAGAAAGTTTTTATGCCCTGAGGCTGGATTCTCCTCAGGAACAGAAAAAAGTTTTTAAAACTCTTGATAAATATCCAAGAGATTACAAATATCTGGTGAACTTTGAAGAATGGAGAGTTTCAGAAAAAAGGATTAAAGAAGTAGAAAAAAATCTGGAAAAAGCTATTTTTAAAGAAATTTTCGATAAAAAAAGATTTCTGGAAAATCAGCTTAATAAAAAGTGTTATATAAAAGAAATACGATTTGAAAGTGGATATTATCCATTTTTTACCAGAAGTAAAAGTTTTTCTGCAATACCAGAACCTACCAGAAATAAAAAACTCTTTACAAGAAAAGCCAGAGTAATTTTTGTGTGTAAATAAAGAATTTTAAATTATTATTTCTTCGTTATCTTTTAAAATTTTTACTTCTGGAAAAGAAGGGAATTTCCGGAGAAAATCATTTACTTCTTGTTCTATCTGTTTGGAGTAAACGGGTTTTATATGAAAAATAAAAATTTTACAGGAGTTATGCAAACAGGAGAGATCGTTAAAAAAGAGGTCAGGAGTATAATGACCAGAAATACTTGCAAGTTCTTTAAGGTGATCAGGAAAAGAGATTTCAGTAATTACTACATCTGGCTTTAGAGCGCTTATTTTCCGCCATAAATCTGGAAAGGTGCCTGTATCTCCAGAATAAAAGAGTGAGCGATTGTCTTTTTCAATAAAATATCCTGTTGAAGGCACGGTGTGCTTTGTTAAAAAGGGAGTTATTCGATATTTTCCAATAAAAAAAGTTGCTTCAGGAAGTATTTCTTCGAGTTTTAAAACGGGATTTTCAGGTGGAATAATTGTGAAATCGGGCCATATTTCATCATTAAAAATGTGTTTTTTTAATGCCTGAATAACTTCTCTTAGAGAAAACACTGTTAATTGGGCAGAAGAAAAATAATAGGTTACCAGATTGTCCACAAGAAGCGGAAGATCTTTTATATGATCAAAGTGAGCATGTGTTAGAAGCACATATTTTATTTTTAATTGCTCTTCCATTTTAAGAACCTGTGTTACTGAACCAGCATCAAGAAGCAGGGTTTCATCTATTAAAAATGAAGAAAGTTTAACCCCGCGTTTTTCTCCTCCTGAGGAACCAAGGACTTTAATTTTCACTCTTTGTAAACTCCTTTGAAAAGAGTTCAGGGCGTTTTTTATACACCCTTAAAAATGCATCCACTGCTTCTGGATCAAACTGGGTCCCTTTATTTTTTTCCAGTTCTTTAAGAGCAACTTCAACAGGTAAACCTTTTCTATAAGGTCTGTCTGTTACCATTGCATCAAAGCTATCTGCCACTGCTATGATCCTTGCTATCAAAGGAATATCATTTCCTTTTAATCCATAGGGATAACCTCTTCCATCAAATCGCTCGTGGTGATACTTCACTCCTGGTAGCACATCTTTCATCTGTTTTAGGTGCTTTAAAATTTCTTCTCCAAAAAGTGGATGCTTTTTAATGGTAGCAAATTCTTCATCACTAAGTCTTCCGGGTTTAAGAAGAATACTGTCCTTTATTCCTATTTTACCTATGTCGTGGAGAATTGCAGAAAGCTTTAAAGTAGTTAAGGTTTCTTTATCAAGTCCCATTTCTTCTCCAATAGCAAGACTGTATTCCATAACCCTTTTTGTATGCCCTCCTGTATAGGGATCTCTTTTTTCTATAGCATCTGCCAGAGCAAACACTATGTTGAAAAAAGTTTCCTTAAGTTCCTGATAAAGTCTTGCGTTTTCTATGGCTACTGCTATTTGATTTGAAAGTGCTTTAAGAATCTCAAGATCAAGAGGGGTGTAATCTCCATTTTTTTTATTTATAGCCTGAAGAACTCCCAGAAGTTTATTTTTACTTAAAACAGGAACACATATCATATTTTTTGTTTGGAAACCGCTTTTTTTATCTGCACCTTTAAAAAATCTGGGATCTTGCTGAACATCATTTACAATAACCGGTTGTCTGTGCTCAGCAACCCACCCGGCAATTCCCTGCCCAAGTTTAAGTCTTATAGTCTTTACTTTATCTGCTTTTTCTCCAAGAGCTACATCAAAAAAAAGTTCCTTGCTATTTTCATCGTAAAAAAGAAGACTTCCTGCTTCACTTTCAGTTAAATCCATCACTGCTTTAATAGATCTTTCTCTAACTTCATTAAAATCAAGAGACGAATTGATGAGAGCAGAAAAATCCAGAAATTTTTTAAAAAAGTCAAGTGGTATCATAAAAAACTCCTATCAGTTTCTTAAAGCTTTAATTTTACCTGTAATAACAAAAATATTCAAGTATTTTTTATTTTCCTGTGGCTGTAAGGTATATTATAGATTCTCCTTCATCCAGTTCCAGAAATTCGTTAAATTCCTGATCAAAAAAAGCCCCAACTGGACAGGCTTTTAATCCAAGGGCTTCACATGCAAGTAAAAGATTCTGACAGATATGAGCCACATCCATAAAAATGTATCTAAGCCCTCTGCTTCTGTATCTCGAAAGGGTTCTTCCCAGCACAGCACTCCAGATAAAAACCGCACTCGCAGTAGCCAAAAAACTCTGTCCAAGAGCAAGATCTTTAAGAATATCCCCAAAATAACCCTCTTTTAAAAGCTCCAAAGAAAAACTCCTTACTTCAAGATGATAAATTCCAGGAGGAATTTCTTCAGAAAAATTTATAGCAATATAAGTCTCAACTGGATAAAGAGCACCTGCAGAAGGAGCAGTTCTCAAAAAATAACCATCAATCCTCCCAGTAATACCCTGTGCTGCAAAACACAAAAGTGAAATCTCCTTTAAAGTAATTGGTTTTTTTCTGTATTCCCTTCTACTCCTTCTTCTTGCAAGAATCTCAAAAAAATTTAAAGTTGGAGGAAATTCCTCTATTGCAAGTTTTATCCTGGGAGCTGAAGGATACTCCTTAAAAGCTGAAACAGGCTCTACATAAAACTCCTCTCTCCCTAAATTTCTTAAAGATATTTCAGTAAATTTCAAAAATCTATAAGCTTCACTATCCTTTAACCCCATCACATTTATTATAAACTTACTTCAAATAAATTGCAAATTGGACGGCTCCACAAAATTTGGACAAATTTAATGTTAGGGTTAAAATTAAAAACAAGGAGGGGAAGCTATGAGAAAAAACAGATTTACTATCGATCAAATCTTTCCTATCCTTGCAGAAGCTGAAGCTCCGGGTAATTCTGCTACTACAAGAAAAATACAATATCGCTGAACAAATTGTTTACTCGTCGAAAATAAGATATAAAAGTTTTTAAAAGCCTATACCCTCTCCCACTTCACCTCTTTTACCTTCCTTTCCCCTGGGTCAAAACTCACTCCAAAAAGATAAATCGGTTTCCCCTCCCTGAGAAACCTCTCGTGATACCCTCTCTCCTTTATCTGCTCTATCGCCTTCTCAGCTGAAATCCCCGCCTTAAACTCAAATATAAATATCTTATCAGGATATCGAACTACCATGTCAAGCCTCCCCCTGTGTGTAAGAAGTTCTGACTCAACATGATATCCAAGTATGTTTAATGTCAAGTAAAATATCACATGAAATAACCTCTCATCCGCCTTTGCAAAAAGCGTATAGGGAATCTCTGCTAAAATCTCATTTAAAATCTCCTCTACCTGCTCAAACTTTCCTTCTTTTAAAGCTATCCCCAGGTCATCTGCAAGAGCTCTTGCTGT
>CAZWTB010000149.1:0-2974 GCA_964636875.1 uncultured Thermodesulfatator sp.
ATGAAGTTCCTGACCCTTTTTCATATCACCTGAAAGTCCTGCTTCCATAAGTTCAGCCATTTCCTTAGGCATTATATTTGCCGCCACAGAAATTACACCCTTTCCTCCAAGAGCAACTGTAGGATATGCTGTAAAATCATCTCCAGAGAGAATAATAAAATCTTTTGGACATTTTAAAAGAAGTTCTGAAACCTGTTTAAGATCACCGCATGCCTCTTTTATGGCTACTATGTTATCTATTTCTGCAAGTCTGGCAGTGGTATCCGGTAAAATATTTACAGAAGTTCTTCCAGGAACATTATAAATAATAATGGGGATCTTTACATTTCTGGCAATATAAGAATAATGCTCATAAAGTCCTTTTTGAGTGGGTTTGTTATAATAAGGAGCAACTATAAGAGCTGCGTCTGCTCCAACTTCTTCAGCCATTTTTGTTGCATCAAGGACTTTTTTTGTATTATTAGTTCCTGTGCCCACTATAACAGGCACCTTTCCTTTTGCTTCCTCCAGAGCTATTTCTAAAAGCCTCTTTTTTTCTTCTTTTTCAAGAGTAGCAGATTCTCCGGTTGTCCCTGCAACAAGTATTCCATGAGTCCCTGATTCAAGATGCCATCTAATAAGATTTCTTACAGACACTTCATCAAGTTTCCCATCTTTAAAAGGTGTAATAAGTGCAACTATGGACCCCTTTAATTCCATGGTCCCCCTCCTTATTATTATGTTTTAATTTTTATATAAAAGCATCCTCTTTTAAATCACCCTCAAAAATAAAATGTGCCTTTCCTTCAAGAAAAAGATTCTCACTTTCTATATAAACTTTTAACACCTCTCCACTTTTTGTTATTACCTCAACAGGAGATTTTACAAGTCCCAATTTATACGCAACATAAGCAGAAGCAGAAGCACCTGTTCCACAGGCAAAAGTTTCTGCTTCCACCCCTCTTTCATAAGTTCTGATTTTCAAACAGTTCTCTTTTATTACCTGCACAAAATTCACATTTGTCCCTGCTGGAGAGAACATTTCGTGAAATCTTATTTTTTTTCCTATCTTTTCCACAGGAGCACTTTCAATCGGCTCCCAGAAAATAACTACATGAGGAACACCTGTATTTACAAAATGAGCCAGAAACCAGTCAAAGTCTGTTTTTATCACAAAATTTAATTTCAGATCCCTGGGTGAAGTTAGAGCAACCTTTACAATATCATCTTTAACTTCAGCATAAATAAGTCCTGCTCTGGTTTCGAAAAAAAATGGACTTTTAAATAATCCTTTTTCAACCACAAGCCTGCTGACACACCTTGCGCCATTTCCACACATTTCTGCTTCACTACCATCAGAATTGTAAAACCTCCATGAAAAAACTGCCTCTGCAGTTTTACTTTTCTCCAGAAGAATAAAACCATCTGCGGATACTGAAAACTTGGCTCTACACAATTTTCTCGCAAGAAGAGATCCTTCTTCAGGAGAAATCCTTCCGTCGAAATTGAAAACAACTATAAAATCATTTCCAGACGCACAAAGTTTATAGAACTTTAATCCAGAAAACTTCTTTGCTAATTGAGTAGTGTTGTCCTCACTCATTAAAATTTAGTTTAACAAAAAATTTTTAAATAACAAGGCAACATCATTCAGAAAGAAGATTCCGGGCTTCTACAGCCTGAGGAGTATTTGGATATTCTTTAATTAATTTTTTAAGAATAATTTTAGCTGCTTCTTTATCCCCGAGCTCCAAAAATGCTTTAGCTTGCTTTAGCATAGCAGAGGGTTTTTGAGGATGCCATCCCGGAAGATCTATAAGTTTCTGATAAGCAAGAATTGCTTCTTCATAATCTTTCTGTTTAAAATAAGTCTCTCCAATCCAGTAATAAGCCTGTCCTATCCATTTTCCTTCTGGAAATCTGGAAACATATTCTTCAAAAAGTCTTCTCGCCCTATCATAATCCCCCTTTCTATAACTGGCATAAGCTTCTTGATATAACTCAGCTTCACTTAAAGGACTAATTTTTTCTAATTGTTCAGACTGCTGTTTTTCCTTTTCCTCCTTTTTTAACCCTACTTCTGTAGCATTTTCAGAAGCCTCTGTTTTGTTGGAACCTTTTTTCGAAATTGCCTCCTGGGTTTTATTTTCTTCCTTTTTTACCTCTGTCTGGTTGGACAACACTATATTTCTGGTTTGATTACCTAAAATTTCTTCCTTTTTAGAAGACTCTTTTTGTTTGATTACTTTTTCTTCTGCAATCTTTGCTTCCAGTTCTTTTAATCTAAGTTGTAAAGCCTGTATTTCTAAACGCAATTGTTGAAGATCTGTAACCAGCTCTTTTTCTCTTTCTTCTGATTTAAAATGAAGTTCTTCCAGTTGTGAACTCAATTGTGCCTGTTCATTTTTTAACTCTTCTATATCTGCAAGAATCTGAGTTTTCACAGAAAGAGTAGCATTCTCTATGGTGCCTTTTTCCAGAGCCTCTATTTCTTTTTTAAACTGCCCGAGATCTTTTTTTAAGTTGTTTATTTCCTGATTTTGTTGTTGCACAAGAAGTTCAAGATTGGCAATTCTTACTTTTAAATTCTGAACATCCTGAGCAGGAGGAACGCAACCACACAACATAAAAACAAACATCCCAAGCCCCAGCCACTTTAAATTTTTCACAATACCTTCCCTCCTGAAGTTTTCTTTTTAATTTAAACCATAAATATTATTTATCAAGTTAACTCCTTATATACCTTTCCACTTCTTCACTAAGATCAACCGGTAGATTTTCGTCGTCAAAACTTATTTTATCTTCTGCAAGATATTTAAGAGTGTAAACTATTAAAGGAAGCTCTCTTTTTACACCTTCTTCTCTTATTTTTTTAAACAGCCTACAACTTTCTCCTTGAAGTTTTTGCAAACCCGAAAGATGATGTTTCAGAAGAATTTGCTCTGCTTCCTCCCAGAGTTTTTTAAACTCTTCAGTTCTTATAGGAAATCTTACA
>CAZWTB010000150.1:0-3201 GCA_964636875.1 uncultured Thermodesulfatator sp.
TCCATAGGAAAAAGAAAAGTTTTTAAGATACTCTTTTATTTTTCTGATTTCTTCTTCAACCGTGTTTTTTCTTTTTAAAATTTCTTCTTTTTTTATCTGCAATCTAAAAACTTCTTTATTTAAGACTTCTATTTTACTGTCTGTTTCCTTTAAAACCTTTTCAATCCTGTAAGTTTCTTTTTTTAGTGATTCAAGTTTCTGTCTGCTTTTTTCTACTTTTCTTCTTTTCTTTTCAAAAAGTTCTTCAAGACTTTTCATTTCTCTTTCAAGTTTTTTAACTTCTTCGTGTAAAAGTTTTCTTTTTTCTTCTGCATTTTTTATTCTTTCTTCAACCACTGCAAAAGTTACTCCGAACTTCTCTTTTTTTTCTTTAAGCTCTTTAAGTTCCTTTTTTATCTGAAAAATTTGCTTTTCTAAAACTTCTTTATTTCTTTTGAGTTCTTCCAGTTTCTTCTGAAGGGGTTTCTTTTCTTCTTCGAGTTTTTTTATTTCTCCTTCAAGAAGACTTAAACTTTGCAGAAGTTCTTCCTTTTCTTTTTTCAAACTAAAAAAGCCTTCTTTCTTTTTTTTGAGAAGATAGAGAAAACCATCTCCAGAAGAAAAAACTCTGTCTTTTGAAAAATAAGTTGCCCTTCCTGAAAACGCTTTTTCAAAATCAAGTTTTTCCTCTTTTTGCAGAATAAATTTTTCCAGAAGTTCTTTTTTATTTACAAAAAAAACAAGGTTTTCTTTTATGTGAGGAAGGTGTTTTTTTAAAGTTTCTGGTTCTTCTATTACCACAGCAGAAAGTTTTTCAGGCATAATGTTTTCAAGAATCTCTATATCTTCTTTGCTAAGGGATAGCACTTCTCCAAGGGTTTTAAAACTTTTAAAAACTTCAGGAAGTCGTGGTTTTTTACTGCTGATAAATCTTTCAACGAGCCTTAGCCTGTCTTTTACAGACTTAACTTCTACAGAAAGCTTATAAAGCTTTTCCTCAACTTCTTTAAACTTCCTTTGAACTTCTGCTTCCTCTTCTTCAAGCTTTTTTTCTCTTTTTCAAGATTAAAAAGAGTTTCCTCTTTTTCAGAAACAAGTTTTTCCCATATTCTTTCTTCCTGTTCAAGTTTTTGTTTTTCAGAGCTGAGAGTTAAAAGAGCTTTTTCAGAAATTTCAAACTCCTTCTGTTTCCTTTCTGCCTCTTTTTTTAAAAATCGCAATCTGTCTTTAAGTTTTTCTACTTCTCTTACAAGATTTTGATACTCTCTTTCAGCTTTTCTCAATTCTCCTTTCTTATTTTCGTAATCCTGCAGGATTTCTTCTTTTTCCTGTTTTAATCTGGAGAGAGCAAGTTTGCATTTTTCAAGTTTTTCTAAAAGACTTTTTTCATTCTCATTCAGTATTTTTAATTCACTTTCAAGACTTTTAAGTTTTTCTTTCTGGGATGTTTCTTTGAGTTTTTCTTTTTCAAGTCTGTAGGAAAATGAGCTTTCTTCTTTTAAAAGTTCGTGATACCTTTTTTCAGCACTTTCAAGAAGTTTTTCCACTTCACTCAGGCTTTCTTTTAATTCAAGAATGTGTCTTTCACAGAGACTTAGCTCTTGAACAAAAAGTTTTTCTTTATTTTCAAGCTCTTCTTTTTTCAATTCAAGTTCTTTTTCCTTTTCAGCAAGGTCTTTTGCTTCCCTTTCAAGTTTCTCTTTCTTGTCCTGTAATTCAAAAAAAATAAAACAGTTCTTTTTAAGAAGGAGATTTTCAAGCCTGTTTTTTAGAGAAAGATAAAGTTTTGCTTCTTCGGATTGTTTTTTTAAACGATGATATTGTTCTTCCACCTCTATCAGAATGTCTTTCAGTCTTTCGAGATTTTCCTGAGTTTTGAGAAGATTTTTAGTGGTTTCTTCTTCTGTAAACCTTATTTTTGAAACACCTGCAAGTTCTTCAATAAGGATTCTTCTATCTTTTGGAGAGAGGTCAAGAAATTTCGTTACTTCAGATTGATCAATTATTCCGTATCCCTGAGAACTTACTCCCAGGTCCAGAAAGAGAAACTGTATGTCTTTCAGTCTGCAGGGTTTTTGATTTATGTAAAATTCACCTTCTCCAGACCTGTAAAACCTCCGTATTATTACTACTTCGGAAAGTTCTTTAAACTTTTCCAGAATACAGGGTTCGTTATTTATGACGAGTTTTACTTCTGCAAAGTCAACCTTTCTCGTGGAGTTTCCACTAAATATAAGGTCTGCGAGTTCTTTTATTCTCAGCTTTTTGGGACTCTGTTCTCCGAGAACCCAGCGTATTGCATCAAGTATGTTGCTTTTTCCTGCTCCATTTGGTCCTACTATTGCTGTAATACCGTCTGAAAAAGGAATGGAAACTTTATAAGGAAAGGACTTAAATCCGTATATTTCAAGTCTTTTAATAAACATCCAGAGGAATCGGCTTTATTCTCCTGCTTTTACTCTAAGGTATTCTTTAATTTCGTGAATGAGAATTGCCGGGGTTTTAATGGGATATTGCAGATTGTCTATAATTTCTTCTGTGGCAAGTCCTTTTATGGTAAGTCCTTTAAGTCTTTCTTTCAATTCGTCTCCAGAGGTAATGGGATACTTAATTCCTTTTGTTTTTCTGAGGACGAGGTATGCCCAGGGCACATCAAGTGTTCTAACCAGATCTTCTGCAACCCCGCATACATACTGAAGAAGTGTTTGGGCTTCTCTTCCTTCTTTAACCTCTTTGTAAGCGAGTTTGGCTATTCCACCTGCTGTGTGAAACTTTAATTCTCTTTTTTCTTCATCTATGAGTTCTTCCATTGCTCTAATTTTTTGAAGAGCAAGTTCTGGATCAGCCCTTAAAATATTTCTTACAGTATTTTTAGTGAGTCCTACTTTGTAGGCTATTTCTTCGTCACTTTTCATGTATTCTTCTTTAAGAACCACAACAAAAGAGGCTCTTGCAAGAGAAGGAAGCCAGGTAAGAGTTCTAAATTCTGCAAGTTTACTAATTCCACCAAGAAGTTCTATTGCTTTAAAAAATACTCTGCTAACCAGGTTTTCCACTTCGGTTTCAGAAACAACCGGTGCTCCAATTTCTATAACCATAGCTCATCCCCTCCTTTTCAAATGTTTTAATACCGGGACTTTGATATAGGATCTTTAATAACCACGAGACCCTCTTCTGTAATTTCAAGAAATCTTGTTTTTGTATCGTGTCCACACATTCTAC
>CAZWTB010000151.1:0-2226 GCA_964636875.1 uncultured Thermodesulfatator sp.
CCAATTGCAGGAAGCTCAGGTCCTCCGAGTTCAGAGAGAAGTTTATCGTATCTTCCACCAGCACAAACTGTATCCTGAGCACCGAGCCCCTCAGCCTTTATCTCAAAAATCGTCCTCACATAGTAGTCAAGTCCCCTTACAAGATAGGAATTGTGCACAAAATCAATTCCCACAGTTTTAAGAAGCTCCTTTATTTCCTGAAAGTGCGCCCTGCACTCATCACACCAGAACTCAGAAATTCCCTTTATCTCCTTTAAAACCTCTTTACACTTTTCATTCTTACAGTCAAGAATTCTTAAAGGATTTCTTCTGAGCCTATCCCTACAGGTTTCACAGAGTCTTTCTTCTTTTTTGCCAAGTTCAGAAACGAGGTAATTCCTGAATTCAGGACGACACTTTTCACATCCAAGAGAATTTATCTCTAAGGTAAACCTGTTTTCTTTTAACCCCAGTTCTTTAAAAGGGGCTTTTAGTATGTTTAAGGCAAGCTGTATAAGTTCCACTTCATAAAAGGGATTTACACCTCCAAAAAATTCCACATCCACCTGATAAAATTCTCTCAGTCTTCCCTTTTGAGGTCTTTCGTGTCTGAACATGGGTCCTACAGTAAAAAACTTTAAAGGTTTTGCCTGAGCATAAACTCCGTGTTCTATAACCATTCTGCAGATGCCAGCAGTTGCCTCGGGTCTTAAAGTCAAAAACTCCTTATTCCTATCCTGAAAAGTATAGGTTTCTTTTTGCACTATGTCTGTAACCTCACCAATAGACCTTACGAAAAGCTCTGTTTTTTCAAGAATGGGAATTTTTATCTCTCTGTAATTGTATTTTTTCAGAATATCTTTTGCAATATTTATGAGAAAGTCGTATTTAACGAAGTCTTCGGGAAGCCAGTCTTTAAAACCTCTAACAGCTTTAATTTTCATCTTATATCTTCTCCCCAGTATTTTGGAAGAACCGTTCCACCCATTGCAACTTTTACATTGTTAAATCCCCTGGACTTGAGGAATCTATACACATCGTAAGCCCTTCTCCCCACACTGCAAACAAGAAAAACTTCTTTGTCTCTGGGAACTTTTTCCCAGTTAGCTCTGAAGTTTTCATAAGGAATGTTTATCCAGTTGGGATACTTTCCTATCATGTCCTTTGCTTCAAAAGGAGTTCTCACATCTATTACTACAAAGTCTTTATCTCCTCTTTTAAGTTTTTCAATAATGGTTTCCCAGTCTGCTGTCTGGCAGAGTCCTTTTAAGAGGTTTTCTGCAAAAAAAGCGGTGTCGTTTACAGGGTCAATTGCTGTGTTAAAAGGTGGGGAATAGGCAAGTTCAAGGCTTGCCAGGTCTTCAACATCTGGTTTTAGAGGAAGTATGCTTGATACAGCGTGAATTCTTGCAAGGGTTCCGTCTGTAAAAGGTCCAACTACCTGAAATCCCAGGACCTTTCTCGTGTCTCTGTCAAAAATCGTGGAGTAAAAAGAACAGCCTGCAGAGAAAAAGTGTGCTCTTTCGTGCTGTATGTTTATTGCGTAGTCTGCATTCGGGAAACCTTCTGCTTTTGCAGTAGAGAGGCTGAGTCCACATCCACCAATTGCCATGTCAAAGCATTTGAGAATAAAAGCTCCAACAGTTCCTTTAAAAACCGCGTATCCTCCTGCGATGTTCGTTGCAATAACTCTTCCCTGTTTGTTTGCAAGAGAACCAAGAGGCATAACTATTTTTCTTCCTGTAATCAGATGGGTTATTTCAACGCAGTCTCCACCAGCATAAATGTCCGGGTCAGAGGTCTGCATTCTTTCGTTAACCACGATACCTCCTGTAACAGGAGAAACAAGAAGACCTGCTTTTTGTGCAAGTTCAGAATTCGGTCTGACTCCTGTTGCAATTATCACGAGATCTGCTTCGTAAAATCCGTCTTCAGTTTTAACTCCTTTTACCTTTCCGTTTTCACCAACGATTTCTTTTATTCTTGCGTTTAGAACGAGTTTTACTCCCTTTTCTCTCAGTCTGTGTTCAACCACTCTTGAGAGAAAGGGGTCTATAATTCTTGGAAGAACCTGAGGAAAGTATTCAAGAAGGGTAACAGGAAGGTTCCAGGATTCTCCAAAGGCTTCCATAATTTCAAGCCCTATGAATCCTGCACCTATAACAAGAGGTTTTTCAACCTCACCTTTTACAACCCTTTCCTTTACTTTTTTTGCATCATGGAGATTTGAAAAAGTATAAACTCCTT
>CAZWTB010000152.1:0-9558 GCA_964636875.1 uncultured Thermodesulfatator sp.
AAGTGAATGGAAAGTTAAAAGATAAAACCTTTTAACTGTGAAAGATTAACTTCAGGTAAAGAAAGAGATATAAGAAAATAAAAGCAATAGAACTTATTATTAATTTGGAAGTATCCTGCCAGAAAATAATAGCAGGAATAATACTCAGCATGGTAAAAGCCCAGAGAAATGGAGATGTGGTAGCATTTCTCAGACTTATGTCTGCTGCAGGTCCCAGAAGTTTAATTGTTAGCTTTTTAAAAATTATGCTGTGAAGATGCAGGGTATCAGGGCTACTCATGGATCTTTTGTGAATTATCTTACGCCTGAACATTGTAAAAAGGGTTTCAAAAACAGGATAAATACATACCAGAAAGGGAAACCAGGGAGAAACTTCCGGGTGTCTATTTACCAGAATTACTGAAAAAGTCCCTATTAAAAATCCCACAAGATAAGCTCCTCCATCTCCAAGAAATATAAGACCTGCTGGATAATTTAAAAGAAAAAAACCTATTAAAGCTCCTATAAGAGCAAGTTGTAAGGTGGTTAAAAAATAGTCTCCTACTTTATAAGAGACAAAAGAAAGACTCAAAAGAATTATTACAGACACCATACTTGCAAGACCGTTTAACCCATCTATAATGTTAAAAGCATTTGTTACCCCTGTAATAGCAAATATAGTAAAAATAAAAGAAATTAAAGGATACTTTAAAAGATGATCCACAAAGGGTATGTCTATTTTAAATAGGCAGGCATTCAAAAAATAATATACCAAGGAAGCAGATATAAGAGTAAAAAATAATCTACCCTTAACTCCAACCTTAGCAGTAATATCCTCCAGAAGTCCTCCTAAGAAACAGGGTATTACAGAAAAATAAAGAAGAATAAAGTCATGAAGGTATCTTTCTTTTCTAAGAATACCGAGAATTAAAGCCCCTGTAAACGCGGTAAATAAAGCAATTCCCCCCAGTCTCGGAGTGGGTCTTTGATGAAGTTTTTGAGGACCTGAATGAAGTGTTTCTTTTATTAAAAAGGGATATCTATATGCAAGTCTTATGAGAAAAATACTGGTAAAAAATGAAAGCAGAAATGTGAGAAATATATAAAAAATCATGAGTCAGAATAAGCCCTTTCAAAAATTCTTTTGATCTGATCCTCGGTATAAAGATGATCCACTTTCCATATTTTCAAAATTTCCAATGTTTTATTTGTGAGATCTGAAATGGCTGTTTCTGGAATATTTATATTTTTTAAACTCAGAGGTATTTTCAATTTTTCAAGCCAGGATTCAAAACTCTTTAATCCTTCTTCAAAACTTTCTTTGTTAAAGACTCTTTTATAAAATCTTAACAAAAGTGGATTTTTTGAATTTTCTTTCATCCATGCACGGATAAGAATAGCAAGCCCGAGTCCATGAGGAACTTCTTCAAAAATACCGCTTAAGCTATGTTCCAGAGCGTGGATAAAAAATCGGAAACTTCCCACCCCGGCTTTTACAAGCCCTGTTAAAGCAAGAGAAGATGCCCACATGAGATTTGCTCTTGCTTTGTAATTTTGTCCATCTTCAAAAGCAATATTTCCCCACTTTATAATGTTTTTCATTAAAATTACCATAAAATCTTCTGTTACACCAAAGTCCTGATTTTCTCTACTAACATAGATTTCAAAAACATGTGAAAAGGCATCCACTGTTCCATAAGCAGTATAGTCAGGAGGCACACTGAAAGTTAAAGTAGGATCAAGAAAGGAAACCTTTGGAAAAAGCACAGGGGCTCTAAGAGAAAGTTTAAGTTTTTTTTCTTTATTTGTGATAACACTTATTTCGTCGTATTCAGAACCTGTTCCAGAAATAGTCAGAATGACTGCAAGAGGCAGGGCTTTCTCCGGATACCCTTTTTTTTCGTAAAAATCCCAGAGTTTATCAGGATAGAAATAACCACAGCATACAGCCTTAGCAGTATCAATAACACTTCCTCCACCAAGAGCCAGAACAAAGTCAATTTTGTTTTTTCTGGCAATTTCAATTCCTTTAAAAACCTTGGACAAATCAGGATTGGGTTTAATTCCTGAAAGTTCCACCCATTCAATACCTGCGTTTTCAAGAAGATGGGTTACTTTTTGATAAATTCCTGTTTTTTTAGCAGATTGTTTTCCATAAATAAGAAGCGCCCTCCCTCCAAGGGAGGGCAAAATTTTAGGTATTTTTTTCAGGGCTTTTTTTCCGAAAACTACCTTTGTGGGAAGATATACTTCAAAATCTTTCATACTTATTTTTTCATCAAATCTTCTCTACCTTTTATAAGTTCGTCAACTACCGCGGGATCAGCAAGTGTAGAAGTATCACCAAGATCTTCGTATTGTCCGGAAGCAACCTTTCTTAGAATTCTTCTCATTATTTTTCCGCTCCTTGTTTTTGGAAGTCCGGTTGCAAACTGGATGTAATCAGGAGTAGCAACAGGTCCTATGACTGTTCTTATATGTTTAACAAGTTCTTTTCTAAGTTCTTCAGAGGGAGAAACCCCTTCTTTAAGCACAATATAAGCATAAATAGCTTCTCCTTTTACATCATGCGGAACACCGACGACTGCTGCTTCTGCAACTGCTGGATGGGCTACAAAAGCAGATTCAAGTTCCATTGTTCCAAGACGATGTCCTGAAACATTTATGACATCGTCAAGTCTTCCCATAATCCAGTAATATCCGTCTTCGTCTTTTCTGGCACCGTCTCCACTGTAATAATATCCCGGGAATCTACTAAAATAGATTTCTTTAAATCTTTTTGGATCTCCCCAGACACCTCTTGCCATTCCAGGCCAGGCTCTTTTAATACAGAGATGTCCTCCTTCGTTTATATCTGCTTCTGTGCCATCTGACCTTAAAATAACCGGTTCTATTCCTGGTAAAGGCAAAGTTGCTGAACCGGGTTTTTGCGGTATTGCATATGGAAGCGGTGCAATAAGATGTCCCCCTGTTTCAGTCTGCCACCAGGTATCAACAATAGGAATTCTTCCTTTTCCTATATTCTGATGATACCAGAGCCATGCTTCTGGATTGATCGGTTCTCCAACAGTTCCAAGAACTCTAAGACTTGTAAGATTGTATTTTGCAGGCCATTCTTCTCCTTCACGCATAAGAGCTCTTATAGCAGTGGGAGCAGTATAAAAAATAGTTATTTTATAACGATCAACAAGTTCCCACCATCTTCCTGGATCAGGATAGGTTGGAACACCTTCATACATAAAAACTGTTGCTCCAAGAGCAAGAGGTCCATAAACAACATAAGTATGCCCTGTAATCCATCCAATATCAGCAGTGCACCAGAAAATATCTTCTGGTTTTACATCAAATACCCACTGGGTGGTATGGGCAGCATAAACAAGATAACCTCCTGTAGTATGAAAAATTCCTTTAGGCTTACCTGTAGAACCTGAAGTATAAAGTATAAATAAAATATCTTCTGCATCCATTACCTCGTATTCGCACCATTCATCAGTTTCTACATTTTTTACAAGATCTTCATAAGCAAGGCATCTTTGATCTTTAAATTCTACAGGTTCTCCAAAGCGATTAATTACGATACATTTTTCAACACAGTCGCAGTCTTTAAGAGCTTCTTCTGCTCTTGGAAGAAGGTATATTTTTCTTCCTGCTCGATAAGTTCCATCTGCAGTAATAAGAAGTTTTGCTCCTGCATCAAGAATACGGGACTTAAGAGCTTCTGCAGAAAATCCTCCAAAAACTACGCTATGTATAGCACCTATTCTTGCACAGGCAAGCATTGCTATAACTGCTTCTGGCATCATTGGAAGGTATATGGCAACTCTATCTCCTTTCTGAATTCCGAGTTCTTTAAGAACTTTGGCAAATTTACAAACTTCTGTATGAAGCATTTGATAGGTCAAAACCCTTACATCTTTATCTGGTTCTCCCTGCCATATAATAGCAGCTTTGTTTTTAACAGCAGGATCTTCCAGATGCCTGTCCACACAATTGTAACAGGCATTAAGCTTTCCTCCTTCGTAAAATTTAATTTCAGGTTTGTTAAAATCCCAGTAACATGTCCTGTCCCAGTATTTAAACCAGGTGATAAGTTCCTTTGCCCTTTCAGCCCAGAAATTTTCAGGATCTTTTAAAGAATACTCATAAATTTGATCGTATTCATATCGGGAGGCAATGTAAGCTTTATCCTTGCCCTCCTGAGGCGGATAAAAAATTCTGGTTTCCTTTAAAAATGAAGTAATCTCCGCCATCTTTTACCTCCTTTCCTCCTGTTTTTTCTTTAATACTTCAAGCACTTCTTTTCTTATTTTTTCAATATTTATTAATACCTCTTTTTCATCAAAAGTTAAAATTTTATAATTTCGCATAATAAATTTTCCATCTACCATAAGATCCGAAACACAACCTGTTTTTGCACTATAAACTAAAAGAGCAAGTGGATTGTAATCTGGCTGAAGATGAAATTTAGAAAGATCCAGAACAGCAAGATCTGCTTTGTATCCAGGAGCAATTTTTCCACAATCCTCAAAACCAAGAGCTTTAGCTCCCCATTCAGTTGCCATTTTAAAAACTTCCTTTGCAGTAAGCACAGTGGGATCTTCTTTAATACCTTTCTGTATCAAACACGCGGTTTTCATTTCAGAAAACATATCAAGATCATTATTACTTGCGGGTCCGTCAGTTCCTATTCCTAAATTTACTCCTGCTTTTATCATCTCAGGCACAGGAGCTATACCTGAGCCAAGTTTTAAATTGCTTTCAGGGCAGTGCACCACATTTACACCATGCTTTGCAAAAAGTTCTATCTCTCTTTTATTAAGCTTTACACAATGCACAGCAATCAAGTTTTTAGAAAGGGCACCAAGTTCTTTTAAAATGTAAGGTGGTCTTTTCCCGTGTTTTTTCTTAACAACCTCAATTTCTTCTGCATTTTCAGAAATATGAATATGAATTTTAGCATCAAATTTTTCTGCTATTTTAAGGCATTTTTTTATGGTTTCAGGAGAACATGTATAAAGAGTATGAGGAGAAACTGCAATTTTTATTCGTGGATGATTGAAAAAGTCTTTTAAAAGTTTTTCTGTAAGTTCAAGTCCTTTTTCAAGTGGTCCGTATCCAGGAGAAGGGAAGTCAAATAGTCCCTCTCCAAGAAGTGCTTTTATTCCGGCTTCTTCTACCGCTCTTATAACTTCCGGTTCAAAAAGATACATATCACAGAAAAGAGTTACCCCTGAGTGAATTATCTCCATAAGAGAGAGTTTCGTTCCCCAGTAAACCCAGTGTTTTTTTAATTCTGCTTCTACAGGAAAGATGTATTGAGTAAGCCATGTCATAAGAGGAAGATCTTCAGCAAGTCCTCTAAGAATACTCATGGGAGCATGGGTATGAGCATTAACCAGTCCCGGAAAAATTAAACCATCGGAAAATTCTATTACTTCTGCTTCAGGATATTTTTTTAAGAGAACCTCCTTGGAATTGAGTTCTACAATTTTATTTTCTTTAATAAAAATTGCAAAATTTTTTAGAGGTTTTTCATCTGCAGAAGAAAAGATCCACCTGGCACTTAGAATTTTTTCACTCATGGTAATTAGAATAGTTAAAATAAAAAATTTGTCAAGAGTTTAATATGGTATTGATTGATTAATACACAAATCTCTTTGATATCAGAGTTTTTTCTATGTTGACAAACCGGGAAAGAGTGTTTAATATTTAATTAGGAAAAAATAAAAAACAATTAAAGTTGGAGGCGGTTATGCCGATTAATAATATTAAAAATGCAGCAGGAGTTGCGTATATGAAGATAAATAATGTTACAGGAAGGGATACTCAGGGTGTAAAGAATATTAGAAGAGAAGCTCCTGCAAGGGCAGAAAATCGTGTTCAGGTAAGAGAAAACAATCAGCAGGCTGACCGTGTGGAATTAAGAACAAGGCAGATGGTTGAAAATGCAGTTGCAAGAACCAGAGAAATGCCAGAAGTAAGAGAAGAAAAAATTGCAGAGGTGAGACAGAGAATTCAAGCTGGAAATTATAATGTTTCTAACCGGGAAATTGCTCGGGCAATGGTGGGCAGTATTCTTAATGAAGTAGCTTAATCTTTTTGATGTTTTTTTAAGATTTTTTCTATTATACTGGTAGTGGAGGTTTTGTATTTAAATCGAATTCTTTTTACTTTTCCACCATAGCTTTTAACAAATTTAGCTCCAACTATTTGATCTTCTTCCCAGTCTTCACCTTTTACAAGCACATCTGGTTTTAAAGATGTGATTAAATTTTCAGGTGTTTCTTCTTCAAAAACCACTATATAATCCACGCATTCAAGAGAAGAGAGAACCTTTATTCTTTCTACCTGAGGATTTATAGGTCTGTTTGTTCCTTTAATTTTTTTAATAGATGCATCACTATTCAGCCCTACCACCAGGAAGTCTCCAAGTTTTCTCGCAGACTCAAGATAACTAACATGTCCTGCATGTAAAATATCAAAACATCCGTTTGTAAATACCATTTTTTGCCCTTTTTTTCTTCTTTTTTCTACCACCTCTTTTAATTCACTGAGATTAAAAAGTTTTTTTCTGGAAAGAAAAGGTGTTTTAAAAGGATCCCGGGAGATTTCTATATTCAATTTCAATTCTTTTTCCAGAAAATCCTCTTTATCATTTAATTTAGTCGAATTCCCCCATGGTTCTACTATTTGGGATTCCCCTGCAAGGAGTTCAAAACTTTTTCCACATGCATTAACTCCTGCAATCCAGGTTTTATTTTCTACTGCTCTTGCTTTAAGTAACAGATCCCAGTCCTGCCTCCTGTTCAGAGGCCATTGGGCAAAAACAAAAAATACTTCAGCTCCATCTGCCAGAAACTTTCTAAAAAATTCCGGATTCCTTAGCTCAAGACCAATTACTATTCCAATTTTAATTTCTTTTATATTTAAAACCTCTCTCCTTTCTCCTTTTTCAAAAACATCATCCACTTCAGGAAAAAGTAAAATTTTTTCTGCAATTTTTTTAATTTTTCCTCTATCAAGAAAAAAAATCGTATTAAAAAGTTTTTCTTGTTTTTTAAAAGGAGCCCCCAGCAAAATACATCTATTCTTACTGTATTCTGCAAGATCCTTCAGTGCATTTTCTACTTTATCAAATTCGTATTTTTCTTGATAACCTGTTAGAGCAAGTTCTGGAAATAAAATTACCTCTGCTTTGGTTTCGTTTAAAAAGTGTTTAATCTTTTTTATGTTTTTTTCCAGTTCCTTTTCGATTTTCATTTGAATAAGAGAAATACTGAGTTTTTTCATTTTATCCCCTTAAATTGTGGTTTTTGCAATTGCAAGTGTTTTAACTTTTTCTACTCCGGCTTTTTTTAATACACCTGCACATTCATTCAAAGTAGCTCCGGTTGTAATCACATCATCAACAAGAAGAATTTTTTTCCCTTTTACTTTTTCTTCTGAAAGAAGTTTAAACACACCTTTTAAATTTTTCCATCTTTCTTTAAAAGAAAGACTACTCTGAGGAAGGGTTTCTTTAGTTTTAATAAGAAAGTCAGGAAGAAGTTTTCTTTTATCAATCCCCAGAGCTATAAGATAGGTTTGATTGTAGCCTCTTTGTTTTTGTTTTTCTGAATAAACAGGCACTGGAATTATATAATCACTTGTTTCTACTTCACTTTTAAATATTTTGCCGAGTAACTTTCCAAAGGTAAAAGCAAGCACAAAATTTTCTTTAAACTTAAATTCAAGAATCCAATTTTTTACAGGAGAGGTATATTCAAACAATACCAGAACTTTATCAAAAAGAAGCTTCTTTTCTTCACAATAGGAACAATAATTGAGTTTATCTCTGGTTTTTTCTATTTTTAAAGGATTACCGCATTTTTTACAATAATGTTTTAAAACAGGCAATTGAGAAAAGCAATCTTTACATACCAGAACTTCTGTATTTAAAAGAGGTTTCCCACAGAGTTTACAAAAAGAAGGAAACAGGAAATTTAAAAATTCTTTAAACCATTTCACCTTTCAGTTTTATAATTTGAAGAACCAGATTTGCGGATTTTAAGAGATCTCCCACGAGTATATATTCTTCTGTAGTGTGAACTTTTTGCATTCCTGTGCCAAGGATAAGGCACTTTAATCCTTTTTCATTAAAAACATTTGCATCAGATCCTCCTTCCTTTCTTTTAAAACTTAAATTTAGCCCGAGTTTTTCTCCTGCTTTTTTAACAAGTTGACTTAATGGATCTTCTATGGAAATGTCAAATGCTTTAAAAACTTTTTCAAACCTCACTTTACCTTCTGGAAGCCCATTTCTTTTAAATTTTTCAGTTATTTTGTTAACAGTTTCTTTTATATAATTTTGTAAGTTTTCAAGTTTTTTCTGGGAATGACTTCTCATTTCTCCTTTGACTTCTGCATTTTCAGGAACTATATTAATATAACCTCCACCACTAATGATTCCCACATTAAAGGTGGTTTCTTCATCAAGGCGTCCTACAGGAAGTTCACTTATTATTTTAGAAAGCACATAAATTGCATTTATTCCTTTTTCAGGTTCAAGACCTGCATGAGCAGATTTACCTTTAATTTTAATTTCAAACTGGTATGAAGAAGGGGCTTTATTAATTACTTCTTCTGGATTTTCACTGTCCAGAACAAATCCTTCTTTTGCATCAACCAGTTCTATGTCCAGAGCCTTTGCTCCAAGAAGTCCTATTTCTTCACAGGTGGTAAATATGTATTCAACAGGTGGATAGGGAAACAGGTTTTCTTTAAGTATTTTTGCCACTTCAATCAGAATTGCTATTCCTGATTTATCATCAGCTCCGAGTATGGTTTTCCCATCCGTTTTAAATATTCCGTTTTCAAAAATTATTCTTGGATTTTCACAGGGACCCACTGTATCCAGGTGGGCACAGAAAAATATAGGAGGACTGGGAAGAGTTCCAGGAATTTTTACTATAAGATTACCAACCTCAGAACCAGTGGTTTCTGCAGATTTATCAAAAAAACACTTATATCCAAGTGCTTCAAAAATATCTGCAAGATAATAGGCAAGTTTTCCTTCTTTTCTGGAAGGACTTTCAATTTTTAAAAGATTTTCAAATTCAAGAATCAACCTGTCTACATCTATCAATCCCCAAACCCCTTAATATCTTATTTCAAAATCCGTAAATTCTCCTGTATATGGTTCTTCTTTAACTTCAACTCCTGTAACTTTTGCATACGGAGAACCATGATGACACCACTTTATCATATGATCAACAGCACTATCTTCTCCTTCAAAAACAGCTTCCACTCTTCCATCAGGAAGATTCCTTACCCAGCCTTTTACTCCTACCTTTTTTGCTTCTTCCTGAGTATAAGCTCTAAAAAACACTCCCTGAACCTTTCCCGATACAAAAACCCTTACTCTCTTCATCTTTCCTCCATCACCGATATTTTACCCCTCTTAAGAATAGTAGTATAAAAAATAAAAAAAGTCAAGTCTTGAAAAAAATGAAAAATCTTATAAACTTCATATGTTATGAAAACTGCGTGTAAAAACTTTCCTGATAAAAAGGGATATTTTGGAAGTTTTGGTGGGAGATT
>CAZWTB010000153.1:0-3100 GCA_964636875.1 uncultured Thermodesulfatator sp.
AATCGTGTTAATCAATCTTTTAATTACCTGGCGTATTTTTCTATAAAATTTTTCCAGGCATCAGAAACAAACCTGGTGGAAATTTTTAGACTCTGTTTAATAAGAGGATAACACAGGGAACGGGTGAGAACATCTTTTTGAGAAGGTATTGCAAGAACAATTGCAAGATAGACAAAGGTTACAAATAGAAGAGCTTTTACAAAACCGAACAAAGCTCCTGCCAGTTGATCAATGCTTCCAAGATGTAATTTCTTTAAAATTGCTGAAATAAAAAATCCCACAACCACAAAAGTAAGATAAATTAAAATGAAAGCGATTACAAAACCTATTACAGAAAGCATCTTGGGATCTTTTAAAGGCACGATTCCTTTTATAACAGGCATTATTTTAAGAGATAAAATTCCAGAATAAAAATAAGCAACCACCATTCCCATTAAAGAAAAGAAAGTTTTCATAAATCCTGAAAAAAAACCTCTTATCACAAAATAAATAAAAATACCAAGAGCAAAATAATCAAACCAGGTCATATTTCTGCTCCCGGGAGTTTTTTAATTTTAAGTATAATACTTTTTATCGGGATTTACAAGCGGATAAAAAGTTGTATTTTAAATACTATATGAAGGAAAACTTTTGCAAAGTGCTTATTATTGAAGACGACAGACTTCAGCGGGAGCTTCTTGTTGACATTTTAAAAGAAAAAGGATTTGAGGTATATTCCTGTGGTTCTGCAGAAAAAGGTTACAATCTTCTTTATCAGCATCATCCTTTTGTTATTGTAACGGATGTAAGGCTTCCCGGGATGGATGGACTTGAGTTTTTAAAAAAAGTTAAAAAAGATTTTCCCGAAGCAGAAGTAATAATAATAACAGCTTTTAGTAATGTGGAAGATGCAGTTAGTGCAATTAAGGCAGGGGCTTTTCATTACATAACCAAACCATTTGATCCCGAGGTTCTTATAAATTTAATTAAGAAAGCCTGTCAGCTTGCTTATTTAAAAAGAAAGCCGGGAATAAGAGCGGATTTTGTTTATGCTTCCAAAGCTATGGAAGAGGTTCTTCAGAAGGCTTCAGTGTATGCAAAAAGCGAAGCACCGGTTTTAATTCTTGGAGAAAGCGGAGTTGGAAAAGAGCTTGTTGCAAGATACATTCATAAAAAGAGTGAAAGAAAGGGAAATTTTATTTCTGTAAATTGTGCAGCAATTCCTTCAGAGCTTTTTGAAGCAGAGCTTTTTGGATATGAAAAAGGTGCTTTTACAGGAGCAACCTCCTCCAAACCAGGACTTTTTGAAGAAGCTCACAGAGGCACCCTTTTTCTCGATGAAATAGGTGAAATCCCTCCATTTTTACAGGCTAAACTTTTAAGAGTTCTTCAGGAAAACGAAATCAGAAGAATAGGAAGCACATCTTCCAGAAAAATAGATGTAAAAATAATTTCTGCAACCAATCAGGATCTTGAAAAACTTGTTAAAGAGGGAAAGTTTAGAGAAGATCTCTATTACAGACTCAATGTTCTAACTCTCTGCATTCCTCCTTTAAGAGAAAGACCAGAAGATATTCTTGAACTAACAGGTTATTTTTTAAAAAAATTCAATGAGAAGTATCATAAAAATATAGAATTTACACCAGAAGCACTGCAAGTTCTTTTAAGTTATCCTTTTCCAGGAAATGTAAGAGAGCTTGAAAATCTTATTCACAGGCTTGTTATTGTTTCAACAGATAAAATTTCTGTAGAAGCACTGAAAGATCTTGTTAAAGACAAAAGTTCTTCAGAAATTTTTGATTTTTCTAAACCTCTTCCTGAAAAGCTTGCAGAAATAGAGAAAAGTATAATAGAAGAGGCACTCAAAAGAACTGGTTATGTGCAGACACGTGCAGCACGACTTCTTGGAATAGACGAAAAGTCTTTAAGATATAAGAGAAAAAAATACGGAATATAGATGAAATTTCTGGAATTTTTTTTAGCTCTTTTACTGGGACCTGTGGTATGCATAATTCTTTCTTTGATTTTAAATCACAAAATTTCTTTTAATCCACCTTTAAGCATTAAACTTCTTGCTATTCAGCTGTTTATGGTAGCAATTCCTGAAGAAATTTTTTTTAGAGGAATCATTCTGGAGATTTTAAGGGAGAAAATAAAAACGGGTATAGGAAAACTGAGTATTGCAAATATTATAACTGCTTTTCTTTTTGCCCTTGCACATCTATTTTATCATCCTCCTCTCTGGGCACTTGCCACCTTTTTTCCAGGATTAATCTTTGGATATTTTAAAGAAAGAACCGATTCTTTAATTTATCCGATAATACTTCATTTTTTTTACAATTTTTCTTTTTTAACCTTTTTTAAGTAATTAAGTTTTTAAAGTCCGGTATTTTTAAGTTTTTCTATAAGTTCTTTTTGATAATCGTCGAGTTTATCAGGCATTTTTGGTTGTAATATTATATATAAGTCTCCTCTATAACCTCCTTCGAGAGGCAATCCAAGCCCTTTTAGTCTTAATTTTGCACCGGGTTTGGTTAAAGGTGGCACCTTGGCTTTGATTTTTTTTCCATCAAGAGTTTTAATTTCTATTTCATCTCCAAGAAAGAAACTTGTAATAGGTAATTCTTTTTCCATAAAAACATTACCATTTTCAATTTTGTAACCAGCCTGAGGAAGAATTTTAACTCTAAAAAGATATTCTCTTACTTTATTACCGGTTTTCTTTTTAATTCTCAAAATTTGTCCATCTTTGATGCCTTCAGGAATTTTTATTTTTATAGTTTCGTATGTTCCTGGAAGAATAACTTCTTTTTCTTTTTTGTTTATTATTTCATCAAGGGTTAAAGGAAGATCCATCTGGATGGTTTCATAAACCTCTCCAAAAGGTGAAAATCCTACATCTTCTTCAAAATAAGTTCCAAAAAGATTGCTGAAAAGATCTCCCAGATCGAAAATAAAAGTTCTTCCACCTCTTCTATTTCGTCTGCTGAAAAAGGATCCCAGATCTATACCAATATCTCTAAATACAGTTTCGAAATCAAAGTCTTTAAAAATGTCTTCTGTGGTATATCTCTTTTCGAATTCTGCAGAACCATACATATCGTATAGTTTTCTTTTTTCT
>CAZWTB010000154.1:0-11483 GCA_964636875.1 uncultured Thermodesulfatator sp.
TTACATAGGAAGTTATGGAATTTATTTAATGGCTGGTGGTTATCTTGACCTTCAATATATGACTGCTGATCTTAAAGATAATAGTAATTATTCTCTTTCTGTATGGGCTTTAAGCGCATACCTGGGAGGTAAAATTGGATATAATATATCTCCTAATTTAGAATTAACTGCCTCAATAGGTTATAATCTGCCATTTTTTGCAAGTGCTTCTATAAAAGATAATAGTGGAAATAGCGCGGACTTTGACTCAGCAGATGTCTCTGGTGGATTAAGTGCCTTTGTGACTTTAAGATGGCATATACCTATCGTGGGACCATTTGTTAAATACTATGCCAAACCTTCTAAAGTCTGTGAAAATTTAAGAAAAAAATATTCCAGCGAAATTCTTACAAAATAATAAGAAAGAAAGGGGGGAGAACCCCCCTTTCTTTCTTAAATTCCTGTAGGAAATTTAGGTAAATGAGCTAAAGCTTCTTTGATTTTCTCTTCTGGATAATCGTAATCTTCGAGTTTTCCTTCTAAGTAAGCATCATAAGCGGTAAGATCAAAGTGTCCATGTCCACTGAAATTAAAAACAATTACTTTTTCTTCTCCAGTTTCTCTACACTTTATAGCTTCATCAACAACTGCTTTTATAGCATGACTGGTTTCAGGAGCAGGAATAATACCCTCTGTTCTTGCAAAAAGCACAGCAGATTCAAAACAGGCTGTTTGTGGATAAGCTCTTGGTTTTATAATTCCTTCCTTTACAAGTTGACAGACAAGAGGAGCGTCTCCATGGTATCTTAAACCACCTGCATGTATTCCAGGGGGTTCAAAAGTATGTCCCAGGGTATACATTAAAAGAAGAGGAGTAAGTCCTACTGTATCTCCATAATCGTATTGATAAACACCTTTTGTTAAAGTTGGACAGCTCGTAGGTTCAACAGCTATTACCTCAGCTTCAAGTTTTCCCTCTAAAATGTCCCCTATAAAAGGAAATGCAAATCCTGCAAAATTACTTCCACCTCCAACACATCCTATAAGAACATCAGGCTTTTCTTCTATTAATTCAAGCTGTTTTTTTACTTCAAGCCCTATTATAGTTTGGTGCAGAAGCACATGATTTAAAACACTTCCTAATGCATAATTGGTATCTTCATGGGTAACAGCGTCCTCTACTGCTTCAGATATGGCTATTCCAAGACTTCCATTTGTATCTGGATTTTCTTTCAAGATTTTTCTTCCTGCTTCTGTTCTGTCTGTTGGAGAAGGATAAACTTCTGCTCCCCATATATGCATAAGTGTTTTTCTCATAGGTTTTTGATAATAACTGATTTTTACCATATAAACAGTGCATTCTAATCCAAAAAGCTTACAGGCAAAAGCAAGAGCACTTCCCCATTGTCCTGCTCCAGTTTCAGTAGCGAGTCGTTTAATTCCTTCTTTTTTGTTATAATAAGCCTGTGCCACTGCAGTATTAGGTTTGTGACTTCCGGGAGGACTTACACTTTCATTTTTAAAGTAAATTCTTGCAGGAGTTTTTAAAGCTTTTTCAAGATTTCTTGCTCTGTATAAAGGAGTGGGACGCCAGATTTTATAAACATCTCTAACTTCTGAGGGAATTTCTATCCACTTTTCCTGAGATACTTCCTGTTCAATTAAAGCTTGCGGGAAAATTGCTCTTAAATCTTCTGGATTAATTGGCTCTCCTGTTTTAGGATTTAAAGGTGGAGCAGGAGGAGAAGGTAAAAGTGGAATAATGTTAAACCATGCTTCTGGAAGATCCTTTTCTGAAAGAAAAATTTTGTTCATCTCACCCATTAGACACCTCCTGTTTTTAATATTTAAAATTTTTTCTATTTTACCAAAATGTCTCCGAAATTGTATCTGGATTTTTAAAAATGTTTTATCAAATTTCTTAAACTTTTATTTAACTCTGTTTTAAAAAGGTTGTAATTTCTTTTAAATGGTTTTTAATAAAATTATCTTATCTAAACAAGTTAAACTTGATAAATTAATATGCCTGTATTTCTGAGAGGAATTTACAAAAAAGAAAATTTGTTTAAAGAACTTAAGAAATACGGTTTAAAAAAGAAAGATATAAAAGAATTTTACTTTGCCAATCAGGGTGCCTTACTTTTTTTAAAAAATGAAAATCTTTGCTCTGAATTTTATAGAGATCTTATCCCAGATAAAAATTTAATAAAAGAAATTATAGTAGTGCATAATTATGTGGAAAAATTTAAGAAATTAATTTCTCTTGAAAGAGAAGCAGAAATCAGGGTTCAACAGGAAGAAATAAAAAGACTTTCTGGAAAGGAAAGAGAACTTCTTGGAAGAGCGATACTTGATCTTAAAGGAAGCAGAGCAGGAACAAAGTTCCATTTTCATCTGGTTAAATTTGGTAGAAAAAAACCTATAGAAACTGAAATATCAGTGGGAGATGTGGTTCTAATAAGTCAGGGGAATCCATTAAAAAGTGATCTTACTGGAACAGTGATAAAAATGACAGAAAGAAGTATTACAGTAGCTTTTGAAAATAAACCACCAAAATGGGTTTATAAAAGAGGTGTAAGAATAGATCTTTATATTAACGATGTAACTTTTAAAAGGATGGAAGAAAATCTCGAAATTTTAAGACATGCAGTAGGACGTCAGAAAGAACTTAGGAATATACTTCTTGGATTAAAAGAACCTGCAAAATATAAAGAAGAAGATGTGCAGATTTTTGACAGAAGATTAAACTCTGCTCAGGTTATGGCTATAAAACGGGCTCTTGGTTCCCGGGATTTTTATCTTTTACACGGTCCACCAGGAACAGGAAAAACAAGCACAATTACTGAGTTAATATATCAACTTGTAAAAAAAGGATTCAAAGTCCTGGCAACAGCAGATTCAAATATAGCAGTGGATAATATAATACTTGGACTTTTAAGATATCCAGATTTAAAATTGGTTAGAATTGGTCATCCTGCAAGAGTAATGGAAGAACTTGAAGAGTATTCTATTTATGCTTTACTCGAACAGCATCCAGATTTTTTAAAAATAAAAAATGGATGGCAGGAAGTAAAAAAACTTATAGAAAAAAGAGATACCTATTTAAAACCTTCTCCTGCTTTTCGAAGAGGACTTAAAGATGAAGAAATTCTTTTTCTTGCAGAAAGAAATAAAGGAGCAAGAGGTATTTCAAAAAAATTAATAAAACTAATGGCGAACTGGATTACAGTAAATCATGAGATAGAAGAAAAAATAGACAAACTTAAGGACAGAGAATCAGCTATTGTAAAAGAAATAATTCTTAATGCTGATGTTGTGGTATCTACAAATTCCATGGTACAATCTGAATTTTTAAAGGACATACATTTTGATGTAGCAGTTATAGACGAAGGAAGTCAGCAGGTGGAACCCTCTACATTGATCCCGATTGCCAGAGTTGATAGATTTTTTATAGCCGGGGATCATAAACAACTTCCTCCCACAGTGGTTAGTGAAAAAGCAAAAGAACTTGAAAAGACCCTTTTTGAAAGATTGATTCAGAAGTATCCCGAGCTTTCCACCATGCTGATAGTGCAGTATAGAATGCACGAAAAGATTATGGAATTCCCCAATAAAATGTTTTATCAGGGTAAACTTATTTCAGCAGAAAGTGTGAGAAATCATCTTTTAAAAGATTTTAATTTAAAAGCTCCTGAAAAATACGCGGAAGTTCTTGATCCTGCTCAGCCTTTAGGTTTTATAGATACCTGTGAAACAAATTCTTACGAATTTCAGCCTGCGGGTTCCACCTCTTATGAAAATTATAGAGAAGCTGTAATAGTCCTTGAGGTTGTTTCTGAACTTTTAAAAATGGGGCTTGATAAAAAAGACATAGGAGTTATTACTCCCTATTCTGCTCAGGTTAAACTTATAAAACAGCTCTTTATAGAAAAAAACATAAAAGTTGAAGTTAATTCTGTTGATGGTTTTCAAGGAAGAGAAAAAGAAGTGATTGTAATTTCATTTGTAAGATCTAATGAAGAAGGAGAAATAGGTTTTTTAAAAGATCTGAGAAGACTCAATGTGGCTATAACAAGAGCCCGGAGGAAACTTTTAATAATTGGAAACAGCAAAACCCTTGGTTCACATCCAGTTTATAAAGAATTTATTAACTTTCTAACACCAAAAATAAAAGTATAAAAAATTAAGCCCATACCTGAGCAGTTAACACTTTGGTTCTGTTTTCCGAAGGAATCTCAAGATCATCAAGCCATCCTGCATTAGGAGTAAGATACCTTTTAAAAAGTTTTCCAACTTTTCTGTAATCTTTTGCCTGATGATATTTAAGATAAATTTCATTTCCTATTATACCAACTATTTCTATCTTTCCGGTTTTGTGAGACATTACATATTTAAAGCGTTTTGCATGACCATCAAGTCTCTGTTTTGCTTTTTCCACAATTTCATATCCCTGCTTTAATGGAACCTGAAAATGAACTTTTACCCTTTTCACAGGACGGCATTGAAATACATAATAAGGAACTACACCCATAGAAACCAGTCCATTCATAAGTTCCACAAGTGTATCTGGGTTGTTATTTACACCCTTTAAAAGAACTGTTTGATTACTAACTATTACTTTTGATTTTAAAAGAGAATCTATAGCTTTTTTTGATTCTCCAGTAATTTCCTTAGGATGATTGAAGTGAGTTACCAGATAAACTCTTCTTTCAGGGGTGGAATATTTTGAAAATATTTCCAGTAGTTTTTCGTCTTCATAAATTCTCATAGGATAAAATACAGGAACTCTGCTTCCAAAACGGATATATTTAAGATGTTTTATTTGGGAAAGCTCTTTTAAAAAATGTTCAATAACTTCAGTAGGTAAAACCAGTGGATCACCTCCAGAAATAAGAACATTAGAAACCTCTGGATGAGATTTTATATATTCCACTGCTTTTTCAAATATCTGAAGAGTCTCTTTAGTTGAAATTCCAACAAGCCTTTTTCTAAAACAATGTCTGCAATAGCCTGCACACCTGTTTGTTGCAAGAAGAAGCACAGTTTCTTTATATTTATGTTGAAGCCCTGTTAAAACTGTGTTTTCTTTTTCTCCGCTTGTATCATAGGATCCTGCAAGATTAAGTTCACTTACAGAAGGAAATATCATATTTTTTATAGGATCCTTAGGATCCTCCCAGTTTATAAGAGAAGCATAATACTTTGGAATAAACATAGGATGTATTTTTATCACTTTTTCCAGTTTCTTTTTGGTTTCAGAAGGTATAGAAAAACCAAAATCTTTTTCAAGCTCTTCAAGTGTAGAATAACCCGGTATCCTCATCCATCACCTCCTTTTCCTATATTTGAAAAATGATAAAGATTATCTTTGAAAGAAAGAAGTTAAAATTATTTTAGTATGATTTTAAAAAATTGTCAACCATAAAACTTCTATTTATTAATTTAACTTGTCAATTATTTTTTATTATTCTCGATGATAGGGTGTCCCTTTTATAATTGAAAAACAACGATAAAGCTGTTCTGCAAGAACAAGGAGAACAAGTTCGTGATTTAAAGTAAAAGCTGAAAAAGAAATTACTTCATGAGCCATGCTTTTTAATTCAGAAGAAATGCCCTCAGGTCCACCTATTAGAAAACATATACAGGGATAATTTAAAAATAAATTTTCAAGATGTTTTGCAAATTCAAAACTTCTATAAGTTTTGCCTTTTTCATCAAGAACAAAAAAATATTCTTTATTTTTTAGGTATTTTTTTAATGCCTCTTTTTCTCTTTCTCTTCTTTGCTCAGGATTAAATCCAGAAGTTTTTACTTTTGGAAAAAGCATATCTAAATCAACAAATTTTTTTAATTTTTTAGAATAATATTCAAGCCCGATTTTTACGAAATCCAGCTTTAAAGGACCAGGAGCCAGAAGCTTTATTTTTTTTCTCAACTTAACGTCCTATTCCGTATTTTAAAAGTTTTTTTAATTCAAAAGCAAAAAAAATTCTCGTATCTTCTGGCGTAATAGTTATACTAAAATTTAAAGCATAGCATCTATGGTGATAACTGAGAGCACCTCCTGTTTCTATATTTTCGTGGGTTATAAGATTTCTTGTGAGATAAAAAGTAGTTTCAAAATGCTTGGTTAATTGAAATGTCGTTTTAAAACTTATTTGCTTGGTATTCCAGGCTTTATCCTCCTGATAGGAAAATCCAAAAGTTTTTAAATGACCTGCTAATATTTTTTTTAGCTCTAAGGTTAAAAGATGTTTTTTAAAACCAAGTCCATAAAAATTGTAAGTTGTATCATAGCGCATAAAAATTTTGGAGGGATAATTTAAATTAAATTGAAAATAAAGATCAGAAAATGGTTTTTCTTCCTGAGGAACAGTTATAGCTGTTTTTTCTCTGGTTAAAAATTCATACCGTTGAAAAAGTTTAATACTCAAAAAATTTTTAAATCTTTGTGTGCTAAAAAATTGCCATATTCCATATTCTAAATATTCTTTTTTCTTTGTAATAAAATCATAATAAGAAAAACAGGGAAATTCATCTGGTTCAGGTTTTTTTCTGTAAAAATAACTAAAATAAGGTCTTACAGTATGAAGTAAATACTTTTTATCAGAAAGAAAAAAATATCTATAGAATTCTAAATAGGAGTTTGTTTTAATCTCATAAAATCTACGATAAAGATAATTTTTTGAAAATCCGCTTTTATCCTGTAAATAATAAAAAGTATAATAATAATTAATTCCCAAAATATTTTTTAAAAAATAAAAAGAAAATGGAGTATTAATAGAAACTTTAAGAGTTCCCTCATGTCCATAGTAACCTTTTTCTCGGTATGCATATAGATAATTTAAAGATGCACTACTTAAAATCGGGGTCGAAAAGAAGGTAAAAGGTAAAATACCTGCATAAAAACCTGCAAGAGGCTCAAGCACCTCGGTTTTATTTAAAGCTCCGTGAGGATCTATATACTTACTCTCTACCCTTAAATAAAAACTATTTTTGAAACTTTGAAACCAGGCTTTTGAAGTTCTATAATCTTGAGATTTATCATCCAGATCCCTTTTAAATTTTTTTAAAAACATTTTTCTTGTAGAAGTAAAACTTCCCACACCTACATCAAACTCTTCCAAAAAATCTTTTTGTGAAACAAGATCAAAATCAATATGAAAATCAGTGGAAGGAGATATTAAAAAATCCGTTTTCCCTACAACCCACCATTTTTTTTCTAAATTTTCTTCAGAAGAAAAGGAGTCCTTCCCCTGATCCTTTAAATATCTTATCCTTATGATTCCTTTAAAATTTTTTTTAAATTTGAAACGATTTTCTATATCCCACAAAATTCCTCTTTTAGAAAGATATAGGGGAGAAATTGTAAAATCTATCTGATCGTTCAGAACCAAATAAAATGGTAGCTGTATTCCCCATCCCAGAAGATTGGTATGCACAAGTTTTGGCATTAAAAATCCACTTTTTCTGGATGTAAGAACCGGAATCTTTATTTTTGGCAAAAAAGCTATCTGTGGAATATATATCACGGGAATTCTTTTTATTTTAAACTCTGTTGCAGATCCCATAGTTATACCTTTGGAAGTAAGGATAAAATTTTTAACAACTATACTCCAAGGTGGAAAATTTTTATCATCTTCACAGGAAAGATTACAGGAAGTTATAATTGCTTCTTTAGCAAAGTATTCATTTAAAGCATTTTTTAAAAATTTTTTTGCTTTTATCTTTATTCCCTGGTTTTTAAATGCAATAAAAATCTTATCTGCTTTTATTTCACCGTTTCTAAGATCAACAAAGGCTTTTGTTCCTTTTAAATAAATTCCTGTCTTCTTGTCAAATATTTCAAAATTCTTTATCCACAAATACTGAGTTGGAATATTAAATTGAATACTCTGAGCAAGAATTAAAGTTTCAGGAAGATTTACTACAACATTTCCTCTGGCAAGAATTGTTCTGGTTCCGAAATAAAACTCCAGTTTATCAGCTGTAAGATCAAAATTGTTATAATACGCAAAAACAAAAGAACAGATATTTAAAATTATTAAGCCAGATATTAAACCAATCCTCAATAAACCTTTTGTCATTTATAAAAACCCAAAGTATTTAAAAATCCTGAAAGTTAATTTTATCTTACAAAATATTATTTTTCAACTGACAAGTCGTTTTTACGAGAACGGGCTCTGGGATGAGCCTTCAGATAAGTTTTAAGTAAATATTCGTAATTTACTTTGGTATAAATTTCAGTTGTAGCAAGATTCGAATGACCGAGCAATTCTTGAATACTTCTTAAATCCGCTCCAGCATTTAAAAGATGAGTAGCAAAAGCATGTCTTAATGCATGTGGATGAATTTGAGGCAAACCGTGTTTAAATCCCCATTTTTTTATAATATATCTAACACCTCTGTCACTCAAAGGTTCTCCCTTAAAATTTATAAATAAAATTTCTGTGCTTTTTCTAATCTTTTTTAAAAATCTATCTCTCTCTTCTATATATTTTTTTAAAGTTTCTTTTGCTTTTTTCCCGATAGGAACTATCCTTTCTTTCTTACCTTTACCTTTTACTTTTAAAATATTAATATCCAAATTTAGATCTTTTATTTTTAAATTAATAACTTCAGAAACTCTCAATCCTGAACCATAAATAATCTCCAGTATGGCTTTATTTCTAAGTGAAAGAAAGTTCTCTTCACCTTCTTCTTCAATAGCAGAATTTATTTCCTCTTCTGTAGGAACAAAAGGAAGTTTCTTAGGAATTTTAGGATTGGAAAGATTTTTAGCAAAATTTTTTTGCACTTCTCCAATTTTTAAAAGATATTTAAAAAAACTTCTTAAAGTGCTAAGATTTCTTGAAATGGATACAGGAGAAAGTTTCTTTTCTTCTTTTAAAAAAATATAATAACTCCTGAGTAAAGTTTTATTAATTAAATTGATACTTTTGACATCCTTGTTATTAAGAAATGAAAAAAAAATTGCTAAATCATTTTTGTAACATTTTAAAGTTTGGGGAGAATAATTTTTTTCATAGGCTAAATAAAAAAGAAAGTTTTCTATTAAGTTTTGCAAATCCATTTTTTTATTTTAATGTTTTGTTCTTTGTTTTTATAAAATTTTAACATTTTTTAAGAAAAAGCTCAAGTTCCTGCAGTTTAATCACAAAGTTCTTTATTTTATATTTTCGAAAGAATTGTGAAAAAGGAAAAAACTTGACTTTAAAGCTGGATTATGGTATAAAAAGTTATATAAAATAAGTTAAAAGGGGAGGGGTAAAATGAAATGGCTTAAGTCTTATTTAATAAGCTTGTTAACATGTGTAGGGATAATTTTATTTTTACAAAGTTGTGTTCAATCAAAACCAAAATGCACAATGCCTCCAGGTGTAGAACCTCTTTCTCATCAGGCAACTTTTATCGAAAGTTATTCTACTGGTGAAAGTCTTGTAAGAGCTACTGGAAAGGGTTGCAATTTTCAGCAGGCTACTCTTGATGCAAAAAGAGCTGCTATATGGTTTCTTCTTTATGCTGGTGATCATCCTATTTTAAAAACCTACCAAGAACAGCAAAAAGCAAAGCCAATAGTAGAGCAAATTCTTTCCAATCCGGATCTTTATATCCGCTGGCAAAGCGATGTAAAAGAAAAGAAAATCATACCTCCTTACTTACTTTTAACCTATCTTTTTAAAATTGATGTAAATGCTCTTACTCAAAAACTTGTTCAAGCAGGTGTTATCAGTTCTGTAGAAGAGCTTGCTGAAGAGGTAGGACTTCCTACTATAGCTGTAATCCCGGCTAATAATGCACCCGGTATAAATACTGCTGTAACTGTATTTCAGGAATATCTTCAGGATAGAGATTTTGAAGTTTATGTTGCAGAACAAAATCAGGTTTTAAATAAAATAGTAAAGAAAGTGGCAACACTTGAAGGCAATGTTGATCCTTATTATGCAGCAGCTCTTCAGCTTGGAGCCGATGTATATGTAAAAGTAAGAGTTAATGTAGAAAAAGAATATGCTTATGGAAGAGAATTTAAAAAAGCTTCAGTTTCTGTTAATGCTTATGAAACTGCTACGGGTAAACAGATTGGAGCAACTACAGGTTATTCTCCTCCCAGAACAGTAGTTTCTGTAGATGCTATTGTGCAGGAAGCTGCAAATGATGCAGCTGACAAAATAACTTCTCAGATTAAAAAAGCCTGGATAAAAGAAACCAAAAAAGGTCATCCTTTTAAAGTTGTGGTTTTGGCAACCCCTGAAAATATGAGTAGAGTGGATCAGGAGATTTACTTTGGAGTATTTAAAAAACTTACCAGAAGACCTATAAAACGTCTTGCCTCAGGTCAGAATATGGTAAGTTATGTGGTTTATGTTAAAGGAGTAAGTAATGCCTATGAACTCTTTATGAAAATGAAAAATCTCTATCATGGTCCAGGAACTCTTCAAAAAGTTATGGATGCAGGAAGTTTCCTAATCATTAAAGCCGGTAATCCATCAGAAGAAATTACTATAGAATAAATATCTCCCCCACCTTTAAAAGGTGGGGGGTAAAAATCGAATTCTAAAATCTTATTTCTTGCTTTTTAAAAATTTTAAATTATACTTTTTGTATACTTTAAGGCTATAAAATTAGTATTTTTCAGGAGGGTGAGTTTTTATGAAATTAACAAATGTGATTTCAGGATTTTTCTTAATGCTTATTGTTTATTTTCTGGTTTGTTTTAAGTTTAAAACTTTTTTGCCTGAAAATAGTTTCCTTTTTGGAATAGCAACTTTTATATATTTAATTGCTGGCATTGTTTATTTAATACACTGGATCTTTAAGTGGGAAAAAGGAGGATTTATTGGTTCTACTATAGGATGGAGTGGTTTTTTTATAAATGTAATTGCTTTTATAGTTAGATGGATTCAGACACATCAGGCTGGTTTTGGTTATGTTCCTCTTTCCAATCTTTATGAATCTTTGGTGTTTTTTGGAGCCTGTATAGCTGGAATATATCTCTTCTGGGAGCTTAAACTTACCAAGAAAATCTTTGGAAGCCTTGTTTTTATTATTGCAAGTATGGTTATGGCATTTGCATCTTTAAAAGCCGATGCAAGAATAAAACCGCTTATACCGGCTTTAAAAAGTAACTGGCTTGTAGCACATGTTATTACCTGTTTTCTTGGGTATGGTGCATTCGCGGTAGCTTTTGCAGTAGCAATTTTTTACCTTCTCGGTAATAAATTTGGAATAAGTAAATATCTTCCAGAAAAAAGCACTCTTGAAAGTTTTATCTATAGATCTATTTTGTTTGGATTTTTCTGGCTTACTCTTGGGATAATTACAGGAGCTGTGTGGGCAAATCAGGCATGGGGAAGTTACTGGAGCTGGGATCCTAAGGAGACCTGGTCTCTTATTACCTGGTTTATATACGGAGGAACCATCCATGCCAAACTTTCCAGAGGATGGGCTGGAAAAAAATTAGCATGGCTCTGTATTGTGGGATTTGTTTCAGTCCTTTTTACGTA
>CAZWTB010000155.1:0-4595 GCA_964636875.1 uncultured Thermodesulfatator sp.
TTTCTGTCTGTAAGATTAAGTCTTTCAAAGGGCCAGGAAGGGGTGTATTTTTTTATTAATTCGTCAATAAACTCCTGATGTTGAGCAACTCCTCTTGCAAGTTCCTCCCCAAATTTTAAAGATTCTGGATTATCCCTGGTAAAGTGTTCCTTATAATTCCTTATTGCTTCTTCTATTCCTATTTTTGCAGTGTCTTTTTGATACAAAATTTGCAGGGCAATCTCCCTTCCCTTCCTTCTTTTCATAATAAAATTCGCTTTAAAAAAAATTAAATCATTTTTTCTGCAATGTAAATTGTTAAATCTCCCATCATATTGGTGTAAGAGCCGAGTTCATTGTCATACCATCCGTAAACAACTACCTGAGTAATTGGTATTTCAACATTGGTGCAGATTTCTCCAAGTTTTGGTTCAACTTTGCAGACATCCACTTTTGCAAGTGCTGTTCTGGTATGGGTTTCTGCTCCTTCTATAATTGCTGCTGCTCTGGGATATCCTATTATATCAGAAGAAACATTTTGTTCCATAGTAAAAATGAGAAAATCTTTGTATTTGGTTTCTGCTGCTTCTTTATAAATGTTGTTTATTACATCTCTTGTGATTCTATTTTCAACGCTCTCGTCCTGAATGTTTACGGTAAGAATAATAAGGCTTCCGGTAGTAAGAGGGACTCTCACGCTTTCAGCCATAAAACCTATGCGTTTCATTTCAGGAATAACAAGGGCAAGGGCTTCTGCTGCTCCCGTGGTGGTAAGAATAATATTGTTAAAAACGCTTCTTGTTCTTCTTAAGTCTTTTGCTCCTTCTTTTGGAAGTCTGTCAAGAACTACCTGAGAGCTTGTAACCGCATGCACAGTTACCATTGATGCTGAAAGAATTCTGTCTGCTCCAAAGTAATCAAGAAGAGGTTTTACCATATAAGCAAGGCATGTGGTTGTGCAGGAAGCAGAGGAAATAATGTTATGTTTATTGGGCTGATAGGCATCTTCGTTTATTCCATACACCACTGTTACTGCATCTTCTGGAATTCCCTTTTCTTTGTCCTTAATTTTAAACGGTGCAGAAACTATAACTTTTTCAGCTCCTGCAACAAGGTGTCCTCTTACAGAACCTTTTGAACTGTCAGGGTCAGCAGTTGGGTCCCTGAACTTACCGGTGCATTCAACAACAAGTCTTACTCCTTCTGCTCTCCAGTTGATCTCTTTTGGATTTCTGGTCTCCTGTAAAATTTTTACTTTTACTCCATCGATTCTCATGGTCCCTTCTTTTTCATTAAGCTCTTCTATAACCCTTTTTCCTTTGTAACCGTGAAGATAAACAGAAAGCCATCCGTATGTGCTGTCTTTTTCTATGTAGCTTGCAATGTTTGAAAACGAGGTTCCAACCTGTCTTCCAACATTTACCACTATTTCGTCAAAGTATTTTCTTCCTACATGGTGCCAGAGTGTTAACTTACCAATTCTTCCAAGTCCATTTATACCAAGCTTCATAACCCACCTCCTTGTTTTAATGTTATTTTTAAAATTTTTTTTCCGACTTTTTTAAAATTACAAAACTTCTCTTATCGCCCTCCAGATCAACCTGCTCTGTGGTTTAACCACCCCGCGTGCAGGATCATAAAAAAGTGCGTTTTCCCTTATCCAGTATGTTAACTCTTCAAAATTTTCCTCTGAAACAGACTCCTCTTCTTTATCCTTAAATCTCTTTAAAAGATCTAATAACCTTTCTTTATTTCCTCTTTCCTCCCTTAAAAGCTTTGCTTTTAACCACTTAAATCTCGCCACCTCATCCCTCAGCATCCTCTCAAGTGCCTCTTTCTCACTATACCCCTGCTTCTTTTCTTCAAAAAGAATTACCATGTCCCCTATTTTTCCTCCAATGTATTCCCAAACGAGTTCTTTATCTTCAAATCCAAATTCTTCATATATCCTGAATGCGGATTCCTTAGATAAATCATCCACCAATATATATCTCGCTCTCCCCTCAAGTCTCGCATTGTTATACACATCCTCTATAAATAAACTATCACTCGTTGCACAGAGCACATGACATAAGTGTGTCTCCTTCGTAAGCCTAACCATAAAATTAAACAACTTTCCAAGAAGTGGTTTTCCGCTTGCATTAATCTCATCCTTCAAAACCTGAAGTTCATCAAGTATTAAAACCGGTCTCCTGCTTCTTTCAGTAAACCTTTTCATTAATTTCTCTAAGTAATGAAATAAGTCTATCTTCTCTGGATCATCCCCTCCTACCTGAAGCATTCTTATTACTTCTCCCGGTAGTTCTATAGCTGTGTTAATCTTTTTTGCAACCTTTTCCACATATTCAATTGCTGCTGATACAACCGGCATTTTTTCCTTTAACTTCTCCCATAGCCCTTTATCACCAAGCTCAAAAAACGCCCTTGTAAACTTCGAATACCCTCCTTCAAATCCTCTAAAATTTATGTAAAATACTACATACTCCTCCGGCAGTTCCCTTGCTACCTTCACAAGCAATGCGGTCTTACCACTATTTATAGGTCCATACACGAAATACACCAGGTTCGGATCTCCTGAAAGCACTGCCTTCATTCGCCTTACATCTTCCTCTCTATCATAAAATTTCATTCTAAATGTCTCCTTTTAACTTTTTTCAACTTTACAATTTCCTTGCAAGTTCTTCTATTTTTCCCTTATAGACCTGTCCACTTATTCCATTAAGAGTAAGCCAGTCACCAAGTTTTATAATGTTTCCGTTTAAACGGGCTTCTTTTTTGCTTTCGTTTATACTGAGTCCCTCGCATCCTACCACACATACTTTCCCAAGTCTTGAAGCAACTATTGCTGCGTGTGAAGTTTGTCCACCTCTTGCAGTAAGAATTCCGTCAACAAGATTTATCTCTTTTATATTGTCAGGAACAGTATCATATCTCAAAAGTATAAGTGGGTATCCTTCTTTTTTGAGTTCTAATATATCTTCCATTCCAAAAACAGCTCTTCCAGAAATAAATCCCCCTGCAACTCCTATGCCTTTTCCTATGTATTCAAGTTCGTTAAAAAGCTCAAATCTAAAAAAGGGCACTTCTTTTTCCTCTCTTAGAATTATGTCTCTCACCTGAAGAATGTAAAGATCTTCCAGATTTGGTCCTTCAAATGTGAATTCTATTTCCTGATGTCCCCATCCTTTTTCATAAACTAAATAATAAGCAAGTTCAAGAAGACCTCTGTAAACTTCTGGAAATGCTTCCTCAAGACTTGGTCCTTCCCTTTCTTCTATTTTTCTTTGCTCTTTTGAAATGGGAAGTGCATTAACAAGTCCTGAAACTATGTCTTCTCCTTGATTTCCAGGAGTATAATCACCCCAGAGGATAATTCTGGGAAACTTTCCTACCGGGGATGTAGTAAGAGTTACTCCGGTTCCAGAGGAAGGACTCCTGTTTCCAAAAACCATCTGCTGAACTATAACAGCTGTTCCCCACTCCTCTGCAAGCTGCATAATCTCTCTATAAAGATTTGACTTATAGTTATACCAGGAGTTTAAAATAAGCTCTATACTTTTAAAAACCTGCTCCCAGGGATCATCAACTATAGGAATACCCTGTTTTGATATTTCGTCTCTATAAAGAAGGGCGAGTTCTTTCATCTGTTCCCCTGTAAATTGCTTCTTCTTTTTAACTTTATACCTTCTTTTGTGAGTTCTCATCAGATTGTTAAAAAAGTCTCGTGGTAAACCGTGTGCCATAGCCCAGCTTTGAATAAATCTCCTGTAAGTATCCCAGGCAAACCAAAGATTCCCACTTTCCTCTGCAAGTCCTTCTACTATCTCAAGATTCAGCCCTACATTTAAAATAGAATTCATCATCCCCGGCATAGAAATAGCAGAACCACTTCTCACACTTAAAATAAGCGGCTTTTTAGCAGAACCAAACTTCCTCCCTGTAAGTTTTTCAAGTATCTTTATCCTTTCTTTTACAATCTTTTCGTAATGTTCCCAGAGTTCTCTGTATTTTTTTATTAAAGTATAACACCTAAAAATCTCCGTAGTTAAAATAAATCCGTAAGGAACTTTTACTTTAACATTTTTTTCCTCTGCAAGAAGAACCAGATTATAACCTTTGTTTCCGAGGTAGATAAGATCTTTAACAAGCTTATTTGGTTCGTGTATAAAAGATGTAATTCTTCTTGTGTCATAACTTATAAGAAGATTTAAATCCTTAGGATCTACTTTTTCAACACAACCTGAAAGAAGATGATATACCTTCTTTAAAAACCTATCCAGATGTTTTAAAGCGAAAGCAGAATCAATAATTTCTCTTATTACCATTTCGCTCACACAATAATAACTTTCTTTTTCATTTAAAGACCGCAGACAGTTTTTGTATTTTTCCTTGATTGCCTCTCTATCAAGGGATTCAAAAACAAGAGGAAAAACTTTCAAAAAAGGATTAACATAATAAACTTTTACTATGTGATGCACCCCTTCTACAAGACCTCTAAAAATATCAAGATACTGAGCATAACTTAAAGGATAACTCTTTAAAGAGCTTTCGAGAAGCCTTAAGTAAATTTCAAATTTTTGGGAAAAAATTCCGTCAATTTCAAGGGCTTTTTTAAA
>CAZWTB010000156.1:0-7570 GCA_964636875.1 uncultured Thermodesulfatator sp.
TAGAACAAAATGGTGAAATAGATGACATAGTCGCAATCCCTTTTACATCAGGGAACCCTTTCTGACTGCACCCTCCTCAATCCCTCTCTATCTCTAACATACACAACCTTATTTTGCATTCCTCCTTTTAACTCCCCTCTCAACCTCTTCTTTACCATCTCACTAAACTTCATTTTTTAATATTACATCAAAAACTTATCCCTTACTGCAAACCTCTTTAACCCCACTTTCTTGAAACCAAGATTTTATGCGGATTAGAAAAATCTGCCGAAAATAACCCCACCCCTGCAAAACCTTTATAAATCCTAACTCTTGCAGGGTTCCCTTGCCCAAAACCACTTTTCAAAGATCAAACCTTAAAACCTTAGCCCTTCCCTCAATTTTTCTCTTTATATTAAATTCTTAATTTTGTCAACATTTAAAAGGTATTAAAAAAAATAAAAAAACTTTAAAAAATTTTAAAATCTTCTTCTTTTTTTCTGAATTTTCCTTTTTTCTTGCCATAACCGATGTGTTCTACAGGAAATGCACACTTTTCACAAAGTCTATAATAAATTACTTTGTCCTCAAGCCAGTCCATAATAGCTTCAACCTTTTCCTTCATTTCAAAAAATTCTTCCTCAGAAAGCACGCATTCAAAAACACTGTAAAGAACCCGAACCCCGTAGTCCTCCATCACCTTTGCAATTTTCCTGAGCCTTTTTTCGTCGCTTATGTCGTAACAAACGAGATAGTTGCGTTTTTCTGACATTTCACAAAATCAATTCGTCTTCTGGTTCTTCTGAAAATTCTACAAGCCCGCTCCATAGCGCACTTTTTCTGCAAAAGGCACAAAGTCTGTAAATCCGCACCCTGTCCTCCTCTGGATTGATAAAGTTTGCCAACCAGTTTATTACTTCTTCAAGCTCGCTTTCTGTTAGCCAGCATTCAAAAACACTTTTCTGCACACCCTTTCCATAGTCTTTTAAAAACCTGTGCACCCGTCTTAAACGTCTTTCGTCTCCTATGTCGTAAGTAATTATATAAAATTCCTTTTTCATAAAAATTGGACTTTAAAAATTAAAATCTATATCTTTAAAACTTTGAGGAAACTGAGGAATATTTTCGAGTCTGGTTTTTTCATCTATTTGTGATAGAGTCATTGAGATAAAATCCTTCACAAATTCATACATATTACTGTAGTCTTTTTCAGAAATAGGATTTATTCCGTGAGCTAAAATAGAAAAATTCCTACTTTTGAGAATGTTAAGAAATTTATTTTTTACTTTAAAATAAGAAATTCCTACAGGATCTTGTAAAGCATAAAGGAGTTCATAGCATTTGGTTAAAGCTATTTTTAATTTTCCTTTTTCGTCTTTGTTTTTTTCATATTCTGTATAAAGAAATTTTTGAGCATTTGAAGGAAGAGTTTGAATTTTATCTGGTGTGATATTTCCGGGATTTATATTGTATGTAGTATAAAGTCTTATTTGAGCAAACATTTCAATTGCACGATAAAGACGGGCTACAGCATCGTCAAATCTTTTCTGATACGCTCTTCTTTCTGCATTTTTTAAAAGATCAAGCACCATTTCATAACTTATTTTTTCAAGATTATTATCCTCTTCGGCTGTTTCTTCTTCATTTTTCGGTTTTTTAATGACTAATTGTTTAAGAAAAAGATAGTAAGACAGAAGTTTTTTATTTTTGGTGCTATTATAAGCTTGTTCCAGAAGAGATAAAGCTTCAAAATGATTAAATATATCCCAAAGAACAAAAGCAGAGAGAATAGTTTTTAAATGTATTAATTTGGTTCGTAGCTGGGGAAGAAGACTTCCATAGCAAAGATAGGATTTTATTTTTTCCAGTATCTCCTCATAATAAAATTTTTGCATAAGTTCTTCCCAGAAAGTAAAATCTAATTTTAAAAGGAGGTTAACTTTATTTATAGCGACAGGGGTATCACCGCTATCAATTTTAATAAGATTACTTCGTTCTGCAGTGTTTATATGAAGTTCCCAGTTATCTTGTAAAATGCTGAGAAGTGCCAAAGCTGCACTCATAGTTTTTGTGCCACCAGTATAATTTGCTATAATTCTAAGTTGTTCTTGTCCAAATTTTTTCTTAATCTTTTTAAGAAGTTCTTTTTCTAAAATAGAATACACTTCGTCTAAGGAATCTACAATTTCCACTGGTAAAAGAATTTTTTCATATTGCGAAGGAGAAAGATTTAATTCTTTAGCAATAATTTTTTCGTTTTTTAAAAGAGGCTGTCCATCTACGAGTCTTTCCGAAGCAGTTTTTGCCGAACCACTTGAACATATAAAATAAATAAAATCGGGTTTTAATTCCTGAATAGCATTGATAATAGGAGCTGTGCTTCCTCCTACTGTAAAAATAGCTATATTTTTCATATTTCCTCCTCCTACGAAAATTTTTATGTGTGTTTTAATAAAAAAGGTTTGTATTCTCTCTCTTTTCCCTTTAATACCCTTGCAAGGTGATAAACCTGTTCTTTAAGAAGCCAGAGATTTTTTAATTTTTTCCCAAGTGGAAAATAAAAGGTTTCTTCTTTCATTATTTTCTGCTGAAATTGTTTTAAAAATTTTTTTAAACCTGCAGGGGTGAGTTTTATTCTATATTCCTGTTCGTCTTCAAGCATCATGTCGGTAAAGTCCTGAGGAGTGATTACTTTCCAGGCGAGACATCTTATAACGAGTGAGTCAACAATAACAGGTCTCCACTCTTCCATAAGGTCAAGAACAAGGGAGGGTTTTCCGTAGTCTGGAGTGTGAAGAAAACCCAGATAGGGATCAAGACTTGCAATTTCTACAAAGGTAAAAATTCTGGAAAAGAGAAGGGTGTAACCAAGGGATAATAAAGCATTTATAGGATCCTGAGGAGGACGTCTCGTTCTTCCTGAAAAATTCCATCCCAGTTTTTTAAAAACAGGACTTAAAGCTTCAAAATATACCTTTGAAGCTGAGCCTTCAATTCCCATAAGTGTTTCTATGTCTCGAACTTCCTGGATTTCTTTTAAGCTCATTTTCAACCTGAAAATACTTCCTTCCAATATTTTCTCATTATATCTCCTTTTAAGCTCGGTGAGAAAGTGAATTTGATTGGTGAATTTACCGGTTATAAAAGCCCTGGCAAAGGAAAGTTTTTGTCAGGATTAAAATAAGCCTGAAATTGCAGAAGCCTTAGTTCTATATTTTTCCCTCCTGGATGCTGAAGCTTTCCCAGATAATCTCCTGAAAAAGTTAAAAAATGCACAGGAATTTTCCTTTTTAAACAGGTCTGAATTACAACAGGAGAAAGAGAAATTCTTCCAAAAACATAAACTTCTTCCACATCGTTTATTCTGACTTCTTCAACCTTTTTAGAAGGTCCCGGGTAGCAGATCTGGAATCTCTGGCTTTCTTTTGTAATCCTTAACCCCTGTTCAGTTAGATAAAGGATCATACTTTTTTAACCTCCAGTTTATCATCTTTTAAAGTTATTATGAAGGAATCCAGTTTAAGACTTGAGATTCCTTGAGAATGTAGGTAATTTTTTAAAAGGGTTTCAAAATACATAAGTTTTTCTTTTTGTCTGAGGTAAGTTCTCACGAGGTCTTCTGGAGAACGAAGTTTATAGGTGACTTCAGTATAGGTAGGAACAAGAGAGACATCTATGTGTAAAAGAGGAGAAGGATAGCGGTTTTTTAATTTTTCTTCAAATACGCATCTGCACGGTTCTGATATGGAAATTTCTTTAAGCCAGAGTTCAAGTTTGAGACAGCTTACAGGATGGGGAGGCAGATTTTTAAGAAGATTTTTTACCTTCCCATAAGAATAATCCGGGGTTTGAGAAAGAATCTGGTGCACGAGCTCGTCCCCATTTTTAAGAAAGCCTACTGTAAGGACTATGGCAAGTTTTTCCTCTCTTGAAAGAAGTTTTCCTGCTTCTGCTTTGGATATAACATAATCAAGGAGATGACAGGACTTTCGCAGTTGGGAAAGGGTTTTAAAAGGTTCTTCTGGAGGGGAAAAAGAGAAAAATGGAGAAGTGGAAAGTTTTTTAGAGACTTCTTTTAAAACTTCGGTGTTTATAAGAGGGAGTTTCTTAATGAAAGCAAGCTGATTTGAATAAGGGTTTCCATCTTCATCTAAGAACTGGGAGCGTTCTGAAGTTAACGGATGGAGTCCAAGGGGAAGGGAAATATACTCAAGATTGTATTTTTGCAAAAGGGAAACCTGGGGAATCCCTTCTATAGGAACAAGTCCACCGCTCAGAGCTCCGATTTTTTGCAGAACATTTTCGAGAAAAGAACGAATATGTCCGAGAGAAAGAGGTTTCGTTAAAAGAAACCATATACGATAGGAAAAGTTATTTTGTTTTTCAAGAACAGGATTTAATCCGAGGCTTAAAAAATATTTAAAAATTTTAAGAGTTTCCATTTTACAATCATGAGTTTTATTTACAAAAAAACTTTGAAGATTAAGTGCTTTTTTAACAAGACTACTTGAGAGCTTTAGTTCCAAGAAAAAAGAAGAAAATTGCATGCTTTCTTTTACCGGGAAAAAAACTAAGTGGGTAAGTCCAAGAAAGTGATCTTCAAGTTTTTGTAAGGGGAGTTTATAAAAAGGTCGGGTTAACTTGAAATTTCCATAAGGATCAATAGAGAGCTCTGCAAAACAGTGGGCATCTTTAAAAAAGAAAGAAAATTTTTCGTAAATTTGATCAAGATTTTCTTCCAGAAGTTTTTTTATAAAAGATAAAGGAATAGGAGAAGACACAGGTTTACGCTGTTTTATTATTTCTTTATATCCGAGCTTTTCTGCAAGATAAAGAAAAAATTTTTCATAATAGGGTTTGGGTTCTATAGAAAGGATTTTTTTTAGAATTCTGAAGCTTTGATAGTAATTTTTTTCTTCGTAATAAATCAAAAGAAGTCCTCGAAGGGCAGGGACAAAGTTTGGATTTTCTTTTAGTGCATTTTGATAAAGGTGTTTAGCTTCGGAAAAGTGATTTAAAGTGCGTGCAATATCTCCCCAGGAGCAATACTCTTCAGGTGATTGCCCAGAAGAAAAGGCATATTTAAAAAGAAGAGAACGAGCTAAAGAAAGCTCTCCTTTTTCAAGAGCAGATTTTGCTTTTTTTAAAGCTTCCATGTTTGCTATTTTGCTATTTTTGCTGTGTCGGCGATTATAAAAAATTTTAAAAAAACTTAAAAAAATGTCAAATTTTTTAAAAAATTTTATGATAACAAAATATAATAAATATTATAAAAGAAAAAAGAAAATTGACTTAAAATTGATTTTTAGGTATAAATATAAAAAGAAGCTTATTTTTGGAGTGAGTCCATGAGTAACCGGAATGTTTGGAAACTAAAATTAAAAGCTTTTTTTCATGACCCACCTCATAAAGTGTGGGTGATTTTTAAAACTAAAGAAAATATTAAATTTTTAAACTACTAAATAGATAAAAATGTATAAAATATCTTTTTTAGTTGAAAACATAACACCTCTTTTTCTTTCGGGAGCAGATAATAAAACAGTTGAATTGCGTCCTTCTGCTTTTAAGGGAATGATGCGGTTTTGGTGGCGGGCAGTTAGAGCTGAAACAGAGACAGAAAAATTATGGAAAGAAGAAGCACGGATATTTGGAGCGGCAGATGAAAAAATTGGAAGAAGCAGGGTAAGAATAAATTTAAAATGGGATAAGAAAAAATTTGAAAAACAAGTAAAACAAGATACTAAAAAGTGGTTAAAAAAAGATTTGAAAGATTATTTTGGAGTTCAATATTTGTTATATTCTGTAGGACTTAATATACGGGAATTTTTATTGCCCGGGTTTGAATTCGAAATTACTTTAAGTTGTTTTGATAAAGAGGTATTAAAAAAAGCAATTGCTTCTTTTTGGTGTTTAATATTTCTCGGAGGTATAGGAACAAGATCCAGGAGAGGAGGGGGTAATTTAAAAGTAAAATATATAAAAGAAGGAGAAGAATACTTAAATGGAATAAAATTTACAATAGATGATAATATAGAAAGGTGGTTTAAGGAAAATTTAGATAAAGTAAAACAATTAATTGGTTGTAAAAATAAAGGAAGTGATTATACATCAATTTCTAAAGTAACTATTTTAATTTTTGATTCTCTGAATTCTTGGAAAAAAGCTTTAGATAAAATAGGAAAATGTTTTAGAAATTTTAGAAATAGAAAAGAGCCTGATTATTCGTTTGTAAAAAAGTATCTTCTTTTTGGAAAAACTCCTAATTATATTGAAAAAGTTGAATTTGGTCTTCCGCTTTCTTATAGATACAAATCTCTAGACTACAAAAGTGCAATAATAGAAGGAGCTAACAAAGAAAGACAAAGAAGTGCTTCTCCGTTAATTTTTAAAGTTATAGAAGTAAATAAGGAGTTTTATCCTTTAATTATATTACTAAACAAGCCATATCTTTTGCCTGATGAAGATAAATTAAAAATAAGGGAGACCACAAAAAAAGGAGAGAAACAAAAGGCAAAAATTTTTTCTCATATATCTGATTCTCAAAAGATTATTTATGATTTTTTATCTACTTTACCAAAATGTAGGAGGATTGATTTATGACTAATATCTGGCTTCACAAACTTTTTTGTTTTCTTCATGATCCAATTCATAAACCATTTATTTTAATGTCTTTAAATAAATCTCACGAAGAAGTAGCTAAAGAACTGGCGGAAATTTTTAATGTAGATTTACAAAAAATAAATGCACCTGACGAAATTGCTTCAGCAATGGAAAGGGGATTTTTACCTAAAGGAGCGGATAAGGATAAAAAGCTTCAGATAAAATTTTTAGAAAATGGAGAGATTATTCATCCTTTTTCAGGACAAAAATTAAGTTTTAATACTAAAAGTTTGCCCACTGCTCAAGAAATAGATGAATTGATTAAAGAAATATTAAAAGGGGAATTGCTTCCTGAAGAAGATAAAAAGAAGTTTTTCTTTTTATGGCGTAATCTTATTCCAATTTTAGAAAATAAAACCAATGGAGAATTGAAAAAACTCTGGTGGGTTGCTCCAGCAGATACCCGTTTGCCGGATCATAGTATTTTTGAGCACTTAAAGACTACAAGTGCTTTTTGGAGAACGGATAGAGAATTTAATAATCATTCACTTTTTCTTTTTACTATATGTCCTGTGCAATCTTTTATTAGTCAGGCACGAAAAACACAGGATCTTTACTGGGGAAGTTTTATTCTTTCTTATCTTTGCTGGTGTGGAATAAAAGAAGTTGCTAAAAAATACGGTCCTGATTGTGTTATTTTCCCTGATATTCACGGACAGCCTTTGTGTGATTTTTGGTTAAAGAAAGAAGAAAAAATTGTACTTGAAGATGCTCAGCTGGATAATATTTACACACCTACTATTCCCAATAGATTTCTTGCTGTTTTGCCAGAAAAGGAAAGTGAAAAATTGAAAAACATAGGAAAAGAAGTAGAAGAAGCTGTAAGACAAGAGAGGGAAGAAATAGGAAAAAATGTATTTGAGAAATTAGAGGAAAAACAGCCTATCCATGCACCAGATATAAAAAAGGAATTAAAAAAACAAATTAATAC
>CAZWTB010000157.1:0-6218 GCA_964636875.1 uncultured Thermodesulfatator sp.
TATGTAAAGAGGATTGTAAAGGACTATGTCCTGTTTGTGGAGCAAATCTTAATGAAAAAGAATGTAATTGTAGAAAGATAAAAAAAGAAAGTCCTTTTGCTGTTTTAAAAGAGCTTTTACAGAAAAAGAAATCTCAGCAGGGGGGTTAAGATATGGCTGTTCCAAAGAGGAAAACTTCAAGATCTCGTAGAGGTAAAAGAAGGGCACACAAACATCTTACACCACCAAGCATAGCCTTTTGTCCGAGATGTAAAGCTCCCAAGCTTCCTCATAGAGTTTGTCCTTCCTGTGGATATTACAAAGGTAAGGCTTTTATAGAACAGGAAGAAATCTAATTTAGAACGCTTGGAGTATGTATAAAATTGTTCTGGATGTAATGGGAGGTGATTTTGCTCCTTCTGTAACTTTAAAAGGGGCTGAGCTTGCTTTAAAAGAATTTCCCGATCTCCATCTTTTTCTTGTAGGAAATAAAGAAGTTTTAAAAGAGTGGGAAGGGAAAGAAAGGGTTACGACTGTGTTTAGTGAAGAAGTTGTTGAGATGCATGAACCTCCTGGAGAGGCTTTAAAAAAGAAAAAAAATGCTTCAATTTTTAAAGGATTGCGTCTTATTAAAGAAGGAACAGCAGATGCATTCGTTTCTGCTGGAAATTCTGGAGCAGTGGTTGCAGGAAGTATTTTTATACTCGGTAGACTTGAAGGAGTAAGGCGCCCTGCAATAGCAACCCTCCTTCCAACCCTTAAAGATCCTATAGTTCTTATAGATGCAGGAGCCAATGTGGACTCCAAACCATATGATTTATTTCAATTTGGTGTTATGGGAAGTATATTTCTTGAAAAAATATGGGAAAGAAAAAATCCAAGAGTATCGCTTCTTTCTATAGGTGAAGAAACAGGAAAAGGAAACACACTCGTAAAAAAAACCCACCTTCTTTTTTCAAAGTCTTTTCTTAATTACACAGGAAATATAGAAGGAAGAGATATTTACTTCGGAGATACAGATGTGGTTGTGTGTGATGGATTTATAGGAAACATCTGCTTAAAACTTTCTGAAGGTCTTGCAGAAGCAATAATAGAAATGCTAAAAAACGAAATAAAAGAATCTCTTATTTCTCTATTTGGTATGTTTCTTGCCAAAAAATCTTTAAAAAAATTTAAAGAGAAAACAGACTGGAGAGAATACGGAGGTGCTCCTCTTCTTGGAGTAAAAGGAGCAGTAATAATAGGACACGGTAGGTCTGATGCAATTGCAATCAAAAATGCCATTAAACAGGCAATTAATTTTATTAAAGTAGATCTTGTTAAAAAACTGGATACTGCAATTAAAGAAAATCTACCAGAGGAGGAAAAAGGTGAATCCTGAAGAAGTCAAAACTGCTATCTTAGGAATTGGTATGGCTGTTCCTGAAAAAATTCTAACAAATTTTGATCTTGAAAAAATGGTTGATACTTCAGATGAATGGATTACAGAAAGAACAGGAATAAAAGAAAGGAGAATTTTAAATGATGATGAAAATATAAGTGAATTTGCTATAAAAGCAAGCAGGGAAGCTATGGAAAGAGCTGAAGTATCTCCAGAAGAAATAAATCTTATTATCTGTGCAACCCTTACTCCTGATTATCTTATTCCTTCTCTTGCAGTGCTTGTTCAGGATGGAATAGGAGCCAAAAATGCTGGTGCCTTTGATCTATCTGCTACCTGTTCTGGATTTGTATATGGTCTTGCTGTTGCAGATCAGTTTATAAAACTCAATCCAGAATGGAAAATCCTTGTAATAGGAGCAGAAGCCCTCTCCAGAAAAACAAACTGGAAAGACAGAACAATATGCGTTCTTATGGGAGATGGAGCAGGAGCTGTTGTGGTAGGAAAAAGCCCTGATCCAGAAAAAAGAGGCATTCTTGACTTCACCCTTGGAGCAGATGGCTCCTACTGGGAACTCCTTACTCTAAAAGGTGGAGGAAGCTGTTTCTCCCCTTTTGATCCAAGACTCCCTCAGGAAGAATATTACATAAAAATGAAAGGAAGAGAAGTTTTCAAAGTTGCAACCCGAATGATGGAAAAACTCTCTTTTGAAATCCTTCAGAGAAACGGCTTTTCTCCAGAAGATATAAAACTTCTTGTGCCTCATCAGGCAAATTTAAGAATTATAGAATACCTCAGAGAAAGACTCAGCCTCCCCAAGGACAAAGTCTATGTTAACATCCATAAATACGGAAATACTTCAGCAGCAAGCATCCCTCTTGCACTTTACGAAGCTGAAAAAGAAGGTAAACTAAAAAAAGGCGACAGAGTGCTACTTGTTGCTTTTGGAGGTGGTTTTACCTATGCTGCAATGCTTCTTAACTGGTGATTTTTCACTCTACATTCTGAATCTGCTCCCTGAGCTTTTCAATAATATCTTTTATTTCAACTACAAAAAAAGAAATTTCTGAAGATTGTGCTTTGTTTCCCATGGTATTTGTCTCCCTGAACATCTCCTGACACAAAAAATCCAGCTTTTTTCCTGAGGCTTCTTCTTTCATTATTAATTTAAAATGTTCTACATGCATTTTTAATCTCTCAAGCTCCTCTGTAAAATCAAGTTTATCCATGAGATAGGCAAGCTCCTGATAAAATCGCACCTCTTCAATTCCTCCTGCTTTAAATTCTGTAAAAAGCTTTTCTATCCTCTTTTTAAATTTCTCTTTATTTTCTTCTATAACCTTTTCTTTTATCTCCTCAATTTTTTTAACCTTTTCTTCAAGATTTAAAATCAGGGTGCTTAAAACTTCTTTTAAATATTCACCTTCTTTTTTTCTCATGCTTTTTAGTTCAGAAAGAGCAATATTTAAAGCAGGCTCCACTTCCATCCATAAAGTTTCTACATCTTCTTCCTCCTCTTCAAAAATTAAGCAATCTCTAAATCTTAAAAAATCAGAAAAACTTAAGGTTTCTTCAAAACCGAGTTCATCTTTTAGTTTTAAAAGAGTTCTTTTGAGTTTTTTAGCAAGTGCTATATCCAGAAAAACCTCTTTTTCTCCTGTTGTTATTCCACTAAGTTTTATCCATATCTCAATTCTACCCCTTTTAAAAAATTCCATTACTTTTTTTCTTATCCTTTCTTCTACTGAAAAATATCTCTTGGGCACTTTAAGAATCACATCAAGAAATCTATGATTGAGACTTCTTGCAAATACAGTTATAAAAAGATTTTCTTTTTGAGAAATTCCTTTTCCAAAACCTGTCATACTTTCCATACTAATTCTCCCCTCCAAGCCAGTTTTTTACAAAATTTAAAATTTTTTCTTTTTCCTCTGGTGAAAACCAGTGCACATCTTTTTCTTTTTTAAACCAGGTTAACTGTCTCTTGGCGTATCTCCTCGTATCTCTCTGAATGAGCTTTATTGCCTTTTCAAGAGGTAGTTTTTTCTGAAGATAAGCTATTATGTATCTGTAACCAATAGCTTTAAAAGGCTTTAGCTCCGGTGAATATCCCTGTTTTAAAAGTTCCTCAACTTCTTTAATCCAGCCTGCTTCTATCATTTTTAAAACTCTCTGATTTATTTTTCTGTAAAGTTCTTTTCTCTCAAGTTTTAATCCTATTTTTAAAATGTCGTATCTTTTCCTTTCAAAAAAGGGATTTTCTTTGTGAAACTCGGAAAAAGGTTTTGAAGTTGCGTATATAACTTCTAAAGCTCTGGTAATTCTGACTTTATCTTTTGGGGAAATCTTTTTTGCATATTCTGGATCAAGTTCTTTTAGTTTTTCGTAAAGTTTTTCTAAATTTTTTTCTGCTTCTTTTCTCAAAGAGTTTCTTATTTCCTCCGGGACTTCTACAGAAAAAAGTCCGTATTCAAGAGCCCTCAGATAAAGCCCGGTTCCTCCAACAAGTATGGGTAGTTTTTTTCTTGATGAAACTTCTTCTATAACTTTATCTGCAATTTCTACAAACTTTCCAGCATTAAATTCTTCCTCAAGCTCAAGAAGATCGTAGAGATGATGAGGAACTTTTTTCATTTCTTCTGGAGAAGGCTTGGCTGTGCCTATGTTAAGTTTTTTGTAAAATTGAACAGAATCAAAGTTAATTATTTCTCCTCCAAGATTTTCAGCAAGAAAAATTGCAAGCTCTGACTTTCCTGAAGCAGTTGGTCCCACTATAGCAAGAATTTTTTTCAACTAAATCCTCCTTAAAGTTTCCTTTTTAACCTCATTTCAACTTCGTAAGGTGTAAGTTTAAAGTAGAGTGGTCTTCCATGAGGACAGGTGTGCACATTTTTTTTAAACATTTCCTCTATTAAAAAATTAACTTCTTCTTTTGGCAAAATGTCTCCTTTTTTTCTTGCAGAAATACAGGCATATCTTTTTAAAAGCTCGTCTTTTAAACTTTCCACATCCTGAAATTCTTCTTCAAGAAGCTTCTCCACAACTTCTTTTACATCTTCTTTAAAAACCGGTGGTAATTTTTTTAAAATAAGCTCATTTTCTCCAACTTTCTCAATTTCTATACCAAGAATTTTAAGTTTTTCCAGTTTTTCTTCCAGATTTAAAAGTGCTGTCTCAGAAACTCTTAAAAGCACTGGAAAAAGAAGTTCCTGAGAGAAAAGTTCTGAATCCTGTGCTTTTAACTTTTCGTAGATGAGTCTTTCAGAAAGAGCGTGCTGATCAATTATGTAAAGTTCTTCGTCTTTTTCAACAAGAAGGTATGTATTTAAGTAAGCTCCAAAAAATTTAAAACTTTCCTTTTTAAAAAGAGCGTCCTTTTTTTGAAACCCTTTTTGAAACTGAAAAGGCGTTTCTCCTTTTTCTAAAGACTTCCCCTCAAAAGGTCCGGAAGAACTTTCAGAAAAAGACACATATTCCACTGGAAGGTCTTCTTTTACTTTATCCTTTTCTTTAAAAGAGCTTTTTCCAGAAAAATAAAAGCTTTTTTTTCTAAAAAGATTTTCCAAGGCTTTTAAAAGTATCTCAAAAACTTCTTTTTCATTTTTTAGTCTTACTTCCCATTTTGCTGGATGCACATTTACATCAACCAGATGATAGGGTATATAAAAAGAAATTACCCCTGCAGGGAAACCAAGATTTCCAAAAAATGGTTTTAAAGCGCTTAGAACAATTCTGTTGAGTTTTTCGTCTTTTACCAGACGATTGTTAATCAGGATGTAGAGGTATCTCGTGTGAGAAAAAGTTTGAGAAGTGTCTGTTAAAACTAAATTAAAGGAATAAGGGTTTTTTTCAGAGTAAAGTTCTAAAAATTTTTCAGAAGGAAGTCCTGTAATGTAGCTTATCAGTTCTTTTAAAGACCCTCCTCCCCAGAGAATCAGAGTTTTTTCTCCTGATCTGACCTCGTATTTTAATTCCGGTTTGCAGAGCATAAGACCTTTTACAAGTTCCACAATTTTCAGGGTTTCTGTTCTTGCACTTTTTAAAAAGGATCTTCTTGCTGGAAGATTGGCAAAGAGATCTTCAACTTTTACAAGGGTTCCTTTAGAAAATCCTACTGGTTTAAAAGAAATTTCTTTTCCATATTCTACTTTAAGTTCATAAGCTTCTGGAGATCCCTGTGCTCTGCTGATTATGGTAAGTTTTGAGACTTTTGCAATACTTGCAAGGGCTTCGCCTCTAAAACCAAAAGTTACAATTCTGAAGATGTCTTTTAAATCTTTTACTTTACTTGTTGCATGGTGGTGATAGCAAAGCTTCAGGTCTTCTGGTTCCATACCTTCTCCATCGTCATAAACAGAAACTTCTCTTTTTCCGCCGTCTTTTAAAGAAACTTTTATAAACCTTGCTCCTGCATCAAAAGAGTTTTCAATAAGTTCTTTTACAACTGAAGCAGGTCTTTCTACTACTTCTCCAGCAGCTATTTTTGAACGTATTTCTTCTGGAAGAATCTGTATTTTGGGCATTTCAATTTTTTTAAAGTTTAAGCATCTCTATAAGTTTTTTACAGGACTCTGCACATTTTTGAAGAACGGTTTTTTCTTCTGGAAGAAGCTCAAATTCCAGAATTTTTTCAACTCCATCTTTTCCAAGAACCACAGGAACACCCAGAAAAACACCGTTTATTCCAAATTCTCCTTCCAGATAAACAGAACAGCTAAGAACTCTTTTCAAATCTTTGAGAATGCTTTCTGCCATCTCTATGGTTGCAAGTCCGGGTGTAATAAAAGCACTTCCTTTTTTAAGATAAGAAACTATTTCCCCTCCTCCGAATTTTGTTCTTTCAACGATTTCTTCTATT
>CAZWTB010000158.1:0-2072 GCA_964636875.1 uncultured Thermodesulfatator sp.
CTGATAAAATCCATGCTATGAGTTTAAGCTCTTCGTCACTAATAGGATAATCAGGATTAGCATTTTCTCCAGAAACAGGAATAGCAATAGAAGATGAGAATTCCAAAATCTCTTCTATAGGTTGTAAAATAAATTTATCTGAATTAAAAATTTGACGCACAACTCTATGTCCGGGAGAAATAAGCTGATCTTGACTTCTATTTTTAAGATTATACATAATTCCTTTATAATAATTTCTATAAACATAAGTAACTTTTTTAATTTCTATTTGTTTGCTTTCAAGATTGAAAGTATAAATTTCGTCTCCCTCGTTTATTTCGTCATATTTTTTCCATCCTGCAGGGGTTAAGATTTCTGTATCTTGGCTAAGGCACTGGAAACCTACTCTTGTAGGAACATTTACATTAAAAAGAAACTCCTGCATGCACTGTTTAACTTCCTCGTAAGAAAGTTTGTCGTAGCGAACAAAAGGAGCAAGAAGCGTGTCAAAGTTAGAAAAAGCTTGGGCTCCTGCTGCCTCTCCCTGAAGAGTATAAAAGAAGTTTACTATCTGTCCGAGAGCACTTCTAAAGTGTTTTGGAGGAGCACTTTCAATTTTTCCAGGAACACCTCCAAATCCTCTAACTAAAAGGTCGTAAAGATCCCATCCCACACAATAAGCAGCAAGTATTCCAAGATCATGGATGTGAAAGTCTCCTTCTTTGTGTGCCTGTGCAACTTCAACAGGATAGAGTTTTTCAAGCCAGTAGCGGGCTATTATAGAAGAAGAAACATGAAAGTTTAATCCCTGAAGACTGAAGTTCATGTTAGAATTTTCTCTAACTCTCCAGTCTTCTTTTCCCAGATATTCTTCTATAAGATTTATTCCGTCAACAAGAGCCTGTCCGATTTCTCTTGCCTGACGCCGTTTCTCACGATAAAGAATATAAGCCTTGGCAACTTCAGGGAATCCCTTTTCCATTAAAGTTTTTTCTATAATGTCCTGAATGCTTTCCACATGAGGAATGTCACCTTTTTTAAAGTAGTGTCTATAAAGCTGAACCGCCACAGCATCTGCTATTTTTTCAGCATCCTCCTTTGTTCCTTGATGAACAGCTTTCATTGCCTTTAAAACCGCATTAACTATCCTGAACCTTGAAAAAGGAACCAGCTTGCCGTTTCTCTTTCTAACAAGGGGTTCCATAGCCTAAAACCTCCTTTATAATCCTTTTTTATTTGAAATTTAATACAAGATATTGTAGTTTCAATTATATTATACCACTACATTTTGAATGTGAAAGATGTTAAGAGGGGAAAATTCCCGTAAAAATTTTTTGTTTAATTTTATTCAGAAGTCTTGACAAAGTTAGCAAGTTGTGTAAGCATCTTATTTAAGAGATGATTTAAAGATATCTATTTTGTAAAAAATAGAAGAGGGGTGTTCAAATGATAGAAATAAGATTACATGGAAGAGGAGGGCAGGGAGCAGTTACTTCTGCAGAGCTTATTGCAATTTCGGCAATTAATCAGGGTAAGTATGCACAGGCTTTTCCAAGTTTTGGACCTGAAAGAAGGGGAGCTCCTGTCCAGGCTTTTGCAAGGATTTCTGACGAAAGGATACGCACCAGAGAAAAAATTTACGAACCTGATGTAATTTTAGTGCTTGATCCAAGTCTTCCTAAAATAGTAAAAGTAACTGCTGGATTGAAAGAGGATGGAATAGCTATTTTAAATTCTCATCTTTCTGAAGAGGAGATGAGAGAGCTTCTTGGAGGTTATAAAGGGAAACTTGCAATAGTTGATGCAACAAAAATAGCAATAGAAGAACTTGGGCTTCCCATCACAAATACCACTATGCTTGGGGCTTTTGTAAAAGCTACAGGGCTTGTTGATCCTGAATACATTAAAGATGCTCTTGAAAAGAGATTTGGAAAACTTGCAGAAAAAAATATAAAAGCCTTTGAAAGGGCTTTTAAAGAAACAAAAATTTACGAATAAGGAGTGTGGTTATGCCAAAGCACGAGGGACTTGTTAGCTGGAAGGAACTTGCTCCTGGCATGTATATTTTAGAACCCGGTAATTCCGTTAAATTT
>CAZWTB010000159.1:0-15697 GCA_964636875.1 uncultured Thermodesulfatator sp.
CAAGGTTCTCTTTATTACAACTGCAAATACCCTTTACACAATTCCTGCTCCGCTTCTTGATAGAATGGAAATAATAGAACTTCCTGGATATACAGAAGAAGAAAAACTTGAAATAGCCAAGAACTATCTCTTACCGAGACAGCTTTCTGCCCATGGATTAACCAAAGAGCAGGTGCCAATTGATGACGACATTATTCTTGAAATCATCAGAAAATATACGAGAGAAGCAGGAGTAAGAAATCTCGAAAGAGAGCTTGCAACTATTTGTAGAAAAGTTGCTAAAGAAGTGGCTAAAAATCCAGAGGCATTTAAACCTTTTAAGATAACCATTTCAAAACTTGAAGAATTTCTCGGTGTTCCAAAGTATAGATACGGAGTTGCAGAAGAGAAACCACAGGTAGGTATTGCAACAGGTCTTGCCTGGACAGAGACAGGAGGAAGCCTGCTTCAGATAGAAGCAGTAATTATGCCTGGAAAAGGGAATCTTCAAATAACTGGAAAACTTGGAGATGTTATGCAGGAGTCTGTTCAGGCAGCAATGAGTTATGTTAGATCCATAGCATTACAGCTCGGATTGCCTCTTGAATTTTACAAAAAGATAGACATCCATGTGCATGTTCCAGAAGGAGCAATTCCAAAGGATGGACCAAGTGCTGGAATTACCATAGCTACTGCAATAGTTTCCGCTCTACTTAAAATACCTGTTAAAAATACAGTTGCAATGACAGGAGAAATAACCCTTAGAGGAAGAGTTTTACCCATAGGTGGACTCAAGGAGAAACTTCTTGCAGCTATAAGAGGGGGAATAAAGACAGTTCTTATTCCAAAGGAAAATGAAAAAGACCTCAAGGAGATAGACGAGAAGATAAAGAATAAACTTGAGATAATCCCTGTGGAAAGTATGGATGAGGTATTGAAGAGAGCACTTGTTCTTGAAGATCCAGAGTCTCTGTTTAGAGAAGCTCCTACTCTTGATGTGTGGAAGCTCGTTGAACTTCAGGAAAAGGTGCAGGAAGGAAAGGAATCTTCTCTTCCCATTGAGCATTGAGTTGATTAAAACTATTTTATGGAACTGGATGTTTGTGGTTCAGGGGCACTTAACTGGGATATTTTTTTCCGGGTTGAATCCCTTTCCCAGCTACCTTTAAAAACTGCATCTCCTGGAAGTGAAATAGTTCTTCCCAGAAAAGAGTTTCTTTTTCTTCTTGAATATCTCTACAAAGCAGGTGAATTTCTGTTTGAAGGTGGTGGGGGGTCTTCTGCCAATACTATATTTGCCCTTGGAATATGGGGTTTTAAATGTGCCTTTTTTTCTATAACAGGAAAAGATGAATTTGGCAAAAAGATCTTAAAAGAATTCGAAAAAGCAGGCATTTCCACAGAGTATATATCCCAAAAAGGCAAAACAAGTCTTGCACTAATTATACTGGATGAAAAAAAAGACAGATTTATAGTGGTTTCTCCAGGAGATTGCGAAAATTATATTTGTGAGATATTAAAAAGAGAAATTCCAGAGCCAATGTTATGGCATTTTTCTTCTTTTGCAAGTTCTTATGGACAGGAATTTCAGAAAGAGCTTTTAAAAAAAGTTAAAAAGAAAAGTAAAATCTCATTTGATCCTGGAGAAATTTATGCTAAAAAAGGAAAGTCCTTTTTTATTCCTTTTGTTAAATTCTGTAAGTTTTTTTTTATTACTCAAAAGGAACTTGAGCTTTTTTCTTTTTCACCCGAAGAACTGTTTGATCTGGGTGTGGAAAAGATATTTTTAAAAAAGGGAAAAGAAGGGGCAGAGCTTATAACTCCTGAGAAAAAAATTATTGAAAGTGCTGTAACAATTAAAGAAGTGATTGACAACACAGGAGCAGGAGATTACTTTAATGCAGGGGTTATTGCTGGGACTTTAATGGGATTGGAAGACGAAAAAATTTTAAAGCTTGGAATTTATTCTGCAGGATTGAGTTTGAGAAGTTATGGAAGATCAGGTTGTATGAGTAAAAAAGAGTTTGAATTTTATGTAAATTTGTTAAAATAAAACTCAGAAGATTCTGGATTTTTACATAGAGGTTTAAAAAGAGGTGAAAATAAGAGAAATTTTGCCGGAAAATCTGGATTTTCTTTTCAAAAAATTTTCTGAAAAGTCTCTTTATTCTGATGTTTATGTGGAAAGGAAGGAAACTTTTCGTGTTGTTCTTGAGCCGGGCAGGATTGAGGAACTTCACTGGGGTGAAGACTCAGGTATAAACTTCAGAAAGATATGTCCTGATTTTGAAACCATTTCAAGATTTACTTCTGTTCTGGATTCTGATTTTCTTGAAGAATTTATAAGGGGTAAGGAAAGTGCAGGATTTGTAAAATCAGGCAAAGTTTTAAGAGATAGTCTGGACCTGGATATTTTTAAAGATAGATTTGAATTTTTAAAGGAACTTGAGGAAGAAATAAAAAAGAGATTTGGTGGACTCAGGCATTATCAAATAGGTCTTACAGAGCAGAAAAAGGAGATTTTTATTTTAAATTCTGAAGGGGGTGTGATTGAGGAGGAGAGATTTTATTTTAGAATAGGAGCAGTGGTTGTGGTGGAAAGAGGTGACAGGCTGGAGAGGGGATACGAGGTTAAGGGATTATGTTTGCCATTTGAAAAGGCAATAAAATTAAAGGAGATTAAAGAAGTTCCTGTAAGGGCATGCAGGCTTGCAGAAATTATGCTTGAAGCTAAAAAAGCACCTGCAGGGGTTATGCCTGTGGTTCTTGCTGGAGAAGCTGGTGGAACCATGATTCACGAAGCAGTAGGACACGGTCTTGAAGCAGATCATGCAGAAGAAGGACTATCTGTTTATTCTGGAAAAATTGGAGAAAAAGTTGCAAGCTCTTTGATTACTGTGGTTGATGATGCAACTCTTTCAGAACTTTACGGAAGTTATAAGTTTGATGACGAGGGGACACCAGCATGTAGGGTGGTTCTTATAGAAAGAGGTATTTTAAGAAATTTTCTTTATGATAGAAAAACAGCTTTGAAGTATGATAAACAGAGTAATGGACATGGGAGGAGGCAGGATTTTAGAAATATACCCATTCCCAGAATGGGGAATACTTATATTGAAAAGGGTCCTCATAATGCTGAAGAGATTCTCAGAAGCATAGATAGAGGGCTTCTGGTAAAGAAAATGGGAGGAGGGGAGGTAAATCCCCTTACAGGGGATTTTGTTTTTGAGGTAAGAGAAGGATATTTTATTGAAAAAGGAGAAATTGTCCATCCTGTAAAAGGAGCGACTCTTGTTGGAAATGGTCCCAGGGTTCTTGAAATTATAGATATGGTGGGAGACGATCTTCATTTTGAAGCAGGAATATGCGGAAAGGATGGTCAGAGTGTTCCTGTCTCGGATGGTCAGCCCACTTTAAGAATTCCGGAAATTACTGTTGGAGGTGCGATTTAACTAAAAGCACTTTTTCAGGGGGGAGAAATGTGCGGGATTTTTGGAATTTATGGGGTAAAAGAAGCAGCTAATTATACATATTTTGGACTTTATTCCCTGCAACACAGGGGACAGGAAAGCGCTGGAATGGCTGTATTTGATGGAAAAAAAATAAGAGAGTGGAAGAGTCTTGGTCTGGTGAGCGAGGTTTTTAAGGAGGAAATTTTGAAAGATCTTCCTGGCAGGATTGCAATAGGACATGTGCGATACTCCACCACAGGTTCTTCAATTTTGCAAAATGTTCAACCTTTTTGTGTAAATTTCTCCAGAAAAACCCTTGCCCTTGCTCATAATGGTAATCTTGTGAATGCTTATAATATAAGATGTTCTCTTGAGGAAGAAGGTCATATTTTTCAGACAACCATGGATAGCGAAGTTATAATGCATCTCATAGTCAAGAATTTAAAAAAAGGGCTTGTTGAGGCAGTAACTGAGTGCATGAAGCAGATCAGAGGAGCGTATTCAGTGCTTTTGTTGTGTGAGGACACACTTGTTGCATTTAGAGACCCCTGGGGTTTCAGACCTCTTGCTCTGGGTATTTTAAATGGTGGCTATGTGATAGCATCTGAAACCTGTGCTTTTGATCTTATTTCAGCTCAATATTTAAGAGACATAAATCCCGGTGAAATCCTTGTTATAAACAAAAACGGCATTCAGTCTTATTATCCTTTTGAACAGGATTTTCCCAAAAGCCACTGTATTTTTGAATTTATTTATTTTGCAAGACCGGATAGTTATATTTTTACGAAAAATGTTTATCCCATTAGAAAAAATCTTGGTAAAAATCTCTATAAAGAATGTCCTCTTTCAGCAGATTTTGTTATGCCTTTTCCTGATTCCGGAAATTATGCAGCTATTGGTTATGCTCAGGAAAGTGGTATTCCTCTTGAATTCGGAATGATAAGAAATCACTATGTTGGAAGAACTTTTATTCAACCTTCTCAGAGATTGAGGGATATTTCAGTAAAAATGAAGTTAAATCCTGTGAGAGAAATAATAAAAGGAAAGGAAGTGGTTATAATAGACGATTCTCTTGTAAGGGGAACCACGAGTAAAAATAGACTTAAAAGTATAAAAGATGCAGGAGCAAAGAAAATTCACTTTTTACTTTCCTGCCCACCGATAAAGTATCCATGTTTTTTTGGTATTGATTTTCCTTCTTCTTCGGAACTCATTGCAGGAAGACACAGTGTAGAAGAAATAAGGCGTTATCTTGAAATAGATACTCTTTATTATTTAAGTATAGACGGTCTTCTTGATGCAGTTGGAGATCTGAGAGAAAAGGTGTGTCTTGCCTGTTTTACAGGTAAATATCCTCTTGATGTGGACTTCAGTTTCAGAAAAGACATAGCTGAACTTTAAAATTTTTATTGTGATTTATTTAACAATTAATTGCAAAAAGTAATAAGTGGGGTGAAAATGATATTTGATGATAGATTTAAGGAAGCTTGAAGTATTTGTAAAAGTTTATGAAACTGGGAGTTTTTCCAGGGCTTCCAGGGAGCTTTTTCTTGCTCAACCCACCATTACTCTACACATAAAGTCTCTTGAGGAACAGCTTGGTATTCCTCTTTTTGATCGTCATACCAGAAAAGTAATTCCCACCAAAGCAGGAAGGATTCTTTATAGATATGGCAGGGAGATCTTATTTTTATTAAAAAATCTGGAAAGTGAACTTGAGGCTTTCAGGGATTTCAAAAAGAGTTCTCTTGAAATAGGAGGTAGCACCATACCCGGTCAGTATCTTCTTCCGGGATTGATAAAAAGGTTTAAAGAAGTGTTTCCTGAAGTTTCGGTTTATCTCAAAGTTGGAGATTCCAAGGAAATCGTTGAAAGAGTGGGAAAAGGAGAACTTGAGATAGGAATTGTGGGTGCACTTTTTAAAAACAGTGATTTAGAGTATGTTCCCTGGTATGAGGATAAAATAGTTTTTATAGCACCTCCGGATTTTGAGGAAGAAACCATTTTTCCAGAATATTTATATAAATTACCTGTGGTTAAAAGAGAAGAAGGATCAGGAACCTGGAAGATAGTAAGAGAAACTTTACAGGAAAAAGGTTTACAGATTGAAAAATTAAAAGTGTGTGGAGAACTTGGTTCCACAGAAGCTATTAAAGAAGCTGTTAAAGCAGGACTGGGATTTGGATTTGTTTCTGCCTTTGCAATAGAAAATGAAAAAAAACTTGGTCTTTTAAAAGAAGTGAAAATAAAAGGAGTGGAAATAAAAAGAAAGTTTTATTTGGTGTGGTTAAAAAACAAGCGCTTTACTCCTGTGCTTGAGGATTTTATAAATTTTTTAAAGTCTGTTTAGTTTAAAAGGGTTTTATTTTTTTAACTGCAGGGCTTGTTTTTCTTCTTTTGATAAGATTTTCTCCAAAAAGAACGGTTTTTAACCATTTAAATCCAAACTGAAGGAGTTTTAAATCGTCTTTTTTAATTTCTTTAAGTGTTTTTTCAGGGACTTCAAATATGTCAAGAAATTTACTTTCAAAAACAAAAGATCTAAATCTTTCTGGATTTGTGCTTACCATAAAGAAAAGTTCAAGACTTTTTTCAGGGACTTCCACAGGTCCCAGAGATTCTTTTTTCATTATAATTTCTGCCCATTCTTTAATTGGTTCTTCAAGTTCGGGGATGCCCTGGGATCTACGATACTCCTCTACAGTCATTTCTTTTCCTGAATCCAGCCCCTGACAAAAACCTTCTTTAACCAGATAATAAACTTCCTCGTTTCTTCTTTCGTCTCGATTCCTAAAGAGTCCAAATCCCAGAGGATAATATCTACAGGCAAGAGGTCTAACCTCATAAATTGTGCATCCGCCTTCACTTAAAAAAGGACAGAGTTTTTCTTCTGTCTCTGTCATTTTAAGACGAACTATTGGTAATTTTGCCTTGGGAAGTAAAAAAGGTTCGGTGTATTTAAGAAGAAACTCATCTGTGGTAAGACCAAGCTTATCTCTAATTCTGATTATATCGTAGGGGGTAAGTGGAAGAAAGAGATCCGAACAACAAAGTTTAAAACAGGGAACACCTGGATAACACTGAAAAACTATTTTAGACTTTGAAGTAAGCCGGATAGGAACTATAATTTTATCAGTGCCTCTCAAACTGGTAAGTGCTTCCATCAGACATCTCCTTAAAATTTTTATTTCAATTATACCTTTTAAACTGAGTATTGCAACATAAGAAAGTTTTAAAAATTTGGTTTTAAAATTTTTTTCAATCAATAGGTTTAAAGTTTTTTGCAAAGCTACCGATATAAATATACAGAAAAAGCAAGAAAAAGAAAAAATAAAAGGAGGTGATCAGATATGGCAGTAAGGATTAACTTTAATGAAGCAGCAGCACAAACGCATACTGCGTTAATTAGAAATGAGAGATTTATGAACAAAAGTTTGTTAAGGCTGTCAACAGGTTACAGAATTTTAAGTGCTGCAGACGACTCTGCAGGATTGTTTATTTCTGACATGCTTGATACAGTAGCAAGGGCTTATGATCAGGGTAATAAAAACATTCAAACAGGGATGTCTGCATTGCAGATTGCAGAGTCTGCAGCAGGTCAGATTTATGAAAAGCTTCAGGAAATTTATGTAAGGGCAGAAAACGCTGCAAACGATATTAATGACCCCAATGCCCGTTCAGCACTTCAACAGGAAATCAGAAACTTTGTCGATGTTATTCAGAAAATCGGAACAGATACCGAATATAACGGAATTAAACTTTTAGATGGAACATTTACAGATAAATACATCCACTATGGTCCAAGAATGCAGCAAACTGTAAGACTCAGTATTGACAGTCTTAAGGCAAGGGATCTTGGAGCATACATGATTGCTGCAACCGGTAAAACCAGTTCCAGCAATGTAAGTGCAACTGCTCTTGGAGGAGAATTTGTTCAGAGTGCAACCAGTCCTATAACTGTAACCATAGGTGGTAGAGTGTTAAATGCATCTACCGTTCTTTCAAGCACTTATAATATGACAGATGTAGGTATTCTTGCCTATAACATAAACCATCAACTTTATGACATTGATTTTGAAGCCAAGGCTGTAAATGTAAGTATTGCGGATGAATATCATGCTATAGCAGATGTTAATGCATCTGCTACTTTAACCTTTTATGTAGGAAAAGTGGGAAGTAGTTCTGCTGTTAGCTTTAGTTTTACTGTAAACACCACTGTTACTCTTGACGAACTTGTTGAAAAGATTAACAGAGAGGCAGCTACTGCAGGAGCTCCTCTTAATGCAAAGGCAGAAAACGGAAGACTTGTTCTTGAAACCGAACACGGAGAAAGCATAGCACTTGAAGTAAGCTTAGCTTCTGCAACAGGAACCATTAATTTGAATCAGCTTATTGAAGGAGCTTCTGCACAGGCAAGTGCTACTCTTGCTTCTGCTGTAAAAGTGGGAGATATTTACATTGCAAGACCTGAAGATATGGGAACCGCATCTACAGATATCAGTCTTACCAACATAGATGGAACACTTAATTTCTCCATTGGATCTGCAACTGACGATGAATTTAAAGATCTTTATGCAATTGATGTAAGGAGCAATACAGGAGCTGAGATTGGTTTGATGATTGCAAAGGTTGCTCTTCAGAGAGTTGATACTGTGCGTGCTCAGATCGGAGCTACTATTAACAACCTCCAGTCTATCTTTGATGCACAGAAAGTTGCTTATGACAACACCAAACAGGCAGAATCCGTTATCAGGAACACTGACTATGCAGAAGAAATGAGCAACTTTACCACCTATCAGATCAGAATGCAGTCTACAATTGCAATGCTTGCTCAGGCAAACAGCTAGCCTCAATTAGTGCTCCAGCTTCTGAGATAATGAAAACCAGCCTGTAGGATTTCAAGCCCTCCCGTTCCCGTTAACGGGAGGGCTTTTTTTATTATTTAAAGCAGATTTTTTATTTCTTTTAAAAGCAGGCGATTCTCTTCAGGAACTCCGATGGAGATTCTTAAAAAAGTAGGGAAACCATAAGCTTTTAAAGGACGCAAGAGAATTCCTTTTTTCATGAGCTTCTTATAAATATCTTCGGCTTTTTTTCCAAAGTCAACCATTATAAAATTTGCCTGAGACGGTAAAACCCGGAATCCAAGTTTTTTAAATTCTGAACTTAAGAATTCTCTTCCATCTTTTATTAGATTTTTTAAACTTTCAAGATACTTTTTGTTTTTAATAGCAGTAATTCCTGCTTTATAAGAAAGGATGTTGAGATTAAAGGGCTGTCGGAGAGAATCAAGAATCTGTGCAAAATCAGAATGGGTAATTCCATAGCCCAATCTTAAACCTGCAAGTCCATAAGATTTAGAAAATGTTCTTATTATCATAACCGGAAATCCCTTTTTCAAAAACTCTATTCCCAGGGGAACAGAGGGATCGGTTATAAAATCTCCGTAAGCTTCGTCTATAACCACGAGAACATCTTCCGGGACTCTTCTTAGAAATTTTTGCCAGTTTTCTCTTTTAATAGTGCTTCCTGTTGGATTGTGAGGATGATCCAGAAAAATCACCTTGGTTCTGGAGGAGAGGTTTTTTAAAATTTTTTCCAGATCATGGGTATAAGCAGAGGAAAGAGGAACTTTTTTAATACTGGCTCCATAAATTTCAGAAAACTTTTCATACATTAAAAAACTTGGTTGAGTAAATATTACTTCGTCTCCGGGTTCAATAAGGGCTTTAAAAACGAGTTCTATAACTTCGTCAGAACCATTTCCCAGAACTACTGCTGAAGGAGAAACCCCCCATTCTTCGGCAATTGCTTTTTTCAATTCGATATAACCTGCTTCTGGATAAAGATGAACTTCTCCAGCTAATTTTTTTATTACTTTTACTACATCTTCAGGAGGTCCCAGAGGACTTTCATTAGAATTAAACTTATAAATTTTTCCAGAAACATTAAGTTCTCTTTTAATTTCATCTATTGTTTTACCCGGGGGATAAGGGGTAAGATTTTTGAGGTAAGATTTTATTTTTAACTTCATCTGTCTTTAAAATCCAAGACTTGCTATTTCAAGGGTTCGATCTATTTGTTTTTGAAGTGAAGGAGGTATGCCTTCTATTTTTAAAGAAAGAAATCCTTTTACAATGAGAGAAGTTGCTTCTTCTTCGCTGAGTCCTCTTGCCATTAGATATTCAACTTCTTCTCTGGCTATTTTACCAACTGCTGCTTCATGAGTTAACTCAACATCTGAATGATGACTTTCAAGTTCCGGTATGGCAGACATTATTCCTTCTGAAGAAAGCATAAGTCCCTGACATTCAAGATGACCTTTTACCTTAGGAGCCTTGGCAATTATTTTCCCTCTTGAAATGTTTTTACCTCCGTAAATCACTGTCCTTGAAATAAGCTCAGTTCCTGTGTAAGGTGCTTCAAGAAAAATTTCTCCACCTGTATCTATTTCAGATCCAGGATAATTTACTATGACTGTAGCAAAAGATGCTTTTGCATTTTCTCCCACAAGTTTACATACTGGATAAGATTTTATACTTTTTACAGGGAAAAGACTTACATAAGTAGAAATAAAAGTTGCATTTTCTTCCACAAGGATACCTGTTTTAGGTCTTACTATGGTTTCTTCGTTCCATGAATGAAGCATAGTAAAAGTTAATTTACCTCCTTTTTTAACATAGTATTCGGACACACCGATATGGAAAGCTGAACCTATGTGCTTTTTGACTGCACACGAAGTAATAAGATTAAGTTCTGCATTTTCTTCAACTATAACTATATTGTGAACTTTTTGAGCAATTCCGGATGTTCTTATATAAAGACACGCCTGAACAGGATAAACAAGTTTATATCCAGGAAGCACTCTGACAAAGTATCCATCATCCAGTTCTTCAAATACGCTTTTTGATAGCGCATCTTTTCTGGGAGAAAGAAGTTTCCAGTAATAGTCTGAAAGCCAGTCGTATTTTTTTAAAGCTTCTTTTATAGGAAGAAGTTCCAGCCCTTCAACCTGTTTTCTATAAAAAAGAGTTTTACCATTAACTTGAAGGAATTCCCCTTCTCTTTTAAGACTCTCATCCAATCCCAGGCTTTTTAGATATTCTTTTTCTTCGGGTTCAAGTTGAGAAAAATCTTCAGGAGTTTCGACTTCTTGAGCAGATTTAAATTTTTTTAAATCTTCTACCTTTTTATCTTTGTTCATGGTAAAAATACCCTTAGGGTTTAAACAAGTATAATACAAAATATTTAAAAATAAAGTCCTTTGAACAGAGATGAAAAAGAGTGTTTTTGAGTGCTTGACAAAAAGGAATTTTTGGATATGTTAAAAAGAAAAATTTAAAAGGAGGGATGTTCTGTGTTTGCAGTAATTAAGACAGGTGGTAAGCAATATGTGGTAAGACCTGGAGATATACTTAAAGTTGAAAAAATTGAAGGACAGGTTGGCGATACTGTGGAGATTTCCGAGGTGCTTCTTGTTAACAAGGAAGGAGATCTTAAGGTTGGGAGACCTGTTGTTGAGGGATGTAAAGTGGTGGCTTCCATTGTAGAACAGGGGCGTTCTCCCAAGATAATTGTCTTTAAAAAAAGAGCTAAAAAGGGTTATAAAAAGAAAAGAGGACATAGGCAGTATTACACCACTATAGAAATAAAAGAAATAGTTGGATAAATTTAAGGAGGTAAACCATGGCTCATAAAAAATCCGGAGGAGCTTCGAGAAACGGAAGAGATTCCCAGCCCAAGTATCTGGGAGTAAAAAGATATGGAGGACAGTTTGTAAAAGCAGGAGAAGTATTGGTAAGACAGAGAGGGACCAAATTCCGTCCGGGTTTTAATGTGGGAATGGGAAGAGATTATACGCTTTTTGCTAAAATAGACGGTATTGTAAAGTTTGAAAGCAGATGGGGTAAGAAAGTCGTTAGTGTTTATCCAGTTTCTTAATTTAAGTTAAATAGGTGTAATGAATTTGTGACGCTGAAATTTTTTTTAATTTTTTTAATAAGTTATTTACTGGGTTCTATTCCATTTGCTCTTGTTGTAAGTTTACCCCGGGGAGTTGATCCGAGAAAAGCAGGCAGTAAAAATCCCGGTGCAACCAATGTTGCCCGTCTTCTGGGTAAAAAATGGGGTATTATAACTTTCATAGGTGATTCAGGAAAAGGGATCCTTGCTCTAATAATTGCCTCTCATTTTGTTAAAAATTTGAATTTACCTGCTGATGTTGTGCTTCCCTGGGTTGCTTTTTTTGCGGTTCTGGGACACCTCTTTTCAATTTTTTTAAAACTTAAAGGAGGCAAAGGAGTTGCCACAACCATAGGAACCTTCCTTTATCTTGCTCCAAAAGCCATGCTTCTTTCTCTTGTTTTCTTTGTTATTGCAGTTGCAATAACTGATTTCGTATCAGTAGGCTCTCTCACTGCAACACTTCTTCTACCAGTTTTTCTCTACCTCTTTAATTATCCCTTCCATTACATAGCTTCTGCTCTTTTTTTAACGGTGTTGATATGGATAAAACATAAAGAAAACATAAAAAGACTTTTAAGAGGAGAAGAAAAGAGCTGGCGTAAAAAATAATAAAACTTTATAATGATAGATAGAAAAGAAGCCAAACAGCAGGGACTCTGGATAGGAGATTTTCTTCTTAAGGTATCTCCTGATGATATGATTATTTATATGGAAAATGAAGAAGGAGATCCTGAATTTGCCAGAAATCTTCAGGAAAACTGGGAATACTTAAAAAGCAGACTTGTGGAAGAAGGTATAAAAGGAGTTTTACCTGAACCAGAAGTGGTGGAAGGTAAAATTGTCGTTGCCAAAGGAACTCCTCCTAAACCACCTGTTTCTGAAAGATATGAACTTGAAGAAAAGTTCCTCCCTCTTCTTGAAGAAATAGGAGAAAGATATTGCGAAAAACTGATAAAAACTCTGGAAAAAAATTTTAATAAGGAAGATCTGAGAGATCTGTGCAGAAAGATAATATGTGCTGAAAAAGATGAGGTTATAGCAAAGTGGTTTCCCGCTGTTCCCGGTGTTCCTGGATATAATGTTTGGGGAGATCCTCTGGAACCACCTGGATTAAAAGAAGAAAAGAAAATTACCCTGGGAGAAAATGTCTATATAGATGAAAAAGAAAAGGTTGTTAAAGCTAAATTCTCAGGAGTTGTAAAACTCGAAAATTTTGTGCTTGAAGTTTATCCAGAATACGAGATAAAAGGAGATGTGGATTTTTCCATAGGTAATGTTTACTTCAAAGGAAAAAGACTTACAGTAAAAGGAGATGTTAAATTTGGTTTTAAAGTTATAAGTGAAGGAGAATTTATACTTGAAGGATGCACGGAAAATAAAGTTCACATAGAAGTTAATGGAGATTTTTTTTGCAAGGGTATAATCAGAGGAGAAGAGACTTTTGTAAAGGTTACAGGAAACGCGGAAATAAAAGGTGTTGAATATGCAGTAATTGAAGTAAAGGGAAATCTAAAAGTGGAAAATTATTTAATTTTTTCAAAAACTCTTGTTGAAGGTGAACTTGAGGCAACTTCTGGAAAAGGAATAATTTATGGTGGAGAAGTAAAAGTTGCAGGAAACATAAAAGCAGGAATTCTGGGAAATGAATCTCAAACTGCAACCAGGGTGTTTGCAGGTCACGATCCTGATCTTATAGAACCTTATTTAAGCCTGGTTCAAAAAAAACTTATACTTAAAGAAAATCTGATGAAAATTTCCTATGGTATAATGCTTGGAGAAAGACTTAAAGAAGAAGGAAGAATGAGTCCTGATAAAGAGAAAATATGGCTTAAGTTAAGAGAAGAATATGGAAGAGCAGAAGAAGAACTCCGATCCATAAGAGAAAAAATAAAAGATCTTGAAAAGAAAATAAAAGAATTTAAAACAAAAGTGATCCAGGTAAAAGAAAGAATTTATCCCGGAGTTACAGTGGGAATTGCAGAGATTTCCATGGTTGTGCCAGAAGAAAAAAGAGGTCCTCTGGAATTTTATCTTATGGCTGATGTAATACAATCAAGGAGACCAGAAAAAGATGAGTAAACACTGGGACGATTTTCTAAAAGAACTTGAAACAGAAATAAAAAGCGAACTTGCCAGAAATTACTATTCTGAAAAACTCCTTATGGAAGAAACCTGGGAAGTTTTTAAAGAAGATTTGAAAGATCTGGAAAAAAAATACGAAGAAGTGGTAAAGGCAGGATTAAAAATATGGTTCCTTCTGGGAAGTGACGAAATTAGAAATGAGTTTGAAAAATTAACAGGATTTCCTTTAAAAGAGCTTTTTGTCAGAGCTAAAGAGATATTCCAAAAAAATAAAAACTGGGATGAAAAAAAAATACAAAAAGAACTTTTTCAATCAGAAACTCTGCCCTTTGCCTTTACCAGAAAAGGTAAATTTAATAAGTTTTTTGCAAAAGTTTATCAGGAATTAAAAGATGCTACAGAAGCCTATGTTGAGGAGTTTGAAAAGTTTAAAAAGTATTATCGGGCACTTGAAAAAGAAACAGAGAAGTTTCACAGAAAATTTGATATTTCTGCAATACTTGGATTTTTTGAAAAACTTGAGGATTCTCCTGAATGGGAAGGAACCAATATAGAAGAAGCAAGGAGAGAGCTTGCAGAAAAACTCAAAGTCACCCCTCCACCTTCTGTAGAAGAAAGTTTCCATAAACTCTCCTCTCTCCCCGATTACAAAGAAGTTTCCTCTCAATTAAAAAAATTGATTGAAAAACTTTTTAAGGAAAAGCCAGAAATAACCTGTGAACTATTCCAAAAATCTTCTGGATAAATTTAAAGAAATACTGGAAAAATATTCGCTTTTAAAAAAAGAGGAAAGGATTCTTCTATGTGTTTCTGGAGGTGTAGATTCTGTTGTTCTCTTTCATCTTTTTAACCTTATTAAAGAAGAATTTAATCTTACTTTTTTAGTATCGCATTTTGATCACAGAATACGAAAAGATTCTCTTGAAGACGCCCTTTTTGTTAAAACCCTTTGTGAAAGATTTGCAATTCCTTTTATTTATAGCACTGTGCCTGTTAAAGAATACGCCAGGAGAGAAAAAATCAGTCTGGAAGTTGCAGGAAGAAATTTGCGTTATTCTTTGTGGAACAGGCTTGTAGAAAAATATGCTCTCCAGAAGATTGCTCTTGCCCATCATCTGGATGATTTGATAGAAGAGATTTTTATGCGTATTATTAAAGGTACAGGTAAAAGAGGACTTGCAGGTATACCCCTGAAAAGAGAAAATAAAATTATAAGACCTCTTCTTTTTTTTACAAAAACTGAACTTTTAAAGTTTGCCATGGAAAACAAACTTTCCTGGAGAGAAGATTTAACAAATCTTGATTTAAGATATTTCAGAAATAAGATTCGCCATATTTTGATTCCTTTTATAGAAAAGCATTTTGGTGTTTCCTTTAAAAAAAATTTACAAAAAACCGCTTTGATACTTTCAGAAGAAGAAGATTTTCTGGAAAAACTGGCAGAAGAAAGTTTTCACCGTTTGAATAAAGGAAGTGAAAATAATCCGAGGTTTGAAGTTGAAGAATTTAGAAATTTACATCCTGCTTTTAGAAGAAGAATTTATTTTGTTACTTTTAAAAAACTTGGACTTCCTCTTTCAAGGATAGGTTATACTCATGTAGAAAAAATTGATGCGCTTCTGGAATTAAAAAGCGGAACAAGTATAGATCTTCCCGGAGGACTTATTGCAGGGAAATCCGGCAGGTTTATATTCTTTGCAGGAAAAGAAATTCTTGAAAAAGGAAAAGAGGAAATTTTTGTTGAAAATCAGGGAAAATATGAAATTTTTGGAAGGAATCTCAGGATTTTTAAAACGCGATTTCTTGAAATTGAAGAGGATTTCAGAGAAGGAATGATTTTTTCTGCAAAAAAATTAAGATTTCCTTTTGTTTTAAGAGGAAGGAAAAAAGGAGATAGAATCTGGATTGCTGGAGTTGGTTACAAAAAGCTCAAGAAGTTTCTGCAGGAAAAGGGAGTTCCTTTTTATAATAGAGAAAATCTTATTTTGTGTGAATATCGGGGTGAGGTGGTAGGAATTTGTGGATTGTATATCCATCCTGAATACGAACCAAAACATCCTGCAGAAGAGGTAATTGTGATAGAGATAGAAAATTAAAAAGTAATTGGGTATGGTTATTGATTTTATAAAAAGGTGTAATAAATTTAATTGTTGAGAAGCAATTTTTATTTTTAAAATATCCGGAATTTTAAAGGAGGAAAAAAAAGATATGAAGAATTT